>CAZBVC010000007.1:0-70378 GCA_964495255.1 uncultured Oscillospiraceae bacterium
CGCTGGTCGTCAACAAGCTGCGCGGCACGTTCACCTGCGTTGCGGTCAAGGCGCCCGGTTTCGGCGATCGTCGCAAGGCGATGTTGCAGGATATCGCAACGCTGACGGGCGGCGAGGTCATCTCCTCCGAGGTCGGTCTCGAATTGAAGGAAACCACGCTGATGCAGCTCGGTACGGCGCGTCAGGTCAAGGTTGACAAGGACAACACCGTTATCGTCGAAGGCGCGGGCGATCCCGAAGCGATCAAGGCGCGCGTCGCCGCGATTCGTGCGCAGATTGCCGAAACCACGAGCGATTACGACAAGGAAAAGCTGCAAGAGCGTCTTGCAAAGCTCGCGGGCGGCGTTGCGGTGATCTCCGTCGGCGCGGCAACCGAGATCGAGATGAAGGAGTTCAAGCTCCGCATCGAGGACGCGCTCTCCGCGACCCGCGCGGCCGTGGAAGAGGGCATCGTGCCCGGCGGCGGCGTTGCGCTGCTCAACGTCATTCCGCAGGTGAAGGCGCTGCATGAGAAGTCCGCAGGCGATTATAAGACGGGCGTTTCGATCATTCTGCGCGCGCTCGAGGAGCCGATTCGTCAGATCGCTCTCAACGCAGGCGTGGACGGCTCGGTCGTCATCGAGAACATCAAGCGCGAAAACAAGGTCGGCTTCGGCTACAACGTGGCGACCGACGCATACTGCATGCTTGAGGACGAGGGCATTATCGACCCGACGAAGGTCACGCGCAGCGCGCTGCAAAACGCGGCGAGCGTTGCGGCGATGGTTCTGACCACCGAGAGTCTCGTTACCGATATTCCGGCGCCTCCGGCGCCCGCTCCCGCTGCGGGCCCCGACATGGGCGGCATGTATTAAACCGATTCGAAAAGGGCGTCGCGCTGCGGCGCCTTTTTTGGACTCTTTTTGTTTCTCCGTTTGGTTGAACGCAAGCGTTTGCGTCAATTTTCGTCAAAAACTGTGCAAATTTGCGACAAGCCGCGCAAAATCTCGCTTTTGGGGACGCTTTTTATGCGGAATTGCTTGCTTATGCCCAAACGGACGGCTATAATAAACACGTTAAAAACGTGAAGGAGGAAGAGGATTTGTCAAAGAAGTACGTCTATCTGTTCAGCGAGGGAAACGCGGAGATGCGCGCTTTGCTCGGCGGAAAGGGCGCGAACCTTGCCGAGATGACGTCGCTGGGTTTGCCCGTGCCATTCGGGTTTACCGTTACGACGGAAGCATGCACGCGGTATTATACGGATAAGAAAACCATTGCCGCCGAAATCGTAGAGCAAATCGAAGCCGCGCTTGCCATTACGGAGAAGAACGCGGACAAGAAATTCGGCGACCCCGAAAACCCGTTCCTTGTCTCCGTGCGCAGCGGCGCGCGCGCGTCCATGCCGGGCATGATGGATACCATATTGAACCTCGGTCTGAACGACGATACGGTCGTCGGCATGGCGAAGCTCACGAACAACGAGCGGTTCGCGTTCGACAGCTACCGCCGCTTCATCCAGATGTTCTCGGACGTTGTGATGGAGGTTCCCAAGGCGAAGTTTGACGCGATCTTTGAAGACGTCAAGCGCCAGAACGACTGCAAGCTGGATACCGAGCTCAACGCCGAAAACCTCAAATTGATCGTTGAGCGGTATAAGCAGATGTATCTCGAGGAGAAGGGCACGGAGTTCCCGCAGGAGCCGCGTGTTCAGCTCATGGAGGCGATCAAGGCGGTGTTCCGCAGCTGGGACAACCCCCGCGCCATCGTTTACAGAAGAAAGAACGACATCCCGTCCGATTGGGGAACCGCCGTCAACGTGCAAAGCATGGTGTTCGGCAACATGGGCAACGATTGCGGCACGGGCGTCGCGTTTACGCGCAATCCCTCCACGGGCGAGCGCAAGCTGTACGGCGAGTTCCTTATGAACGCGCAGGGCGAGGACGTCGTAGCGGGCATCCGCACGCCGTCGCCCATCGAGGATCTGCGCATTTCGCAGCCGAAGGTATACAAACAGTTTGTTTCCATCGCGGCGACGCTCGAGGAGCATTATCGCGATATGCAGGATATGGAGTTCACGATCGAGCGCGGCAAGCTCTTCATGCTCCAAACCCGCAACGGCAAGCGCACCGCCGCCGCCGCATTGCAGATTGCGGTCGATCTTGTCAAGGAAGGCATGATTTCGCGCGAGGAAGCGCTCATGAAGATCGACCCCCGCTCGCTGGACGCGCTTTTGCATCCGACGTTTGAGCCCAAAGCGCTGAAAAAGGCGAAGCCGATCGCAATGGGTCTGCCCGCGTCGCCCGGCGCGGCGTGCGGACGCGTGTACTTTACCGCTCTGGACGCGATAGAAGCGGCCAAACGCGGCGAAAAGGTCATTTTGGTACGCTTGGAGACTTCGCCGGAGGACATCGAAGGGATGTATGCCGCTGAGGGCGTGCTCACGGCGCGCGGCGGCATGACCTCGCACGCGGCGGTCGTTGCGCGCGGCATGGGCACCTGCTGCGTGGCGGGCTGCTCGGACGTCATGATCCTTGAAAAGAGCCGCACGTTCACAACCGCTTCGGGTCTTGTGTTCAACGAGGGCGACTGGCTGTCCCTCGACGGTTCCACGGGCTCGGTTTACGGCGAAGCGCTCCCGACCATCGACGCGCAGGTTTCCGGCAACTTCGCGACCATCATGAGCTGGGCGGACGAGATTCGAACGCTCAAGGTGCGCACGAACGCGGACAACCCGCATGACGCGGAGGTCGCCGTCAAGTTCGGCGCGGAGGGCATCGGTCTGTGCCGCACGGAGCATATGTTCTTCGAGGAGTCCCGCATCCCCGCGATGCGCGAGATGATCGTCTCCAAGGACGAAACAAGCCGCCGCCGCGCTTTGGCAAAGCTGCTGCCGATGCAGCGCTTCGACTTCAAGGGCATCTATAAGGCGATGGGCAGCAGACCCGTTACGATCCGCTTCCTGGATCCGCCGCTTCACGAATTCCTGCCGACCGAGGATACGGACATCCGCGCGCTTGCGAAGGAGATGGGGCTTTCGTTAGAAGAATTGAAGCTCACCGTCGCCAACCTGCATGAGTTTAACCCCATGCTGGGTCACCGCGGCTGCCGTCTCGCGATCACCTATCCCGAGATTGCCGAGATGCAGACGCGCGCCGTCATCGAAGCGGCGATCGAAACGCGGCAGGAGACGGGCATCAAGATCATCCCCGAGATCATGATTCCGCTTGTCGGCGAGCCCAAAGAGCTTGCGTTCGTCAAGGAAGTCGTCGATCGCACCGCCAACGAGGTTATGACCGAGCGCGGCGTCGAGATTCCCTATCTTGTCGGCACGATGATCGAGGTTCCGCGCGCGGCGCTGATGGCGGATAAAATCGCCGAATACGCACAGTTTTTCAGCTTCGGAACGAACGATCTGAGCCAGATGACGTTTGGATTCAGCCGTGACGACGCGGGTAAATTCCTCGACGATTACTATAAAAAGAAGATCTTCGAGTTCGATCCGTTCTCGCGCGTGGATCAAGAGGGCGTCGGCAAGCTGATTAAGATGGCCGCCGAACTCGGGCGCAGCGTTCGTCCCGACATCAAGCTGGGTATCTGCGGCGAACACGGCGGCGACCCGTCGAGCATCGAGTTCTGCCACAACGTCGGCTTGAATTACGTTTCCTGCTCGCCGTTCCGCGTGCCGATCGCGCGGCTTGCCGCAGCGCAGGCGCGCATTCAGGCGGACAGCAAAAAGTAAACCGAAAAACGGCAACATCAAAATGGAGTTAGGCTTTGCGGCTTAACTCCATTGTGTTCCTTCGGCGCTATGTCAAACGCCGTCATGCGAGGCGGCAAACGCTGATGCAAAACAGGAGCCATCCGCGAATAACGGGTGGCTCCAATCGTTGCGTCGGGTTTTATGACGGTATGCGCTTAGTCGGAAAAGCGCGTTCTGTCGATCCAGAGCCCCAGCGCGGGGTTCGGGATAAAGTAAACAACTTCGCCGTTCGGCATCGTGTTGTAGCCGTAGGCGAGCTTCTTCGGGTCGTAAACGCGCATCATCTCGTCCACATCCGCCGCGCCGAAGTTCACGGATTCGATCTCCCCTTGCGAGATTTTCTTGACCGCGTAGGTGATATGGAAGCGATCGTCCGACGAGCCGTGAATCAGATGTGCTGCGGCGCTCATGTTTGCGCGAAGATCGTCGTTTTCGGGCGCGTTGAACAGTTCCAGCACGCGTTTTCTGCCGACGTATCCATACTTACGGATGAGCGCGTCAACCTGCGCGTCCTCGCCGAAGCGCTCTACGCCGGGCGCGAGGATGAGCAATTCGCCGCCGTCCGCAACCGCCATGCGCGTGCGGTATACCGCCTTATTGCCCAGCCAAGTGGAGCGGAACTCCGACGGATCAAGATACACGATGCATTTTTGGATGCCGCGCTCGACAAAGTCGATGTTCTTCCCCTGCGCGAGCGCGACGGCGCGTTCGAGCGATTTGCGCGTGTCGCCGATGAACAGACCGTGCGTGCGGATGTTGCCCTGCGGCGCGGTGGTAACGGTCAAAACGAACAGGATCGGTAAATTGCCCAGGTATTTTTCCAGCGCATAGTCGAACATGCGGCGAACGGGCGTAAAATCGCGTCCCATCATGCGCTCCATGCCGTACAGCGCGCCGACCATATGGCTCTTGTTGATCATATCCGCGCCGCCCACGCCGACGAACAGGTTTTTCGCGTGGTTGGACATTCCGATGACCTCGTGCGGCACGACCTGCCCGATGGAGAGGATCAGGTCGTAGGACGGGTCGAGCAGACGGCGGTTGATCTCTACGGAGATCGGTTCGTTCCAAATGCCGCCGGTGATTTCGCTCAGAAACGACGCGGGAACCTCGCCGAGCTTTGTCACGTCCGTGCGCCAGTTGTGAACGAGGAAACGGTCAAACGGGATGTCGCCGAACATGATTTGCGCTTTCGTCTCGGTTACGGGCGCGTGCGTACCCAGCGCGGGCAGGATATCAACCGTTGCGCCGAGCGAAGTGAGCATATGGTAATACAGGTTGGTAATCAGCCCCGCGTTGGAATGAAAACGCGTGAAATCGGGCGGAATCATCAAAACGCGCTTTGGCGCGCGCCCCGCAAGCGACGCGGAGAGCGCGGCTTCGATCTCGGCGCGGGACAAGCCCGCTTCCGTATTTGCGATGCGGCTCAGCTCCATAGGGAAAGCCTTCCTTTCTTTGCGGTCAAACGCCCGAATATGCCGAGAACCCGCCGTCGATGGGCAGCACGACGCCCGTGACAAACGCGGACGCGTTGTTGTCCAGCAGGAAGAACAGACCGCCGATCAACTCCTCCGCTTCGCCAAACCGACCCATGGGCGTGTTGCGCAGGATCTTGTTCGTGCGCGCGGTGGGCGTGCCGTCGTCGTTCCAAAGAAGCTTGGCGTTCTGCGTGGTAGAGAAAAAGCCCGGCGCAAGCGCGTTGACGCGGACGCCACACTGCGAAAAGTATACGGAAAGCCACTTGGTAAAGTTCGAAACCGCCGCTTTTGCCGCAGAGTAAGCGGGGATCTTGGTCAGCGGCGTAAATGCGTTCATGGAACTGACGTTCAGGATGTTGCCGCCGCGCCCGTCGAGGAAATCGCGCGCGAACTCCTGCGTGGGCAGGAGCGTGCCCTTGATGTTCAGCCCGAATACGAAATCGAAGCCGGCGGGATCGAGATCGAAGAAGCTCTTTTTGCTCGTATCGAGCATCACGGCTTCGTCAAAGTATTCGTCGTCCGTCGTTGCGCGCGGGTTGTTGCCGCCTGCGCCGTTGACGAGCAGGTCGCATTTGCCAAACGCGCCGAGAACCGCCTCATGCGCCTCTTTGACGCTCGCCGGCTCCAACACGTTCGCCTTGACCGCGATTGCCGTGCCGCCGCTTGCGTTGATCTCGTCCGCCACGAGCTGCGCCTTGTCCACGGCAAGGTCGAGTACGGCGACCTTTGCGCCGCATGACGAGAGCGCCTTTGCGAACATGGAGCAGAGAACGCCCGCTCCGCCTGTTACCACGGCGACTTTGCCGCTGAAATCCGGTTTGTAAGGTAGCTGCATGATGAAACTCCTTTCGTTTATGCCAAGGGCTTTGCTTGCGGGGATGCTGCCACGGCGCCCCTGCCAAAGGACAAGCCCTTTGGAAACCGATATTGTTTGAGGAAGACAGCAGGGATTCTTTCGGGGGATTCCCCCTCAAATGCGATTTCAAAGGGGAAACGTCCCTTTGCGCGATCTTCCCTACGCGTTGTATACGCCTGCCGCGGTGTCACCGCCCTCGCCCGTCCAGTTCGTATGGAAGAACTTGCCGCGCGGCTCGTCGATGCGCTCGTAGGTATGCGCGCCAAAGTAGTCCCGCTGTGCCTGCAACAGATTCGCGGGCAGACGCTTCGTCGTATAACCGTCGAAATAGGTCAGCGCGGCGGTCATGGCGGGCGCGGGCACGCCGTAAGCGATCGCGTTCATGCAAACGCTTCGCCACGCGGGCACGAGCGAGCTTATCGTTTCGGCAAAGTAGGGGTCGAGCAGGAGGTTGGTCAGGGCGGGGTTTTGATCGTATGCGTCCTTGATCTTCCCCAAGAACACGCTGCGGATGATGCAGCCGCCGCGCCACATCAGCGCGATGCCGCCATAGTTGAGGTTCCAGCCATAGGTTTTCGCCGCTGCGCGCATAAGCGTGTAGCCCTGCGCGTAGGAGATGATCTTGCTGGCAAACAGCGCTTGGCGAATCTGCTCGACAAACGCCTTTTTGTCGCCCGAAAACGGGATCTTTTCATGCGGGAACGCATCGCTTGCAAGCACGCGTTCGTCCTTCATGGCGGAGAGACAGCGCGAGAACACCGCCTCGCCGATCAGCGTCAGCGGAACGCCCTCGTCCAGCGCCGCGATACCCGTCCATTTACCCGTCCCCTTCTGACCCGCCGTATCGAGAATCTTTTCAACGATGGGGGAGCCGTCCGTATCCTTAAAGGCGAGGATGTCGCGCGTGATCTCGACAAGATAGCTGTCCAGCTCGCCCTTGTTCCATTCGGCAAACACCTCGTGCATCTCGTCGCAAGTCATATCCAGCACGTCGCGCATGAGATGATACGCCTCGCAGATGAGCTGCATATCGCCGTATTCGATGCCGTTGTGCACCATCTTGACAAAGTGTCCCGCGCCGTTCTCGCCGACCCAGTCGCAGCAGGGGGCGCCGTCCGCCTTGGCGCAGATCGCCTGAAAGATCGGCTTTACGAGCGGCCATGCCGCGGGCGAACCGCCGGGCATCATGGAAGGTCCCTTCAACGCGCCCTCCTCGCCGCCGGAAACGCCCGTGCCGATATAGAGCAAGCCCTTGCTTTCCACATACGCCGTTCTGCGGATCGTATCGGGAAAATGGCTGTTGCCGCCGTCGATGATGACGTCGCCCGGCTCGAGCACGGCGAGCAGCTTCTCGATGAAATCGTCAACGGGCTGCCCCGCCTTGACCATCATCATGACCTTGCGCGGTTTTTTCAGCGCGTCTTTGAGCGCCTCCAACGTATGGCAGCCGACAACGTTTTTCCCTTTCGCGCGACCCGTGACAAACCGATCGACCTTGTCGATGGTGCGGTTGTACACCGCGACCGCAAAGCCCTTGGATTCCATATTCATGACCAGGTTTTCGCCCATGACGGCGAGTCCGACCAAACCGATATCCGCCTGCATAAATTCTCTCCTTCTTATTTAAGATGTGGCACGTTGCGATGAAGTCAACGCTTGACGCGCGCGTTGCCCTTGTATACCGCCCAAACCTGCTCCTCGTCGGCGGGGGTGGCGTAATCGTCGATCGAAGCCGCCGCAAGCGCGCCGCACGCCCAGCCAAACTGCATACATTGCTCGGGCGTCCAGCCCTTGTAAACGCCGTAGAGCAAGCCGCCCGTGAATCCGTCGCCGCCGCCGATGCGATCGAGAACGCTGATGCTGCGCGGAGGCTCGATAAAGGCTTTCTCGCCTGCGCAGACAATCGCGCCCCAAAGATGCTCGTTTGCGCTGACCACCTGGCGAAGCGTGGTTGCAAACAGCTTGACCTGCGGGAAGCGCTTTTGCGCCGCATGGATCATTTGGATGAAGCCGTCGGTTTTTTCGGAAAGCGACTTGCCGCCCGCCTCGGGCCCCTTAACGCCGAGCGCAAGCTGGAAATCCTCCTCGTTGCCGACGAGAATATCGGCGGCGCCCGCGATCTCGGCAAATATCGCGGAAAGCTCCGCTTCACGTCCCTCCCAGAAGGACGCGCGATAGTTGAGGTCAAAACTGACCAGTGTGCCATGCGCCTTTGCCGCCTTGGCAAGCGCGAGGCAGCATTGGCTCGATTCGGGTGAAAGCGCGCCGATCAAGCCCGAGATATGCAGGATGGAAACGCCCTCCCGCCCGAATATGCGCTCTGTGTCGAATTCCGAAGCGTCCAGCGTTCTGCCGACTTCGCCCGCGCGATCGTTCCAAACGCGGGGCCCGCGCGGCCCAAACCCACTGTCCGCGATGTTGAACTGATGCCGATAGCCCCACGGCCCGCCCTGCGGCACGGTGGCGCCCTCGTAACGGATGTTGCGGCGGCGCAGCTCGCTTTGGATAAACGCGGCGATCGGGCTGCCCTCGACAAATTTGGTCAGCGCGAGGCACTCGTGCCCCAAGGAGGACGCGATGTTCAGCACGTTCGTTTCCGCGCTGGTGCATTGCAGACGGTAATCGTGGCTGGTTTGCACGCCCTGCCGATTGGCGGGGGTAATGCGCACGCCCATACTGGTCGGGCACGCGACGGCGTAACGCGTATCGTTTTTCATATTCGGCGCTCCGTTTCATGTTGTGATAGATTTGTCTTGCTTTCAGTATATCGCACCTTCGCGGCAAATGAATATGCAAATATGAACCAAAGCATTGCCAATGTTGCTCTAATTTGCTAGAATGAGCAAAAGGAGCGTGCCGACATGGGGTTCATTCGTCATGCGTTTCAGCAGCGGCAGCATATGCTGCTTGAAAACTATGAGCTTTATCATTACAAGGACGACAGCGAGCGCCTTGTTTCGCTGCATTTTCATGATTTTTACGAATGCTTTTTTTTGCTGGGCGGCGGGCTGGATTACCAGATCGACAACCAATCCTTTCGGCTTGACGCGGGCGACATTCTGCTGATCGGCCCGAACCAGCTCCATCGCCCCATCATTGCGGACGAAAATCGGGAGTATGAGCGCATCGTATTATGGCTTTCGCGCGCATATGTGAGCGCGCTTTCCACGGCGGAAACGGATCTTTCGCGCTGCTTTTCCGTTGAACAGCGAACGGCGTACCGCTTTCCGCGGGAAACGCAGGAGGGTCTGCGCGCTCAGTTTTTCCGTTTGTTTGAGGAGGACGGCGCGCAGCGCTTCGGTGGGGACGTGCTGAAAAACGCGTATATGACCGATCTGCTCGTCACGCTGAACCGCGTTTGCGACACGGCGCGCGCGCAGGGCGACGAGCCGGCGCGAATGAATGAAACCTCGCTTGCCGCGCGCGTTTCGGACTATCTTGACGCGCATTTGGAAAGCGGCGTTACGCTAAACGACGTGGCGCAAAGCATGTATCTATCCAAGTTTTATCTCACGCGGGCGTTTCGCGCGCAAACGGGAACGACGATCTACGGCATGCTGCAAAAGAAGCGCATGATCAAAGCGCGCAACCTGCTCTATGCGGGCATAGAGCCGCAAAGCGCGGCGGAAAAATGCGGTTTTTCGGACTATTCGGGGTTTTATAAGGCGTTTCGCGCCGAATATGGCGTATCTCCGCGCGCCTACGCCCGCCTTGCGCCGCGGATATAGAATCGGCGTTACGGCAGGAATCCCTCGCGCAGGATCAGATCGGTTTGCCCTTCGCCGTGCGGCTCCGTGCGCAATACGAGCGGATGACCCGCATACTCCGTTTGAACGAGCGCGCGCAGCGTTTCGCCGTTGTGATAACCATGGATCACGCGTATGCGATACGCCGCCTTCGCTTTTTTGAGCGCCGCGTCCAAGGAAATGCGCGCCTGATACGCGTTTTTGCCGTGGAGGTCGAGCGTAACAACGCCGTCTGTCAATTCGCTCATGCGTCGCCCTTGCGTGCGCCGCGCGACTGCCGCTCTTTCTTATCCGCCGCGTCCGCCAATATGCAGATGCTCTTTTGTTTGCCCGTCATGACGGTATCCTCGATTCCGCGTTTGTTCTGTTTCGCCCATTATAACAGCCCGCCCTTATGCAAACAATGGGTTTTGTCTTGATAAACGTTCCGCGCTTGCCGTATACTGAAACTACATCGAAAAAACTTTTGCTCGAAAAAACTTTACTTGTAGAATCTTTTATGGAGAAACGTATGCAGTTCGACCCGAATTGGCTTTCCGACCCGCGCGTGTTCGCCGTGAACCGCGAAGAGGCGCATTCCTCGCACGTCTGCTTGGACGCAAACGGCGTTTCCATCGAAAGAAAGCTCGATGGCGCATGGCGCTTTGCTTACGCCGCGTCGCTTGCCGAGCTGCCGCCGCATGCGGAGAATCCGAACGCGGACGCATGGGACGAGATTCCAGTTCCGGCGCATATCAACCTGCAAGACGGAAGATATGGCGCGCCGCAATACGTCAACACGATTTATCCGTGGGAGGGGCATGAGCGCCTTCGTTCGGGCGAGCTGCCGAAGGACAATCCCGTCGGCGTGTACGCAACGACGTTTTCGGCGGATCCGTGCGCAAGCAGAACGCTGCTCCGCTTTGACGGCGTGGAGCCTGCGTTCGCGCTGTTTGTCAACGGGAATTGCGTCGGCTATGCGGAGAACAGCTTCACTCCGTCGGCGTTCGACGTAACCCCCTATCTTTGTGCGGGCGAAAACGCGCTCGTCGTTTGGGCGTTTCGGTTTACGACCGCGTCATGGCTGGAGGATCAGGATTTCTGGCGGTTTTTCGGCATATTTCGCAGCGTTTGGCTTGTGTCGCTCAAAAAGACGCATCTGTTCGACGTGCGGATCACGCCCGAACTCAGCGACGATTTTACGCGCGGTATCCTGCGCGCGGAGATTCGCGTTTCGGGCGAGATCGGCGGCGAGATCGCGCTTTCGTCGGGCGGGAAAAGTCTGCGTGCGAAAATTTCGTCCGCATGCACAAGCATCCGGCTTACGTTCGACAAACCGCTTTTATGGAGCGCGGAAACCCCGAACCTTTCCGAATGCGAGCTGATCTTGTCCGACGAAGGCGGCGCGACGGTCGAAACGACGCGGATTGCTTACGGTTTCCGACGGTTCGGTATCGTGGACGGCGTGATGCGCATCAACGGCGAGCGCATCGTGTTTCGCGGCGTGAATCGGCATGAATGGAACGCGAGAACGGGGCGCGTCATATCGAGAGAGGATATGCTCTTCGACATTGTGCAAATGAAACGGCATAATATCAACGCCGTGCGAACAAGCCACTATCCGAACCGAACGGAATGGTACGAGCTTTGCGACCGATACGGGCTGTATGTCGTTGACGAAGCGAACCTTGAAACGCACGGCACATGGCAAACGCTGGGGCAGGTCGCGCCGAACGAGGATACGCTGCCCGCGGGCAAGGCGGAGTGGCGCGGCGCGGTGCTGGATCGCGTCAAATCCATGCTGCGGCGGGATTACAACCATCCGTCCATCCTGATTTGGAGCTGCGGCAACGAGAGCCTTGGCGGCGAGATCATTTTGGACGCGGCAAACTTCCTGCGCGAAAACGATCCTTCGCGCCTTGTCCATTTTGAGAACGACGGCGTCAGAAACCTGCCCGCCGACAGCCCGTTTTTTGCATGGCAAAGCATGAACGCAAGCGACGTATTCAGCCGCATGTATTGGCGCGCCGAGCAAATCGCCGCGTATTTGGACGCGCATCACGACAAGCCGTTCATCCTATGCGAATATGCGCATTCCATGGGCAACTCAACGGGCGGACTCGACCATTACACCGCGCTTGCCGAACGATATACGCAATACCAAGGCGGGTTTATTTGGGACTGGATCGATCAATCGCTTTGGGCAAAGGACGCAGGCGGACAAAGCTATCTCGCTTATGGAGGGGATTTCGGGGACATGCCGAACGACGGCTCGTTTTGCGCGGACGGGTTGCTTTTTGCCGACCGCGCGCTTTCGCCCAAGCTGCAAGAGGTCAAGGCTTGCTACGCTCCCTTTGCGCTCTCCGTTTCGGAAACGGGCGTCACGCTGAAAAACAACTCGCTCTTTACCGATACGGGCGCGTTTGAACTCGCGCTTTCATATCTTTCGGATGGAGAGACGGAGAAGCGCGTGAGCGCTCGGCTCTCCGTTTTGCCGCATGAGACGGGCTTTTTGCCGCTCCCGTTTCCCATAGACGCTTTGAAACGCGAGATCGTCGTGACGGCGGAGCTGCGCTTAACGGAGGATGCTTCATGGGCGGCGCGCAGACACGTCGTTTCGTTCGCGCAGAGCGTGTTTCCCGCGCAAACGCGAGCGGAAGCGCCAACGATAAGCATACCGCGCATCGTGCGGGGCAATACGTTTCTCGGCGTGCATACCGAAAAGACGCAGGCGTTCGTTTCGTCGGCGAGTGGCAGCCTTGTAAGCTACCGCATCGACGGGAGAACGCTGCTGCTATCCCCGCCGCAGCTTTCGTTTTGGCGGGCGCCGACGGAAAACGACGCTGCGTGGGGTATGCCGCGCGAGATGGCGTATTGGCAGACGGCGGGGGAACGGGAGAACGCGCGCTTTACGCTCGTCAAGCAGACGGACGACCTTGGCGGCGCTTACGAATGCGAGGCGCGCGGTTCGCTTCCCGAAAGAGAGCAGGGCGAGGTTGCACTTTCGCTGCGCTTTGACGGCGCCGGAAAAATCGTGTTCCGTCTGACCTGGCTGGGCGACGAGGTCGTTTTGCCCGAATTCGGGCTGCTGTTTGCGCTGCCGCGCGAATTTCAACTCGTCGATTATTATGGAAAGGGCGGGGCGGAGTGCTATATGGACAGGCAAATGGGCGCGAAGCTCGGGCGCTATCGCTTTTCTGCGCTTGAGAATCTGACGCCGTATGTGCGCCCGCAGGAATGCGGCATGCGCGTCGGTGTGCGGCGGCTCGACGTTACGAACGAGCGCGGCGCGGGGCTGCGCTTTTCCTGCAAGGACGGTATGTATATGAGCGTTTTGCCCTACACGCCCGCGGAGCTTTCCTCTGCCGCGCATCCCCACGAGCTGCCGACGCCGCGGCATACGATCGTGCGCTGCCTGCTGGGCGAAATGGGCGTTGCGGGGGACGATACCTGGGGCGCAAGACCGCTTCCCGAATATATGCTGCATATCGCGCGCCAAACGACGTTCACGTTCGCAATGGAGCCTCTTTTCGGCGCGTAAGCCGTCTATTACCATAAGAAAACGGCGACGCGCCGCAGACGCACCCCCGCTTTTTGATTTCTCGGCTCGTGCGCTTTCTCAGATGACGCCGAGCGGAACGAGCACGGCAAGCAGCACGACGTTGATCGCGATGAGCACGCCGACGGTCGTCCATTGTTTTTTCGGCTCGTAATCGTATACGAGATACGCGCCGACGAAGAACGGGATATAGGTCGTAAGAAACACGGGAATCGCGCCCCACCACGGATAAACCCAAATGAAAGCGGGCGTCCATGCGAGAAAGATCTCGAACACGGAGCAGAACAGCGCGAACAAAACGCCGAACACCCAGCGGTTGTTCAAGCCGAGGATCTTCTTTTTCGGATCGTCGGGCAGGAGCTTGCAGGTAAAGCCCGCGATGGAGAACATCAGCGAAAGCTCCACGCTCACGCCGATCAGCAGGATAAAGCTCGTGCTTTCGGGCGAGACAGTCCAAAGCGCATAGCCCGTGATATGGCAGATCACGGCGTTTGCGATCTCATACAGCCAATGGATGCTGTAAAGCGTCAGGGCGGCGGCCACGGCGCGGAAGTTCTTCGCCTTGATCTCGTTTGCGTAGATGATCATGACAATGGCAAAGAGCGTCAGCGTTGACCAATGAAAGTTGGACGGGTCGCGCACGGCGGCGACGGCGGCGTCCGCGGCGTCCTTAAAGGACCAATCTCCGAACAGCATGTTTTTCCCTCCCATATGTAGATTTACGATGCCGAATTCAGTATAACCGCGTTTGGGCGAATTTGTAAACAGCGCGTTTGAAACGAGACGGACGAGATTGCAGGTATTGACGGAAGCGGAAAACCACGATACACTAGATATGTTATCAAAATCATACAAAGATTTCATCAAAAGCGCGTCACAAGCGCAAATATGGGAGGAGCTTTATGGAACAGAAGAACGTTTTTCAAAGCATGACGGACGTCGGCGTGATCGCCGAAACGCGCGGCCTGTGCGGCGGCTGCGCACGGGAAAAAGCGGAGGGCGCAAAGAGCGGCGGCGTCAACGTCCTCACGGTCTCCATGCGATATGAGGAAGCTTTATCGGCGATCGAAACGGCGGGTCAAGCTGCGCTTATCGGCGCGGCGGATGTGCTTGACGGCGCCGAATGCGAGACGGCGCTCGGCGCAGGCGCAAAGTTTATCATTTCCGTCTCCTATGACGAGGCGATGGCGGCGCTTTGCCAAAAGAGCGGCGCGGCGTATATCCCGACCTGCGTGACGCCCGCCGAGATGGCAAAGGCGCGCAGCGCGGGCTTTTTGCTGCAATCCTTCTCGCCCGCCGCTTCCTACGGCGGCGCGGAAACGATCCAAGCGGTTTCCCGCCTGCTGCCCGACGTGAACTGGATCGTTATGGGCGGCGAAACGGATGAGGCGATGGACGATTACGCCGCGCTCGGGCATGTGACCGCCGTTGGGTTAACGAACGTGTGCAGCCCGAAGATGAGCCGTGCGGACGTGGAGACGGCGTGCAAGCGCGCTGCGCTTCGGATGCTCGGCTTCGTCATGTTCCATCTCGGCGTCAACTGCGGCTGCGCGGAGGAAGCGCTCGCCACGGCGGAAAAGCTGAACGACGCGTTCGGGTTTGCCGTTGCCGAGGGGCCCGCCGCCTATTATGCGAGCGTGGGCTTACAGCGCATCGAAAACGAACTGATCGCGCCGGACGGCAACGTTGCGGGAACCACGCCGGGCGCATTCTACGTAACGACCGATTTTGAGATTATGAAGCATGGCACGCTCGGCAAAAACGGACACATCGCCATCCGTACCAACTCGATCGAACGCGCGATTGTATACCTCGCGAACAAGGGGTATACCTTTAATATGGGAACGGCGTATCATATGGGCGAGCGATTCTTCACCATATATTTGAACGACGAGTTCGGCGGGTTTGCCGTGCATCTGTTCCAGAAATAAAGTCGGAAGCGACCGAAAACAAAACAGCAGGCGAGCCAAAACGCTTGCCTGCTGTTGATTCTGTTTGGCGTTTCGCGCGTGCTGCGTCGCAAGTCGAATAAAAATGAAGGAGAGCTGCTATTTGTTCGCGCTTAGGATGCGAACGCCCTTTTGCCGACAATACTCGGTAAAGTGCGCGTCGGGCATGCGGTCGGTCACGATCGCGGCCAGCTCGTCCACCTCGCAGAATTTCATCAGCGCCGCGCGCCCGAATTTCGAGCCGTCCGCCATCAGGATCTTCTGACCGCCGTTGTGCGCAACGTGCCGCTTGATTTCAACCTCCGCATAGGTGGAATTCGTTACGCCGTGTTCGACGGAGATGCCCGTCGTGGCGACAAGCACATAGTCGATACGCATTTGAGAAAGCATCTCGATGATGGATCCGCCGACGGTAGAGCCCGTAGAGTGGTTATACAGACCGCCGAGCAGGATAATGTTGAAATCGTCGAACTTGCGCGCCTCGATCAGCGCGTCCAGACTGGTCGTTACCAGCGTGATGCTCGTCTTGCCCGCCAAATGCGGAATGATCTGCATGGTTGTGGAACCTGTATCGATGTAAACCGTAGAATGATCGGGAATCAGCGATGCGGCAAGCGCGCCGATCGCCATCTTCTCGTTGATGGAGCGGTGCAGCCGGTCGTTGATGGAGGAAGGCGCGGCTTCGTCCAGCGTGGAGACGCCTCCGTAGACCTTTCGCACATTGCCGCGCAGCAAAAGCTCCGCAACGTCGCGCCGAACGGTATTCATGGAGATGCCGTATTTCTCGGCAAGGTCTTCAAGCGATACCGCGCGATGCTGGATGATGTACTGTTCCATGTCGTTGATGCGGTTCAGTCTCATAAAAAGGAAAGTCCTTTCCGACTCTTTCGCGGAAATGTGTTTGCGCGTATCCACGTTTCCTAGCGATTTGAGTATATCACAAGTTCATTAATTTGTGCAACAGTTCATAACAACTTTTCCATTTTTGTTTTTGAAATTCCCGATAATTCCGCGATTTATGAGTTCTTTTTTCCCGCGCCGTTTCGGGAAACACAAGCTTTGAATCAACAGTTGCTCAAAAAGTAACTTTTTGTAAGGAGGAACGGCAAAAAATATTGACAAATTTTGAAATAGTTGTTGACGAAATGATTAAGTATTGATAATATAATGGGCAATCAATGAAAATATTTATCTTGGAATCTATGCGCCAAGGGAATTGCGGAAAACGCCGATCAAAGGAACCATATAAGAACCGCGCACGGCGCAAAAAAACGGAGGCATCCATGAAAATAGGATTTATCGGTCTCGGGATCATGGGCAAGCCCATGGCAAAGAATCTTGTCAAAGCGGGTTATGAGCTGATGGTGTTCGACCTGGTGCCCGCGGCTGTGGACGAACTGGTTTCCTGCGGCGCGACGAAGGCGTCCTCCATAGCGGAGATCGCCTCGTCCTGCCAAACGATTATCACCATGCTGCCCAACGGGCCGCAGGTCAAGTCCGTCGTGCTCGGCGAGGGCGGCGTCATTCATTACGCAAAACCCGGCACGCTGATCATCGACAACAGCTCGATTTCGCCCGTGGCGACCGAGGAGGTTCATGCGGCGCTTGCGGCGAAGGGCGTCCGCTTGCTGGACGCGCCCGTGTCCGGCGCAGAAGCGAAGGCGATCGACGGAACGCTTGCCATCATGGTCGGCGGCGACGAAAAAGACTTTGCCGAGGCAAAGCCGATATTGGACGTTATGGGCGGCAAGGTGACGCTGGTCGGGCCTTCCGGCAGCGGCAGCGCGTGCAAGCTCACCAATCAGATTATCATCGCGGTTTCCATGGCGGCGGTGAGCGAGGCGTTTATGCTGGCGAAAAAGTCGGGCTGCGACCTCGAGAAGGTGTTTGAGGCGATCAACACGGGGTTTGCGGGTTCGGCGGTTATGAATTCCACCGTGCCGCGCATTCTGGCGCGTAACTTTGCGCCCGGGTTCAAGATCGATCTGCATAAAAAAGACCTGACCAACGCCGTGGAGGCTGCGGATCGCTACGACGCGCCCGTACCGCTTGCGCGCGAGCTGCTCGCGGTGTTGCAGGAGCTGCATGACGACGGGAACGGCTGCTGCGATAACAGCGGAATCGCGCTTTATTACGAAAAGCTCGCGGGCGAGCAATATACCGATTAACACACGTCGTCTCGACGCGATTTTGCAGGAGGATAAAACAATGGAAACGAAAGCGATACCGGTTCTCTCGATTATTTTGGGCGATCACGCGGGCAGCAGCCCCGAGCTTGCCGCGAAGGTAATTCTTGCGAAAGACGATTCCTATACGGCGGTTTTCGTCGGCAACAAGGCGCGCTATGAAATATCCGCGAAGGCGGTTGCGGGCGCGGACATAATTCATTTGATCGATTGGGACGGCAAGACGCGTCCTGCGCAGACGGACAATATCTACGATGTGTATTTCTTCGACGTACCCGCAGGAAAGGACATCGAGTTTTCCAAGGTAACGGCGGACAGCGGCAAGCTGCAATACGACTCCATCGTCGCTTCGATCGAGCTGGAAAAGCGCGGCATGATCGACGGCATGCTCATGGCGCCCATCACGAAGGCGGGCTTTCATGCGGCGGGGTTCGATTTTAACACCGAGTTTGATCTGTTCGGTCAGCTTTACGGCACGGGTGTCGCGGCGTCTGTCGTCAAAGCGGAAACGTATTTCCGTTCGACCGTCGTCGGTCATTGCCCGTTCCGCGAGATTGCCGACCGCATCACGAAGGACAGCGTCAAGAAAACGGTGAGGCGCCTCTATACGAACATGCAGTATTTCATGAAGCCCGAGGACTGTCATATCGCGGTCGCGGCGCTGAATCCGCACGCGGGCGAGGGCGGCATCTTCGGCGACGAGGAAATTACGATTCTGACGCCCGCCATCGAGGAATTGCGCGCGGAGGGGATCGATGTGTTCGGCCCGTGGCCGAGCGACACGGCGCTCAACCGCGTGAAGAAGGGGCTGGCGAACGGCATCGTCTACCTGTATCACGATCAGGGCAACATCGCCCAAAAAGCGGCGGAGTTCGGCGGTCTGGTGCTGATCTATATCAATATCGGCGGCGTGATCGTCTCCGTGGGACACGGCCCGGCATACGGCAAAGCGGGCAAGGGAACCGCGGACGCGGGCAACATGATCGAGAGCATGAAGGTGCTTTGCGCGATCGCAAGCAAGCGCATCAACGCGAAATAAAGCGCGAAGGCGGGGGAAAAGCGGCATGCATGATGTGGTTACGTTCGTAACGCCCTATCTGAACATCTACGTCAAGAGCTACCTGATCGAGACGGAGCAATACAACGTGTTCATCGATTCGGGGCTCGCAAGCAACGCGCAAAACCTCCTGCCGTACTTGAAGAACGGCAAACGGAACGTGCTGCTCATGACGCACGGGCATTGGGATCACATCGGCTGCAACCGGCTCTTGCACGATCATGGCGCGGAAATCTATGCGCATCCGGCGGATTATATCTTCTTTGAAGATTTCTTCTGGCATTGGGAGTACGGCTTCGGTCAGTTTGAAAACGACATGGTCGTGCCGCCCGCGCGCAGGGAGGTCTTTTGGCGGGAGATCGGCAAGCCCGCGCCCGTCGATCAATTCGTCAAGCATGGCGAAACCCTCGCGTTTGATGATTTGAGCTTGCAGGTGATCGACCTTGCGGGGCATTCCCGCGGGTGCATCGGGTTTTTCGATGCGGAAAGCGGCGCGCTGTTTACCGGGGACGCGCTGATGGGCAACGGCTTTTTCGGCGGCATGGCGCAGTATTGCGACTTTGCCTCCTACGTCGCCTCCATGAACCGCATTGTCGAGTTGAACCCCGAAATCACCTATACCGACCATACCGATCCGCTTTTTTCGGGCGGCGGCAAGGCGACGGCGACCGGTTCGATTGACTTTGCCGAACAGGCGAAGGAGAATGTCGAAACGTTTGTCCGCACCGTGAGCGGCGAAATCAGGCTTTCCGACGCGGCGAATTTTATCGCGGCGCGCGCGGAACGGAAGATGGGCGGCGGGGCGTGCATAACCGCTTTGAACCACTTGAACGACCTAAGGGCGTCCGACGAACGGATTGCCCGCTGCGCGGAGCGTTATATTTGCAGCATGTAAAACCCTCTTTCTTTCTGTAAAGAAAGAATCGGAGAAGCTGCGCGGAGCGCTATATTTGCAGCATGTAAAACCCTCTTTCTTTCTGTAAAGAAAGAATCGGAGAAGCTACGCGAAAACCACGGTGATCAATGTGTGCGAAATCAGGATCGCGCGCATTGCGCATAAAAAAAACGGAGGTAGAGTCAATGAAAAAGTTCCTGTGTGTCCTTCTGACGCTGGCCATGGTACTGAGCCTTGTAGCATGCGCCAAGACCGAACCCGCCGCAACACCTGCGGCAGAGACTGCGACCGAAGAGCCGAAGGCGGAAGAACCCAAGGCGGAGGAGCCGAAGGCGGAAGAATCCGTTGCCGTCGAAGCAAAGGTCATGAAGATCGCCGGCACGATGTCTCAGGCGGAGACCGACGGCGAGTATAACGGAACGAAGAAGTTCGCAGAACTCGTCGAACAATACACCAACGGCTCCATCAAGGTCGAGATCTACCCGTCCAGCCAGCTCGGCGGTCAGACCGAGTTCTCCGAGGGCGTGCAGATGGGCTCCATCGAAGCCTGCGTGCTCGGTCCTTCCTATTTCGGCACGAGCGATCCGTTCATGTACTTCCTCGAAATGCCGTATCTGTTCAAAGACTTGCAGCATGCGCGCAACCTTTGGGAGACCGACAACGAAGCCAAGAAGCAGGTTGACGAGCATCTTGCCGCGCTGAACCTCATCTCCGTCGGCACGCTGTATCGCAGCCCCCGCGTATGGTGCAACAACAAGAACGCCGTCAAGTCAACCGCCGATAACGCGGGCATCAAGATGCGCACGCCCGAGAGCCCGATCAGCACCGCGCTGGTTACCGCCATGGGCGCCAACCCCGTTACCGTCGCTTGGGCGGAGGTTTACACCGCGCTGCAAAACGGCATGGTGGACGGCGTTGAGAACACCATCACCGAGCTGTACAACAACAACATGCACGAAGTCGTCAAGTATTGCTCCGAGACGAACCACATGCTGAACGCGCAGGGCATCCTCGTTTCCAAGACCTGGTTCGAGGGCTTGACCGCGGACGAGCAGGACGCCATCAAGAAGGCGGGTCTCGAAGCGACCATTTGGCGCGCTGAGCAGCTCCAATCCGAAGTTGAGAAGTGCTGGCAGGGCTTTGTGGACAAGGGCGTTGAGATCACCTATCAGGCAGACCTCGACATGGACAGCTTCACCACCGCCGCCCAGTCCGTCCTTGACAAGTACATTGCGGAAGGCAACTTCACGCAGGAGTTCATCGACCTCGTCAAGGGTCTGGCTTCCTAAGCGAACGAATCGTTACGTCTCATCGGAGGTCGGTTTGCGCCGGCCTCCGATATCCAAAGAAAGCGCGAGCTCCAAAGAAACCCGGAATAAGGATGTATCGGAGGATGAACCATTATGTTTGAACAGAAATTCAATCGCTTTTGCGATAAGGTGGTAACGGTGATCAAGGGCTTCACGGGCATCCTCTTACTTGCCATGCTGCTCGTCGTCGTGTTTCAGGTGTTTTGGCGCGGTCTGTTGAAGCTGCCGACGCCTTGGACGGAGGAAGCCTCCACCTATCTTGTAACTTATATTACGTTTATCGGCGGCATCGCCGTTATGATTCGCGGCGAACACCTTACCATCGATCTGGTAACCGAGCATGTATCCGAAAAGATGCGCGCGTGGTTTCAGGTCATCTATTGCGCTGTGTTCCTGTTTGTATGCGGCTATCTGGCGTTTTACGGCGCGCAGCTTTGCCTGAGTCCCTTGATCTACAAATCCCGTTCCATCGCCATGCAGATTCCCAAGGTCATCGTCTATGCGGTGATGCCGTTCAGCATGGGTCTGAGCGTGATCTACAACGTATTCCATCTTTATTTCCTCATCAAACATATCGTAACCGACGGCAAGAAGACGGATCAAGTCGCTGCGGAGAATGCGGCGGCGTAAAACGCCTTCTGATGGTATGAAAAGCCGCGGCGCCTTCCGTAAATCGCGCCGTTGCAAAACTTAAATATTTTAAGAATGAGGATCATTATGAGCGCAATCGTATGGAGCGGAATGGTTCTGTTGCTCGTCATCGGTTTGCCCATCGGCTTTGCCCTGACGGCGCTTTCCATCATCCTGCTTGCCACCAGCGGAACGTCTACGCCTTTTGCCATCGCACAAAAATCCGTTACCAGCTTGCAGTCGTTCACCATGCTCGCGATTCCCTTCTTCATGCTCGCCGGCAACGCTATGTCGGAAACAAACGTATCAAAAAAGATCTTTAACTTCGCCGGCAGTCTCGTTCGTCATCTGCCGGGCGGCATGGCGCATGTCAACATCCTTTGCAGCATGCTCCTTGCCGGAACGTCAGGCTCCGCCGTTGCGGACGTTACGGGCGTGGGCAAATTGGAGATTGACGCCATGGAGGACGCGGGCATGGATCGCGACTTTGCCGCGGCGACCACGGCGGCGTCCGCCTGCATCGCGCCCATCATCCCGCCTAGCATGAGCATGGTCATATACGCCTCCATTTCGGGCGTTTCCATCGGCAAGATGCTTTTCGGCGGGCTCGTACCCGGCGTCCTGCTGGGCGTGGCGATGATGATCTACGCTTATTTTTACAGCAAACGCAAAAACTTCCCGATCCAGCCGCGCGTTACGTTCGGTGAGTTCGGGAAAACGTTTGTGGACGCAATCCCCGCGCTGATGCTGCCCGTCATCATATTGGGCGGCATACTGGGCGGCATCTTTACCGCGACGGAAGCGGCGGCGGTCGGCTCGTTTTACGCGATTTTGCTGGGACTGTTGTTCTATCGCAACCTCAGCTTGAAGAAGCTGTTCGTCATCCTCGGCAACACGGCATTCCTCTGCGCAACGACGATGTGTATCATGTATGGCTCGTCCGTGTTCGGTCTCGTGCTCACGCAGAATCAGATTCCGCAGAAGCTCTGTGCGTTCTTCGTGAATCTTTCCGAACAGCGCTGGATCATCGTGATTTGTGTGAACATCATGCTGCTCATTCTCGGCTGCCTGATGGACTGCACGCCGATTCTCATCATTTTGAGCGGCACGCTCGCCCTGCTTGCCCAACAGCTCGGCATGGATCCCGTCCAGTTCGGCGTCATGGTCGTTTTGAACGTGACCATCGGGCTTATCACGCCGCCGGTCGGCATGATCCTGTTCGTGACCCAAAAGGTGGCGGGCATCAGCACAAAGCGAATGTTTACCGTCGTTTGGCCCTATGTGGGCATGATGCTCATCGTGCTCATGCTCGTAGCCTTCATTCCGCAAATCAGCGTTTGGGTGCCGAACCTGCTGATCAGATAGCGGAGAAAGCGAAAATTCGGAAAGGAACTTTTCTCAAATGAGCAGTATCGTATGGATAGCCATGATTCTGCTGCTGGTGATCGGGTTGCCCATCGGCTTTGCCCTGACGGCTCTTTCTATTGTCCTGCTTGCCACCAGCGGAACGTCTACGCCTTTTTCCATTGCGCAAAAATCAGTTACCAGTTTGCAGTCGTTCACCATGCTCGCGATTCCCTTCTTCATGCTCGCCGGCAACGCTATGTCGGAAACAAACGTATCAAAAAAGATCTTTAACTTCGCCGGCAGTCTCGTTCGTCATCTGCCGGGCGGCATGGCGCATGTCAACATCCTTTGCAGCATGCTCCTTGCCGGAACGTCAGGCTCCGCCGTTGCGGACGTTACGGGCGTGGGCAAATTGGAGATTGACGCCATGGAGGACGCGGGCATGGATCGCGACTTTGCCGCGGCGACCACGGCGGCGTCCGCCTGCATCGCGCCCATCATCCCGCCTAGCATGAGCATGGTCATATACGCCTCCATTTCGGGCGTTTCCATCGGCAAGATGCTTTTCGGCGGGCTCGTACCCGGCGTCCTGCTGGGCGTGGCGATGATGATCTACGCTTATTTTTACAGCAAACGCAAAAACTTCCCGATCCAGCCGCGCGTTACGTTCGGTGAGTTCGGGAAAACGTTTGTGGACGCAATCCCCGCGCTGATGCTGCCCGTCATCATATTGGGCGGCATACTGGGCGGCATCTTTACCGCGACGGAAGCGGCGGCGGTCGGCTCGTTTTACGCGATTTTGCTGGGACTGTTGTTCTATCGCAACCTCAGCTTGAAGAAGCTGTTCGTCATCCTCGGCAACACGGCATTCCTCTGCGCAACGACGATGTGTATCATGTATGGCTCGTCCGTGTTCGGTCTCGTGCTCACGCAGAATCAGATTCCGCAGAAGCTCTGTGCGTTCTTCGTGAATCTTTCCGAACAGCGCTGGATCATCGTGATTTGTGTGAACATCATGCTGCTCATTCTCGGCTGCCTGATGGACTGCACGCCGATTCTCATCATTTTGAGCGGCACGCTCGCCCTGCTTGCCCAACAGCTCGGCATGGATCCCGTCCAGTTCGGCGTCATGGTCGTTTTGAACGTGACCATCGGGCTTATCACGCCGCCGGTCGGCATGATCCTGTTCGTGACCCAAAAGGTGGCGGGCATCAGCACAAAGCGAATGTTTACCGTCGTTTGGCCCTATGTGGGCATGATGCTCATCGTGCTGCTGCTGACCTCGTTTATCCCGCAAATCAGCACATGGATCCCGAACCTGCTGATCCATTGATCAAGCAAACAGAGCAAAGGAGAACCGACGATGGAACGCTTCAAAGATCAAGTGGTCGTGGTGACGGGCGCGTCAAGCGGCATCGGCAAGGATATTGCGCAGCGCTTTTATGAGGAAGGCGCGATTATGGCGCTTTGCAGCCGCAGCGCGGCGCGCGTGGAAAAGGCGGTATCCGAATATGCCGAGCTGCCGAGCAGCCGCGTAATGGTCATGTCTGCGGATATGCGCCTTGTGGCGGACGTCCGTGCGTTTGTGGACGCGGTAATCGCGCGCTTCGGGCGGATCGACGTGCTGGTCAACGACGCGGGGCTGAGCTTTCCCAAGCCGAGCCTCGAAGTGACCGAGGAGGATTGGGACACCACCGTGGACACCAATATGAAGGGCTATTTCTTTATGGCGCAGGCGGTGGCAAAGGCGATGATCGAGCGCGGCATTCGCGGCAGCATCGTCAACATCGGCTCGGTCAACTCGGTTACGGTGGTCGTGGGGCAAGCGTGCTACGCGGCGACCAAGGCGGGTATTTCGCAGATGACGCGCAGCCTTGGGCGGGAATGGGGGCGCATGGGCATTCGCGTGAATTGCGTCGCGCCGGGCAGTATCCCCGCGGAATGCAACCGCGTGATGTATTCCGACCCCGCCGTGTTGAAGGCGATGTGCGACAAGCTGCCCATGGGGCGGCGCGGCGTTCCGCACGAGATCTCCGATGCGGTTATGTATCTTTCCAGCGAGCAAGCGTCCTATATCACGGGGCAAACGCTGTTTGTGGACGGCGGATTGACGCTTGTGCAGGGCTGAGGAACGAATAAGAGCGAAATGGACATTCTTTGCTACGGCGATTCCAACACTTGGGGCGCGATCCCCGGCGGCGGCAGATTTGCGCGCCTGCCGCGGGAAAAGCGCTGGACGGGTAGGCTTGAGACGGCGTTCGGCGGCAAATACCGTGTGATTGAAGAGGGCTGCAACGGCAGAACGACCGTGTTGGACGACCATGCGGCGGACGGGCGAAACGGCTTGAAAACGTCTGTGGTCATATTGGAAAGTCATCGTCCGCTGGGGCTTATCATCGTGATGCTTGGCACGAACGACCTGAAACGCCGCTATTGCATGTCCCCGACGGACGTCGCGGCGGGGTTAAAGCGGCTCGTCAAGGCGATGCAGGCGTATCCATGCGGAAACACGGAGAAGGCGCGCGTGCCGATGCTTTTGATCGCGCCCGCGCCGATCCTGCATGGGGTGTCGCAGTTTTGGGAGGGCATGTACGCCGAGGAATCCGTCGGCGATTCCGAACAGCTCGGCGCGCTGTATGCAGACGTAGCCAAAGAATGCGGATGTGCGTTTTTAGACGCGGGAAGCGTGGTGCGCGCGAGCAAAAGCGACGCGCTGCATCTCGACGAAGCCGCGCATGAAAGGCTCGCCTTGGCGATCGAAAACAAGATACGGGAAATGGGAATCTGAAACCGCAAATGCGGCAATGAGCCATAAATCTAAACGGAGGAATAAGGAAAAAATGGAAAAGATCAGAGTTGGCGTTGTGCATACGTTCCTGTATTCGGTGGAGGACTTGAAGGCGATGTTTCGCAAGTATCTGCCGGACGTTGAGATGATCAACATCATCGACGACAGCCTGCTTGAAGAGGCGCTCAAAAACAAGGGTGTGACGCCGGGCATCATCAGCCGTATGTGCGACTATTACACCAATATGCAGGAGCTGGGCTGCGCCTGCGTACTGAACCAGTGTTCCTCGGTCGGCGAGGTTGCGGATATTGCATCGAAGCTCGTCTCCATTCCCGTCGTCAAGATCGACGGCCCAATGGCGAAGAAGGCGGCCGAGCTTGGAAGCCGCGTCGCGGTTATCGCAACGGCGATTTCCACGGTGGAACCGTCCAGCCGTTTGGTCGAGCATTATGCGCGCCTTGCGGGCAAGGACGTCAAGGTGGATCGCTGCTATGTGGACGGCGCTTACGAATGTCTGCTCAAAACGGGCGATAAGCAAAAGCACAACGATATGGTCTGCGCAAAGGTGCGCGAGGCGGCGAAGGATCACGACGTGATCGTGCTTGCGCAGGGCAGTATGTATCATTTGATGCCGCTGCTTGCGGACGTCAAAACGCCGGTTCTGACCAGCCTCGAAACGGGCGTGGCGCAGATTCGCGACGTGCTCGGGCTGGATGCGAAATAAGGAGAGCAGCCGCATATCAGTGCGGTGCGATAACGGAGGATAATAACGATGACAAAAATTAAAGTCGGTGTAGCGGGATATGGCACGATCGGTCAGCGGCTCGCGGATGGCGTGGCGTTGCAGGGCGATATGGAACTCGTGGGCGTGGCGGATTTGGCGCCGACGCTGCCGATTCGTGCGCTGTATGAAAAGGGTATGCCCTATGACCTGTATCTGGTCGCGGGCGCGGACAAATCCAAGTTCGACGCGCTTGGCATCCCCGTAAGGGGAACGTTTGACGACCTTTTGGGGCAGGTTGACGTCATGCTGGACAGCAGCCCGGGCGGCGTGGGCGCGCGCAACAAGGAGCTTTACGAGAAGGCGGGCGTCAAGGCGATTTTTCAGGGCGGCGAGGACAACAGCGTCGCGGACGTGTTCTTCCATGGCTATGCGAACTATGATAAGGGACTCGGGCAGAACTATTTGAAGCTGACGAGCTGCAACACGACGGGACTCATCCGCACCGTGGACGCGCTGGATCGCGCATACGGCATGGAACGCGTCGCGATTACGATCATCCGCCGCGTGGCGGATCCGGGCGACTATAATCGCGGTCTGACCAACGCGCTGAGAATCGACAAGGCGCCCTCGCATCAAGCGGTCGATCTCATGACCATCATGCCGCATGTCGCCGCGACGGGTATTTTGGTGCATACGCCCGTTACGCACGGGCATATCATTACGGTTGTCGCAACGGGCAAGCAGAAGATCACGCGCGAGATGGCGTTGAAGGCGTTCGAGGCGCATCCGCGCATCCGCGTCGTGCGCATCGACGACGGCTTCCTCGGCAACGCGAGCCTGTTCAAATACGCGCGCGACCTCGGTCATACGCGCGGCGACATGTACGAGATCGCCGTTTGGGAGGATTCCATCGTGGAGAGCGGAAACGACATCATGTACGCCATCAACATTCCGCAGGAGAGCGTGACGATTCCCGAAACGATAGACGGTATTCGCGCGGCGATGCGGATGCAGCCCGATCGCGAAAGCGGCACGGCGGAAACGAACAAATACCTGAACATCGGCAGCTTCAAGCGGAAATAAGCGCGGATCAGACTGCCGAAGGCATATGGCGAACCAAAACCGGTAAGTTGGCGGGTGGCGAAGAACCGCCCGCCTTTTTGAGAGGATAAAGCTATGCGATTCGGAATTCATACGCTGGACGAATTCGACGTTGCGGGCAAGCGCGTGCTTTGCCGCGTGGACATCAACCAACCCGTGGACAAGGAAAAAGGGACGCTCAAAAGCATTGCGCGCATCAAAGCGTGCGTAAAGACGCTGAGGGAGTTGAGCGACAAGGGCGCGAAGCTCGTTTTGCTCGCGCATCAGGGCTCGGATATCGAGTATAAAAATTTTTACACGACCGCGCCGCACGCAAAGGTGCTGACCGAGCTGCTCGGGCGCGAGGTTCGTTTTATCGACGATGTGACGGGGCCCGCCGCAAGGGAAGCGATTTGCTCGCTGAAAGACGGCGAGATCCTGCTTTTGGATAACGTGCGTTTTTGCTCGGAGGAGCAGACGCTTTTTGAGACCAAGCTGAACCTGACGCATGAGCAACAGGCGAAAACGCAGGTCGTGACCAAGCTTTCGCCGCTGTTTGATTTGTATGTTTGCGACGCGTTTGCCGCCGCGCATCGCGACCAACCGTCGCTTTGCGGCTTTGAACAGGTGCTGCCGAGCGCGATGGGCAGGCTGTTTGAAACGGAATACTGCGTAATCTCCGAGCTGATGGCGGCTCCCGCGCGCCCCTGCACGTTTGTATTGGGCGGCGCGAAGGTTGCGGATGCGTTCCTTATGATGGAAACCGTGCTGAAAAGCGGCGCGGCGGATCGCGTGCTGACGGGCGGCTTGGTTGGAAACATCCTGCTTGCGGCGAAGGGCGAGGAGATCGGAAAGGGAAGTATGGACTTTATCGTCTCCTCGGGGTATGATGAATACATTGCGAAATCACGCGCCGTGCTGAACGCGTATCAAGACCGCATCGTTCTGCCGAGCGATCTTTCGGGCGTTGCGGAGGGGAAGCGCGTGACCTTTGCCGTCGGCAGCGTCCCAGCGGATTTTTCCGCGCTCGACGTGGGCGAGGAAACGGCAAAAGGCTATGCCGCGCATATCCGATCGAGCAAGACCGTGTTCGTCAACGGGCCCATGGGCGTGTTCGAGCAGGCGGAGACCGAGCTCGGTACAAAGACCGTTTGGGAAGCGCTCGGCGAAACGGAGGCGTATACGGTGATCGGCGGGGGAGACAGCATTACGGCGACGACCAAGTACGGCTTAACGGACAAGATCGGCTATATCTGCACGGGCGGAGGCGCGCTGATCCGCTTTTTGACGGGCGAAGAGCTGCCCGTAGTCAAGGCGCTGCGGCATGCGGCGCAGACGTTCTGAGAAACGAGAGGGAGCGTGCATCATGCGCTTTGAGCTGGGATTTAACACGGGCGTTCAGACGCTGAACGTGCCCGATGAAAACCTGATCGGCGTGCTTACGCCCAATTCGGTCAAGCACGAATTGACGAACGAGGCGGAGGTATGCCGCGCGCTGGAAAACCCGATCGGTTCGCCGCGCCTTCGGGAAATCGTGCGCACAGGCGAAAAAATCGCCATCGTTACGAGCGATATCACGCGCCCGATGCCGACCTATCGCGTGATGCCCGCGCTGTTGGACGAGCTGTATGCCGCGGGCGTAAAGCGCGAGGATATTACGCTTGTGTTCGCGCTGGGCAGCCACAGGAAGCACACGCCGCAGGAGCAGAAAAAGCTCGCGGGCGAACGCGCGTTTGCCGAGATAACCTGCGTGGACGGGGATACGTCAAACTGTGTGTCATACGGAAAAACGTCGCGCGGAACGCCTGTTGACATTTGCCGCGTCGTGGCGGAGGCGGATGTTCGCATCTGCCTAGGCAACATTGAGTATCACTATTTCGCTGGCTATTCGGGCGGGGCGAAGGCGATTATGCCCGGCGTGAGCACGCGCGACGCGATTCAATCAAATCACAGCCGCATGGTGGAGGACGCCGCGTGCGCGGGCAGGCTTTGCGGCAACCCCGTGCGCGAGGATATCGAGGAAGCGGCGGATATGGTCGGCGTGGACTTTATCGTCAACGTCGTTTTGGACGAGCATAAGCAGATCATTCGCGCCGTGGCGGGCGACGTAACAAAGGCGCATCGCGCGGGCTGCGCGTTTCTGGACGCGCTGTATCAAACGCCGATTTCAAAAAGGGCGGATATCGTCGTGGTTTCGCAGGGGGGCGCGCCGAAGGATCTGAACCTGTATCAAACGCAAAAGGCGCTGGACAACGCCAAACATGCCGTGAGGGACGGCGGAACGATCATTCTCGTAGGCTCGTGCAGGGAGGGCTTGGGCGAGCGCGTGTTTGAGGAATGGATGACGACCGCGCCGACGGCAAGCAGCCTGATCGAGCGCATCAAACGGGAGTTTCGTCTCGGCGGTCACAAGGCGGCGGCGATCGCCATGGTGCTGCAAAAAGCCCGCATTTTTCTCGTTTCCGAGCTGGAGCCAGCGTTTGTCAAAAGCATTTTCTTGGAGCCGTATGCCGACGTTCAAAGCGCGTTTGACGCGGCGCTTTCCGCATACGGAGCAAACGCAAGCGTTCTCGTCATGCCGTATGGCGGATCGACGCTTCCGCGCATGATAGATTGATTGAACACAGAACTATATTTGACGAAGGAGAGTATCAACTGATGGATTACGCAAAGGAATCCCTGCGCCTGCATGGGGAATGGAAGGGAAAAATCGAGGTGGTGGCGACGGTGCCCGTGGCGACGAAGGACGATTTGTCGCTTGCATATACGCCGGGCGTGGCGCAGCCGTGTCTCGAAATTCAAAAGGATATCGACAAGAGCTATGAGCTGACGCGGCGCTGGAACCTGTGCGCGGTCGTAACGGACGGCACGGCGGTATTGGGACTTGGCGACATCGGGCCCGAAGCCGGTATGCCCGTGATGGAGGGGAAATGCGTTCTGTTCAAGGCGTTCGGGGACGTTGACGCGTTTCCGCTCTGCGTGAAAAGCAAGGACGTGGACGAGATCGTGAAAACGATCTATCTCATCAGCGGGAGCTTCGGCGGCGTCAACCTCGAGGATATTGCGGCGCCGCGGTGCTTCGAGATCGAGCGGAAGCTGAAAGCGTGCTGCGACATACCGATCTTCCATGACGATCAGCACGGCACGGCGATTATCACGCTGGCGGGCTTGACGAACGCCTTGAAGGTGGTCGGCAAAAAGAAAGAGGACGTAAAAATCGTAACAAGCGGCGCGGGCGCGGCGGCGATCTCGATCGTGAAGCTGCTGCTCTCGGCGGGCTATCAAAACGTAACGATGTGCGACCGCACGGGGATTATTTACAGCGGACGCGAGAAGGGCATGAACTGGATCAAGACCGAGATGGCGGAGCTGACGAACAAAGAGGGCAAGCGCGGCACGCTGGCGGACGCGATGGTCGGCGCGGACGTGTTCATCGGCGTATCGGCGCCCGGCACGGTGACTTCCGAGATGGTCAAGACGATGGCGAAGGACGCGATCATATTTGCATGCGCGAACCCGACGCCCGAGATCTTCCCCGAGGAAGCGAAAAAGGGCGGCGCGGCGGTGATCGCGACGGGCAGAAGCGACTTCCCGAACCAGGTAAACAACGTGCTGGCGTTCCCGGGCGTGTTCCGCGGAACGTTCGACGTTCGCGCAAGCGACATCAACGAGGAGATGAAGATGGCGGCGGCGACGGCGCTGGCGGAGCTGATCTCTTACGAGGAGCTGACGGCGGACTATATCATACCGAAAGCGTTCGACCCGCGCGTTGGCAAGGCGGTCGCCAAGGCGGTTGCGGAAGCCGCGCGCAGAAGCGGCGTCGCGCGCATCTGAAAACGGAAAGTAAACGGAGCTGATGCAGATGTTTGAACCCGCCGATATTACGCTTCGATGCGGCGAATGGGAAGCGCACGTTGCGAGCCGATTCGGCATGAACGCGCTTTCTCTCATGCATAACGGAAAGCCGATTTTGCGCACGCCCGAAAGCGAGGACGTCTTTCTTGCCGCGCCCGAGCAATACGGCACGCCGCCGCTCATGCCCGCGCTGCGAACGGCCTTTGCGCGCTTCACGTTCGAGGGCAAAACGTATACGCTTGTCGAGAACGACCCAACGCACCATGCGCATAAGCACGGGCTTTTGCACAGATCTCCGTTTCGCGTGATCGAGCAAACGGCACAAAAAGCAATCGGCGTATTGGAGAACACGGGCGAAATTTTCCCGTTTCCGTTCGTTTGCACCATTTCCGCGGAGCTGACGCATGCGGGCTTACGCCAGAGCTTTGCGTTTTTGAATACGGGCGGCGGAAATATGCCGCTCGTGTTCGCACTGCATACGGCGTTCGCGCTTCCCCAAACCATGCGCGTTCCGATCGGGCAGAAATGGGCGATGGATGAAAACATCGTGCCGACGGGCGAGCTGCTGCCGTTAACAGACGAAGAAAAGGCGCTTTTCGCCGGCTGCGACGCGCCCTCCTGCATGGCGGACGGTGCGTTTACCGCGCTGGGAAGCACGGCGGAGCTGGGGGACTATGCGTATCGGGTTTCGCCGAATTTTACGCAATGGGTGCTATGGAACGGCGGAGGCGGAAAGGGCTTTACCTGCGTCGAACCCATGAGCGGGCCCGCGAACGCGCTGAACCGCGCGGATTGCCTGACGTTGACCGCGGGCGAGAGCATACGCTTCGACACCGAGATCGGCAAGGTTTCAGCAGACGTTCGCCGATAAAACGGGAGGAATGGACATATGGACGAAATTTTTCGGCAAATTGCGCCGCGCCTTCGGGAGATCGAGGAAACGCTGCATCAAAACCCCGAGCTGAGCTTTCGGGAATATGAAACGACGCGGCTCATTCGAAGCGTGATCGAGCCGCTGGGGCTGGAAATCATCGACTTAGGCACGGAAACGGGCGTGGTCGCGCGCCTGCATGGCGGACACGGCGGCAAAACGATCGGCTTGCGCGCGGATATTGACGCGCTGAAACAGCAAGAGGCGCGCGAACGCCCCGATCGCTCGCGAAACGACGGCGTGATGCACGCCTGCGGACACGACATTCATACGACGGGGCTTCTCGGCGCGGCAATGGCGCTTTCCGCAAAGCGCGAATCGCTTCATGGCGACGTCGTTTTCGTGTTTCAGCCCGCAGAGGAGATCATTAAGGGCGCAAAAAAGCTGATCGAATGCGGCTTGTTCGAAAAAGCGCCGATGGACATGCTGTTCGGGCTGCACAATACGCCTACCTTGAACGTCGGAACGATCGGGGTTAAGCATGGCCCGCTCATGGCGGCAAAGGACGATTTTACGATTACGGTCTGCGGCAAAGGCGGTCACGGGGGCATTCCCGATCGCTGCATCGACCCCGTGGTTGCGGCATGCGGCGTTGTGAACGCGCTGCAAACCGTCGTAAGCCGCAACGTCAGTCCCTTGGATGTGGCGGTGCTGTCGATTTGCTCGATCCACGGCGGAACGACGGACAACCTCATCGTGGACGAGGTGACGCTGACGGGAAGCCTGCGTACGATGCTGCCCGAGGTGCAGAAAAGGGCGTTTGAGCGCGTTTGCGAAATTGCGGACGCGGGCGCGCAGACCTACGGCTGCAAAGCAAAGATGAATCATTATGCCGAAACGCCGCCGTTGATCAACGGGGACGAGATGGCGCGCCTTGCCGAGATTGCGGCGAAGGCGACCGTCGGGGAGGCGAATGTCGTCGACCCCACCGCATGCATGGCAAGCGATGATTTTGCCGAATACGGTATATTTGTGCCGTCGTTTTTCTACTTTGCGGGCAGCGGCGTCGAGGGCGAAGAAAACCCGTCCTGGCACAGCGCGCATTTTCGCGGCGCAAAAACCGCTTCCCTTTACGGCGCAAAGTTGCTGACAAACAGTGTACTTGCGGCGCAGGGGCTGTTATAATAGACTGAAATCGATCAAAAGAGGAGTTTACATGTATCAAATCGTACAGAAACGGGCGTTGCATGACACGGTAACGCTCATGGAGATCGAAGCGCCGCTGATCGCGCGAAAGGCGCTTCCCGGGCAGTTTATCATCCTGCGCATCGACGAGCAGGGCGAGCGCATCCCGCTGACCATCGCGGGAACGGACAAGGAAAAGGGGACGGTAACGATCATCTTCCAAAAGGTCGGCTACACGACCAAGCGGCTCGACCTCATGAACGAGGGCGATTCGCTTTTGGACTTTGTCGGCCCGCTTGGCAAGGCGAGCGAGATGGAGGATATGCACAGGGTCGCGGTCATCGGCGGCGGGCTGGGCGTCGCCATCGCGTATCCGCAGGCGAAAGCGCTGCATGAGATGGGCGCGGAGGTGGACGTTATCGTCGGTTTCCGCAGCACCGAGCTTTATATTTTGACCGACGAGTTGCAGAATTCCTGCACCAACCTGTATATCATGACGGACGACGGCTCCAACGGGCATAAGGGCTTCGTTACGAGCTCGTTGCAGGAGCGGCTCGAAGCGGGCGTGAAATACGACCACGTGATCGCAATCGGGCCGCTGCCCATGATGCGGGCGGTGTGCGATTTAACAAAGCAATATGACATTCCGACGATCGTTTCCATGAACCCGATCATGATCGACGGAACGGGCATGTGCGGCGGTTGCCGCGTGACGGTCGGCGGCGAAATGAAGTTTGCGTGCGTGGACGGGCCCGATTTCGACGGGCATCAGATCGACTGGGCAGAGGCGATTTCGCGCAGCCGCATCTATAAAAAAGAGGAAGCAGAGAGCATGGAAAAGCACGCCTGCAACCTGAAAAACATCCCGATGCAGCAAAAACGAGGGGAGGCGTGAAGACGATGCCTAATATGCGAATGACCAAACTGCCCGCGCGCGAGCAAGCGCCCGGCGTTCGAAACAAAAATTTTTCCGAGGTATCCCAAGGCTATGACGCGGCAATGGCGATGGACGAAGCCACGCGCTGCCTCGGCTGCAAAACGCAGCCCTGCGTTTCGGGCTGCCCCGTCAACGTACAGATTCCGTCGTTCATCAAGCTCATTGCGGAGGGGAAATTCCTCGAGGCATACGGCGTGATTTGTTCGACAAACGCCTTGCCCGCCATCTGTGGACGCGTCTGCCCGCAGGAGACGCAATGCGAATCCAAGTGCGTGCGCGGAATCAAGGGCGAACCCGTGGGCATCGGCAGGCTGGAACGCTTTGCGGCGGACTATGCCATGTCGGAGGGCGTGAAAGCGCAAGCGGTCGCCAAGGAAAACGGCAAGCGCGTCGCAATCGTCGGATCCGGCCCTGCGGGGCTGACCTGCGCGGGCGATCTCAAAAAGCGCGGCTATGACGTTACCGTGTTCGAGGCGCTGCATACGGCAGGCGGCGTGCTGGTTTACGGCATTCCCGAATTCCGTCTGCCGAAGCAGCTTGTGCGCGACGAGATTCAAACGCTGCGCGACATGGGCGTAAAAATCGACGTAGACACGGTGATCGGGCGCAGTCTTTCGCTGGACGAGTTGCTGAGCGAGGAGGGGTTCGACGCGGTGTTTGTCGGCAGCGGCGCGGGCCTGCCCCGATTCCAGGGCATCAAGGGCGAGAGCCTCAACGGGGTCTACTCGGCAAACGAGTTTTTGACGCGCATCAACCTCATGCGCGCGTATGATTTCCCCAACGTCGATACGCCCGTGCAGGTCGGCAAGCGCGTTGCGGTCATCGGCGGCGGCAACGTTGCGATGGACGCCGCAAGATGCGCGCTGCGTCTCGGCGCGGAGCAGGTTTCTATCGTTTATCGCCGCAGCGAGGCGGAAATGCCCGCCCGCAAGGAGGAGGTGCATCACGCCAAGGAGGAAGGCGTGGTTTTCGAGATGCTGACCAACCCGACCGAGATCATCGGCGACGAAAACGGACACGTTTCCGCCATGACGGTCGTCACCATGGAGCTTGGCGAACCGGATGCGTCGGGTCGCCGCCGTCCCGTCGTCAAGGCGGGCAGCGAGCGCAGCATTCCCGTGGATACGGTCGTCGTTGCGATCGGCAACAGCCCGAATCCGCTCATCAAGAATACGACGCCCGGTCTGGAAACGCAGAAGTGGGGCGGCATTGTCGCCGACGAGGAAACGGGCAAAACCAGCAAGGCGTACGTCTATGCGGGCGGCGACGCGGTTACGGGCGCGGCGACGGTCATACTCGCCATGGGCGCGGGGAAAAAGGCGGCGAAGGCGATTGACGAGCTGCTTTGCGGCAAAGCCGAGTAAGCGCACGATTTCTACAAAAAACGGAGCGGCAGATAACCGCTCCGTTTTGTCTGTCGAAAAACGTTGTTTTTCGGCAGGGTAACCGCTTCCTGCCTAAAACCCTTCGGGTTTTCGGGCGGCAGGAACCACAGGGAAACCGCCCGTTCGCGGGCGATCCGTTCCGGCGTACATGCCGCCGAAGCCGGAATGGAACCTCCGGGGGTTTCGACCCCCGAATCCCCCAAGAACTTTTTTGACAAGCTGTACGGAGCGGCAGATTACCGCTCCGTTTTTGCTTGGATGTTTCAACCGCGCACGATGCGGTAATAGGTCTTTGCGGTGAGACGATATACGCCGAGATACAGCAGCGAAAAGATCAAAAGTGATCCGCCGATGCAGGAAAGCACCATGCCCCAATCGTACAGCATGAAGCTTTTCAGCATACGCGCCATGATCTTCGAGGCGAAGGTCATATGCAGCGCGGTCGCCGCAAGCGGCAGGAAGAATACCCAAAGCACCTGCCGATTGATCGTTTGTTTAACCTGCGAATCATCCATGCCGACCTGTTGCAGGATGATAAAACGCTCACGATCCTCATACCCCTCGGAGATCTGCTTGAAATACAGAATGAGCACCGCGACGGCAAGGAACAAAAGCGCGAAAAACACGCCGAGGAACAATAGACCGCCGAACGTGCCGTAGCCCTCTTGCCGCGCCGTGAAAACGTCGGAAACGAGCAGGTTCGGTCGCTCAAAGTCAAACGAAGCCGCGTATTGGTCGCGGATGGCCTGCACGAACGCGAGACAGTCCTCCTCGGCGCCGCTTGCGTCAAAGCGGAATCCGCGGTCAAAGCAGATCAGCGTGGGCGTTTCAAAGAACACGCTGTCCTCAAAAACAAAGTTGTTGCGGCGATATTCCTCGCCCGGCGCAAGCTCGCGGATCAATTTGCTTTCCTCCGACGAAAGAACGACGCTGTTTTCCGCGGCGAGCTTTTGAAGCGTCCCGTCGAACGCAATCGCGTCCGCCTCGGTCGCTTGATCGGGCAGCCAAACGGCAACGTCGAAGGGATACATGCCTCGGTTCATCTCCTCGCGCCCGAGATAGAGCGAGAGCGTGCCCGAAACCGTGACGACGAGCATGGTCGAGAGAACGCAGAGCGTGGCGAGCGCGCGCGAATTCTGCCGCATGCGGTGGAACAGACCCGAGATAGTCACAAAATGCGCGGGCTTGTAATATAGACGCTTGTTGGCTCGCAGCAGGCGAAGCAGCGCGATGCTGCCGCATTTGAACAGCAGGTAGGTCGCGATGATGACGAGCGTGGCAAGCGGGAAGAACACGCCGAGCGCAACGCCGGGCGTTTCGATAGTCCAGGCAAAGTAGTATGCGCCGACCAGGAGGACAAGCCCGACGATCGCGACGGGCACGAGCAGCTTGCCGTCCTTCTCGCCGCGCTTCTCGTCGGAAAGAAGCTGAACGGGATTCGCCGTGCGAACGTGTAAAAGGTTCGTGATCGTCGTGTAGAGGAAGATCAAAAGGAACAGACCGCCCGTGATGACGAACGCCCAAGGCGAGAGCGAGAAGCGGCTGTTCGGCACGGCGACGCGAATGATTCGAAGCAGCACGAGGAACACGAGCTGACCGAATACGAGCGCGAATACAACCCCGAGCAACACACCAAAGCCGAGAATCAAGAAGTTTTCCCAAACGAGGATGCGCGCGACGTTGCCGCGGCTGAGCCCGAGCACGCCGTATAGGCCAAACTCCTTCTTTCTGCGCTTGATGAGGAAGCCGTTGATATACGCCATAAAGCAGAACGTGAACAGCGCAAAGACGACTTGCCCGAAGGCAAAAATCATTCTTGCGGAATCGCCCGACGGCAGACCGGAAAGCGTCTTCGTCATGGTCAGACCCGAGATCAGGAGGAACACGCCGCTCATCACCGCGGTTGCGATCAGGTGCGGCAGGGTTGTGATGCGGTTTTTGCGCACGTTCGTCAGCGCGAGACGCAGGAAAAAAAACTTATGCAATGTCCGCACCTCCCAGCACGGAGAGCGTGGAAACGATGCGCTCGAAGAACGCGCGGTTCGTTTCGTCCCCCCGATAGAGCTGCGAGAAGAGCGCGCCGTCGGATATGAACAAAACGCGCGAGGCATAGCTTGCCGCCATGGCGCTGTGCGTGACCATCAATATGGTCTTGCCGTCCCGATTCAGCGCGGAGAATGTTCCGAGCAGGCTTGCGGACGCCTTGGAATCCAGCGCGCCGGTCGGCTCGTCGGCAAGTATGATGCGCGGGCTTGTGATGATCGCGCGGGCGATTGCTGCGCGCTGTTTTTCGCCGCCCGACACCTCGAACGGGAATTTGCCCAGCAGGGGAGAAATGCCGAGCTGCTCCGCAATGGGCGATATGCGCGCCTCCATTTCGGGAACGGGCGTTTGCATGAGCACAAGCGGCAGAAGGATGTTGTCTTTGAGCGAAAACGTATCCAGAAGGTTGAAATCCTGAAACACAAAGCCGAGGTGTTCGCGGCGGAACACGGACAGCTCGCGATCCCTGATCGCCGAAAAGCTGCGCCCGTCCAGCAGGACGTCGCCCGAGGTCGGTTTGTCAAGCGAGGCGAGGATGTTCAGAAGCGTGGTCTTGCCGCTGCCGCTCGGGCCCATGATGGCGACGAATTCGCCCTCGTTGACGTCAAAGCTCACGTCTTTCAGCGCGACGCATTGCTGCATACCGAGCTTCGTGCGGTAGATCTTGCCCAAATGGGAAACTTCCAATAATTCCATAACAGAAACCTCCGTCGTTCGTTTTGAACAAGGCTATTGTACGCCGACGGGCAAATCGGAAACAATCGCGTACGCGAACAAAAGCGGCGCGGCGCCTTACAGTTTTGTCACCTTTCGGGGTCGATTGGTTGGAGAGATCAGGAGCGCAGGGCGATTTCGTCCGTTTGGGGGAAGAAAAGCGTGATGCGCGTGCCGCTTCCGGGCGCGGAAACCACGTCAAGACGGATGGAAAGCGCGGTTGCCGCTCGCTTGACGAGATACAGCCCGACGCCGCTCGCGCGCGTGTCGAGCCGCCCGTTATAGCCCGTAAAGCCCTTCTCGAAGATGCGCGGCAGATCCTCCTTGCGGATGCCGATGCCCGTATCCTCGACGACGAGCGCGTTTTGCTCCGAATAGATCGAAACGCCGCCCGTTTTCGTATATTTTACCGCGTTGGAGAGGAGCTGACAAAGGATGAACGCGAGCCATTTTTCGTCCGTCGGCACGTTGAGATTCCCGACGTTGACGCGAACATACAGCTTGCCGTAAACGAATGGGAGCGCGTATTTGCGCACCGCCGCGCGCACGATCCGCTCCACGTCGCATGTCTCAATCCGCAGGTCGGCAGAAATATCGCCGAGCTTGACATAGCTTAGCGCAAGGTCGGTATACTGCTCAACGGAAAACATCTCGCGTTTGAGCGGGACGGCAAGCGCGTCGTCCGCGTCGGAGAGCAAGAGGCGCATCGCCGCGATGGGGGTCTTGATTTGATGCACCCAAAGCGTGTAGTATTCGAGACTTTCGGCAAAAGCACGGTCGTTTCTGTCGCATAAATCGGTCAGAGCGGCGGAAAGCGCGCGAACCAGCGCGTCGTAATCCGCGCAGAGCGCGTCGAGCGGCTCGGGCAGTCCGCTCGGCAAAAGCTCGACGCGTTCGTGAAGCGCGCGAAGCATGCGGCGTTTCCTTCGGTAACGAAGCGCGTCGTAAACGAACGAAACAAGCAACGAAAACGCAATCAGCACGGCGGTATAGCGCACATACAACGCGTTCTCGCCCGAAAGAAACCCGATGAGAAGCGGCATGAGAACGGCGAACGCGCCGCCGATCAAAAAAGCGGTGCGCGCGCGCAGATAGGCAAAAACGTCACGCATGGAAGGCATACCCCCGACCCTTGTGCGTCGTGATGGATTCGGACAAGCCGGTCTGAGCGAGCGTTTTGCGCAGGCGGTTCATGTTAACGGTAAGCGTATTCTCGTCGACAAACTCGTCGCTGTTCCAAAGCCCCAGCATAAGCTCCTCGCGGCTTACGATCTCGCCGCGTCTGCATATCAAAAGCAACAGCAAACGCGATTCGTTTTTCGTGAGCGAAATGCTGTTATCCGTGCCGACCAAGCAGGATTTTGCCGCGTCGAACGCGTATTCGCCCAATCGGGGCAGAGCGGTTTGCTCATAGTCGTAGCTGCGGCGCAAAACCGCCTGTACCTTCGCAATGAGCAGCTCGGGGTCGACGGGCTTTGTGATATAATCGTCCGCGCCCATTCCGATCGCCATCACGACGTCGCTCGTATCCGTGCGCGAGGAAAGGAACACAATCGGCGTTTTCGAGACGCGGCGGATGCGTTCGCACCAGTAATAGCCGTTGTAATACGGCAGGGAGACGTCCATCAGCACAAGGTGCGGCAGGCGGGCTTGAAACTCCGCGTCGATTGCGGAAAAATCCGCGGCGACGACCGCGTCGTAACCCCAACGGGCAAGCCGCTCGGCGATCGCTTTGGCAATGACGGCGTCGTCCTCGACGATCAGGATACGATACATGAAAAAACCTCCCGCGTGCGATAACGTCATTATAGCATATCGCAGGAGGGAGGGGAAACGCGTCGCGCAAACAGAAACGGCGCGGCTATTTGAGCTTCTCTTTGTTGAACATACCGCCGAACGCGGTCATGAAGCAGATGCGTATGTCCAAAAAGATCGACCAATTCTCGATATACCAGATGTCGCAGCGGATCCGCTCCTCGATGGAGGTGTCTCCGCGATAGCCGTTGACCTGCGCCCATCCCGTGATGCCGGGGCGCACGCGATGCTTGACCATATAAAGCGGAATGGTCTCGCGAAACTCGTTTACATATTTGGGAATCTCGGGGCGCGGCCCGACAAGGCTCATGTCGCCTTTGAGCACGTTGAAAAACTGCGGCAGCTCGTCGATGCTTGTCTTACGGATGAAGCTGCCAAACTTCGTTTTGCGCGGGTCGTCGTTTTTCGTCCATGCGGAATCCTGCACGGCGTTCACGCGCATGGAGCGGAACTTGTACATCGTGAACAGCTTGCGGTTTCTGCCCACGCGCTGCTGCCGAAACAGAATGGGGCCGGGGCTTGAGAGCTTGACGCCGATCGCCGCAACGAGCATGACGGGGGAGGTGAGCGTGATGAGCACGAGCGCGCAGAAAACGTCCATCGTGCGCTTGATGAGCGACGCTCCGAAGCGATCCAGCGGAATCTGCCGAACGTTGATGAGCTTGCTTTCGCCGATGACGTTCATCGTGGAACAGGCGGGGATATAGTCGTTGTAATAGGGGATGATGGAGAGCTTGACGCCGCTTTTCTCCGAAGCGAGGATGACGCTTTGCATATGGCGCTCCTCGTCCGATTCCAGCGCGGCGACGAGCTCGTCCGCAAACAAGTTATCCAGCGCAGCGTTCAAATCATCGATTTCGCCCATACATTTCAACGCGGGGAAGGCGTCCTTTTCACCAAAGTAGCCGTCTATGGCGTAGCCGAGGCTCGGACGCGCCTTGACGGAACGAAGGAACTGCGCCGCGTGCGGCCCACTTCCGATCAGCAGCAGATGCTTTTGGTTATAGCCGATCGCGCGGTAATGGTTCAGGATAAAGCGCATGGCCAAACGCTTTGCCAGAATCAGCAGGCAGGAAAAAACATAGAACAGCAGCAGAACGCCGCGCGAGAACTCTTGCAAACGAAAGAGGTAAAGCAGCGCCGCCGCACCCAAAATCGCAATGGCGTTGCCCCCCAACACGCGCGTGATTTCATGCGGGACAGAGCGCGCACGAAGGGAATCGTAAAGCCCCATTACGCGATAGACAAACGTAACAAGCAAAGCGTAGGCGACGGATACCCATACGCTGCGTCCCAGCAGGAGCGCGATGTTGTTGCTCATATCGCGTATAACGTCCAGCCAGATATACAGGGCAAGATAGTAGGACGCGACGATTAAGCCCGCATCCAGTATGCGGTTGACCGCATTTAAGAATGCTTGATGCTTTCGTATCATTTCGATACACTCCGTTCGTTTCGTTCATTTGGCGCGGATTTGCCGTATACGCGCGAAAGCACGACGACATAGCCGGCGAAAAGGTAGAAAAAGAGAGGAACAAAAATCGGCCAGCTTTCAATGAAAGTACTGTCCTCAAAGAGCGCCATGACGACAAACGGGATCAAAACGGCGGGCAGAAAACGCGCTTGCACGGGGATATTGTCGCGTTTACAAAAGAGCAGGCGCAAGGAGCGGGCGAACAGGAAAACGAGAAACGTGCAAAACAGCAGCAGTCCGGGCGCGCCGAACGAAAACAGAATTTCCAGATAGGTGCTGTGAAACGCGGCGGGCGCGTTATCCGTTTTGAATCCGGGGATGAAGCGATAATACGAGCTGACGGGCAATGCGCCGAACAGGATGGAAAAACGATCGGCGGAAAACTCTTTCAGCGTGTCTTTCCAAATCGTCGTTCGTCCGTTGAAGGAGAGCGCGTCGCCGAAGCCGCGGTCAACAATATCGGCGGGCGGAGTCTCCGTTTCCGGCGTATCCTCGCCGCTTCGGTCGGCGACCTGATCGGGCGAAGCGCTGAGGAAACGATACGACTCGGCCGTTTGCGCTGCCGCGGCATTCGGCGCAGCAGCCTGCCGCGCATAATTGAACGCGGCAACCGCAGCGCCGAAGCCCAGATAAAGAATCGCGCAGGCAACGAGCGTTACGCCGCATTTGAGAAGAACGGCGAGCGCGGCGGAGCGGATCCGCTGAAAGCGAAGCGACAGAAACAGGAAGATCGCGAACGTCGGAAAAAAGGCGAGCTGCGCCGCGCGGGAATCCGTCAGCGCAAGCGCGGCGTAGAGCGTCAGAAATCCGAAAAGCAAAGCGACGCGAGCCGCCTTCTTCTTCGCGCCAAGCCAAAGGAACAGGCAGGCGGAGAGCCCCGTAACGCATAAGGTTCCGGACGGATTGGGGTGAGCAAAGATGCAGAATCTTCCGAGCTTCTTCCAAATTCCGAGCGCGCCTTCGGCTTTTCCGGGCGCATTGACGGAGCGGTTCATAACGGTAAGAATCAGACCGTAAAGCACAAGAACCGACAGAAGCGCCACAAATGCGTATAAGATCACGCGCAAGGGCTTTACGCCGTATGTGCGCGGCATGACGTAAGCAAGCGGATAAACGAGGAAGAACAGCATGCATGTCAGGGAGAAGAACGAAGCGGAAAAGGGGTCGTCCACGCGGTTAAAGTTCGCGATGCAGGCAATGTTGATCCAGAGAAACAGCGCAAGGAGCAGCGCCATGTCAAAGTTTCGCAGAATCCGATCCTGCCAAATCAACAGCCCGAGGAACAGAAACGCGAGCGGCAGAAAGATCACGCGGGGGATCGAATAAACGAATGCGCTGTACAGCAGGCTGTAAAACGTAAACGCCAAACAGGCGCAAACCGTCAGGAAAAAGAGCGTTCTCCAATCGAACAGGCGCTTAACGCCGCGCTCCTTGCCCGAAACGGCGTCGGCAGGCAATGTCAACACAGGAAGTCCCCCCCTTTATGAAAATGCTGATCCGTTCGTTCGCCGCGCGGCGGTTTGCTTCTTCACGCGCCGCTTTTGCATCATTATAACAAGAAAGAATAAAAAAAGCTACAAGCTGTGACGCGATAAGGCGTTTACCGCCGATTGTGTTATGCCAAGACCTTTGCCAACGCCTCGATCGCCGCGTTTATCTCCGCTTCGGTTGTTGCGTAGCCGACGGAGAAGCGCACCGTGCCCTGCGGGAAGGTGCCCAGCGCTTGATGCGCACGCGGCGCGCAATGCAGCCCGCAGCGGGTTAATATGCCGTATTCGCGCGAAAGGCGATCGGCAACGAGCGCGTTGTCCGCTTTCTGTGTGCAATCGACGGAAACAACGCCCACGCGCGGCGCGTCGGCCCGCTCGGCGACGATGCGCACGGGCAGCGCGGCGAACCCTTCGCACAGGCGTTCGGCAAGACGGTTTTCTTGCAGGCGCAAACGATCGGAATCAAGCCGTTCAACGAACCGAAGCGCCGCCTGGAAGCCGTAGATCGCGGGAAGATTGCGCGTGCCGGATTCAAACCGATCGGGCAGGTAGGCGGGCTGTATCTCGCTGTCGGACGCGCTCCCCGTGCCGCCGAACAGGAGCGGCGTAAGATTGTTTGCAAAGTCGGGCGCAAGCAAAAGCGCGCCGAGCCCCTCGGGCCCGAGCAGACCCTTATGCGCGGGCAGACAGAGTGCGGAAAGCCCGAGCACGTCAAAATCAATCGGCAGAATCCCCGCCGTTTGCGCCGCGTCAACGGCGAGCGGCAGATCGTGTTCCGAACAGATTTTCGCGACCTCGGCAAGCGGGAAAACGACGCCGCTGACGTTCGAGGCGTGCGTCACAAACACGAGCTTCGTGTTCGGGCGGATGAGCGGAATGAGCGCGTTCGGGTCGGTGACTCCGTTTATATCGGCAGGGATGCAGGAAAACGTGACGTTTCGCTCGGACAGGGCGTTGAGCGGGCGCATCAGGGCGTTATGCGCGAAGCTGTCGATCACGACATGGTCGCCGCTTTGCAGGAAGCCGAACAAAACCTGATTGACGCTCTCCGTGCAGCCGCTTGTCAAAATCGCATATTTTTCGCCCGCGTTGCAGGAAAACAGCCGACAAAGCCGCGTGCGCACGTCCAGTATGACGCTTTCCACGTTCAGCGCCGCTTCATATGCGCCCCGATTGGCATTTGCGCCCACGTCGCGCAGATAGTGCGCCGCTGCTTCGGCGACCGAGGGCGCCTTTGGAAACGCGGTTGCGGCGTTGTCCAAATAGATGTTCTTCATAGGCTGACGTACTCCTTTTGTTTGTGCGGTTCGTTGCTATCCGTCAAAACAGGGAAAGCTGCTTTGATGCGGCAATGCGATAGGGCGCGGACCTGATCCCATCCCGAACGGCTTTTGGCAGCTCGGCAAGAAACGCGGAAGGCTCGCCCGAGGAAGAAAGGATCAGCGCTTCCTTTGCGCGCGTGATCCCGACGAAGAACAGCCGCCGTTCCTCGCACAAATCGTCGGCGTTTCCTTCGCGCTCCGACGGGAAGACGCCTTTGTTCAGCCCCGGCAGAAATACGACGGGAAATTCCAGCCCCTTTGCGCCGTGCAGCGTCATGAGCCGAACCGCGCCCGATACATAGCTTTTCCCATTTGCACGCAGAAGGTCGGCTTCCTCGCCCAGCAGAATCGCGTCCATAAATTGCTTCATGTCCGAATGAAACGCGGAGATCTCCGTCAGGCGCTTTCCCGCTTCATTTCGCCCATGGCGCGCGTACCATCTTTCGAGGATCAAACGCGGTTTCTCCTTCCCGAGCAGCGTCGAAAACGCGTCCTTGTCCGCGAGAAACGCTTCGGGCAGCGCGTTGGAATCGATCGGTTCGCCGTAAACGAGCCGCAGCGCCGCGTCGCGCGAAACCGTATCGCTCGGGTCGAGTAAATAGCGAAAGAACGCAAGCGCGCCGCGCACGCTTTCGTCAAGCAGCTCGTCCCCGCGTCCGACGACGACGCAGGGAATGCCGTCGTGCATCAGACAGCTCTCGATCAGCTCTGACTGCCTGCGCGTGCGGCAAAGCACCGCGACGTCCGAAAACGGGCGAACGGAGGCGCGCTCGGTCTCCATCGTGCGCGCGGAAAGCATATCCGTGCCGCCAGCCATGCGCGAAATCTCCTTCGCGATGAAGATACCCTCCGCATACGGGCTCTCCGCCGCATACAGACAAACGGGCTTTTCCGCGCCGTTCGCCGTTTCGCTTTGCAAAGCCGCGAGCAGGATGCGCTCCCTTTCGCCGTTATGGAAGATAACGCTTGCGGCGCAGGAAAGAATCTCGGGCGCGCTGCGGTAATTTTCGGAAAGGGTGATCGTTTCCAAGGAAGGGAACGCTTTTTTTAGCTCGTCAAAGCAGCCCGCGCTCGAACCGCGAAAGCCGTATATGGACTGGTCGGGGTCGCCGATCACAAAAAGCGTTTCGTTTTCCGCCGCCCAATGCGCGATGAGCCTGCGCTGCACGGCGTTGACGTCCTGATACTCGTCCGCGAGCAAATGCGTAAACATCCGCCGTTTTTCCTGCGGCAAAGAGAGCGCGTCCAAAAGAAGATCGTCCAAATCGCGCACGCCGCGCGCCAAAAGACTGCTTTGATACGCGTATGCAAGCGCGGGATCGACGTTCGCCTCCTCGGGCGACATGCCGCATTTGAAAAGCGAGATGCGCCGAAGCGTCTCCTTCGCGCCGTGGTCGCTTTTATGCGTTTGCAGCAGCGCCGCGACCAGCGAAAGCGCGTCCGCCTCCCCGCAGATCGGCTTTTGCGGAAGCAGCTTGCGGCAAATCGCGTGAAACGTGCCGACGGTCATGCCCCTGATCGCATTTGCCCCGCCAAGCCGCGCGGCAAGTCGCGCGCGCATCTCCGCGGCCGCCTGATTCGTAAACGTAACGGCGGTGATCTCGGACGGCTTGACCCCGCGCGTTTCGATGAGGTAAGCGATGCGCGCAACGAGCGTTTTTGTTTTTCCCGTTCCGGGCCCCGCGATGACGGCGAGCGCGCGCGCGTTCGAGGTAACGGCGCGGTGCTGCGCTTCGTTTAATTCTTCTTTTTCTGTGCCGCGCGGGGCGCTTGACGCGCGTTCGGTCTGCTGCGCGGATGCGTCGCCCTGCGGGAGGGCGGGGGCGGTTGCTTTTCCGATGCGCGGCTTATGTGCGCCGTCCTGCGAAAACAGGGCGAGCTGACCGTTGATCGATTCGCGTTCGTCCGCATCCAGGAGCGTGATTTTGCCGTATGCGCCGTCATAGCCCGCCTCGCGGCGCACCGCGCCCGCACGCAGCCTGCGCACGCTTTCGGATACGCATTTGCCCGCGACGCGCGCAATGTCGCATAAATCTGCCTCGCGCAGGATAAACAGCTCCGTTCCGAGCAGCGAAAGCAGCTCGTTTGCCGCTGCGCGCGCCTTATTCCCGTCCGCGGAAACGCCCAATGCGGACGCGATCACCGAGCATAGCGGCGTCAGGCTTTGAAACGGCCTTGCACGCGCGGGCAAAAAGCCCTCCTTTCGATCGGAAAGCTCCATGACGCGGTGCATGACCCCGACGGTGATTCGTTTGCCGCAAACGGGACACTTGCCGCCGAGCGCTTCCGTTTCCGAGGGCGTCAGGCATACGCCGCAGGTGCGATGCCCGTCCAGATGATACTTGCCCTCCTCGGGGAAAAACTCGATTGTGCCGCAAAAGCCGTCGCCCGTCGTGATCGCGCGGCGAATGGAATCGTAGTCGAGCGGCGCGTCGAACAAATTCGCTTCGCGCGCGAGCTTCGCGGGCGAATGCGCGTCGGAATTGGAAACGAGCGTGTAGGAATCCAGCATGGATACGCAATGGTTCATCGGCGGGTCGGAGGAAAGACCCGTCTCCATGGCGTGAATTTCGCCCGAAAGGTCGCCAAAGCACTCCTCAACCGTGTCGAAGCCCGAAAAAGCGCCGAACAGAGAAAAGTGCGGCGTCCAAATGTGCGCAGGAATGAACACGGCGCTCGGGCAGGCGTCCAGCGTGATTTCAAGCAGGTCGCGGCAGTCGATCCCGAGGATGGGGCGACCGTCCGAACGGATGTTGCCGATTTTTTCCAATCGAGCGGAAAGACGCTCCGCCGCGTCGAGGTCGGGCAGGAGAATCAGGCTGTGCACCTTGCGCGTTTTGCCGTTTTTCTTATAGATCGTGCTGATTTCGCCCGTGATTATGAAGCGAGGCGGCTCGCCCGCGTTCGGCACGACGGCGGGCAGACGAAGCGCGCCTTTGAGCGTATAGAAACCGCTTGCGTCGCGCACAAGCGATTCGCGCAGCTCGGCGCGCCATGCAGGATGCGTAAAGTCGCCCGTGCCGACGAGGGAAACGCCCTTTTCGCGCGCGGCGCGATCCAGATGCGCCACATCGCAGTCGCGAGCGGTCGCGCGGGAATATTTTGAATGGATATGCAAATCTGCGGCGTACATGAGACGTTCTCCCGTTTGCGCTCCGCGTTTATGCGAAGCCGTGATTCGATTATAGCACAGATACCGCGCAAATGCGCCTGTATACGTCCGAACAAAACGGAATATACCATGAATAACATGCATAGTTATACATCATGCTTATACTTGTATACAGGTATCCCTGCGGACGAATACGCAAAAATGCTATATTTTATGCGGGATTGCGAAAATGACGTATGTTTTCGGCGTCGATAGAACTTTTTTATAATCATGCATATTTTTTGGAAAATCTATGGACATTTCCGAACGCGCGTCGCATAATGGTAAAGGAAATCGGATCGGTCGAATCGCACGAATCGCATTTGATCCAAACAACATAACATCATAACAATATCGTTAAGGGAGGCTCAATCGGATTATGGTGAAACTCGAAGAACGCGGCGTTCGCTTGGTTGGCGGCGTGCCGCAGTTGGCGGGCGAGGTCGCCGACAAGATCACGGCTCGCGCGGGGACGATGGCATACGGCATTCTGAACGCGCATAACACGTCCGACAGCAAGGAAAAGCTCCGCATTCGTTTCGATTCTCTTGTCTCGCATGATATCACCTATGTCGGCATCATTCAAACGGCGCGCGCAAGCGGCTTGAAAGAGTTTCCGATGCCTTACGCGATGACCAACTGCCACAACAGCCTTTGCGCCGTGGGCGGTACCATCAACGAGGACGACCATGTATTCGGCTTGACCGCGGCGAAGAAATACGGCGGCATCTACGTCCCCGCGAACCAAAGCGTCATCCATTCCTATGCGCGCGAGGCGCTTTCGGGCTGCGGCAAGATGATTCTCGGCTCCGACAGCCATACGCGCTACGGCGCGCTCGGCACGATGGGCGTGGGCGAGGGCGGGCCGGAGCTCGTCAAGCAGCTTCTCAAAAACACTTACGATATCAACGCGCCGGAAGTGGTGCTCGTTTATCTGACGGGCGAGCCGCGTCACGGCGTGGGCCCGCACGACGTTGCGCTGGCTTTGGTGAAAGCGACGTTTGCGAGCGGTTTTGTCAAGAATAAGGTGCTGGAATTCGTCGGTCCCGGCGTCAAGGGCTTGTCTGCGGACTTCCGCAGCGGAATCGACGTTATGACGACGGAGACGACCTGCCTGAGCTCCATTTGGGAAACGGACGACGTCATCAAGGAATATTACGAGGTTTACGGCCGTCCCGAGGAATATAAAGAGCTCAAACCGCAGGAGGGCGCGTATTACGATTCGATGATTACCATCGAGCTCGACAAGGTTGAGTGCATGATCGCGCTGCCGTTCCATCCGTCCAACGCCTATACGATTCACGAGTTCCTCGAAAACGCCGAAGCGATTCTGGAGAGCGTCGAGGCGGACGCGCAAAAGCGCTACCCCAAGGCGAAGGTGCGCCTTACCGACAAGGTCAACGGCAAAGCGGTTATGGCGGATCAGGGCGTCATCGCGGGCTGCTCGGGCGGCACGTTTGACAACATCGTCGAAGCGGCGGATATTCTCGCGGGCGGCTCAACGGGCTGCGGGGCGTTCTCGCTTTCCGTTTATCCGACCAGCGTACCGACAAGCCTCGAGCTCACGCGCGACGGCGTAACGGCGGCGCTGCTCGAAACGGGCGCGGTCATCAAGCCCTCCTTCTGCGGTCCCTGCTTCGGCGCGGGCGACGTGCCCGCCAACAACGGGCTTTCCCTCCGACATACGACGCGCAACTTCCCGAACCGCGAGGGCAGCAAGCCCGGCGAGGGTCAGTTTGCGGCGGTTGCGCTCATGGACGCGCGCAGCATTGCGGCGACGGCGGCAAACGGCGGCAGGATTACCGCCGCGAGCGACGTGCCCTACAAGACGGCGCATCGCCCCTATCATTTTGACAAGTCCGTGTACGAGCGCCGCTGCTACTATGGCTATGGCAAGGCGGATCCGTCCGTGGAGCTTGTGCTCGGGCCGAACATCACCGATTGGCCGAAGATCTACCCGCTGACGGAAAACCTGCTCGTCGAGCTTGTCGCGGTCATCCGCGACCCCGTCACGACGACGGACGAACTCATCCCGTCGGGCGAGACGAGCTCCTATCGCAGCAACCCGCTGCGCCTTGCGGAGTTTGCGCTTTCGCGCCGCGTGCCCGAATACGTCGATCGCTCGAAGGCGGTCGCCGCAATCGAGACGGAGCGCCGCGCGGGGAAGAAACCCGATAAGATCAAAAACATCCTTGCCAAGGTGGGCGACGCCGACAAGCTGCTCGAAACGACGCAGTTCGGCTCCTGCGTGTTCGCCAACAAGCCGGGCGACGGCAGCGCGCGCGAGCAGGCGGCGTCCTGCCAAAAGGTGCTCGGCGGCTTTGCGAATATCTGCTACGAATACGCAACCAAGCGTTATCGCAGCAACTGCATCAACTGGGGCATCGTCCCCTTCACGCTGCCCGAGGGCGCGCCGTTTGCATACGAGGTCGGCAACTTTGTGTTCGTTCCCGATGTGCGCAATGCGATCGAGAGCGGCAAAGAGGATCTGCCCGCGAAGGTCGTCAAGGCGGACGGCACGGTTGAGGACGTTATGCTGCAAGTCAAGGGACTCACGGCGGATGAAAAAACGATCATCCTCGAGGGCTGCCTCATGAACTATTATGCCGCACAAAACCATTAATTCGGAAGAAAGCACGGAGGAAACGATCAAATGACGCAACTGATTCAAATGAAGACGCCGCTCGTGGAGATGGACGGCGACGAAATGACGCGCATCATCTGGAAGATGATCAAGGACGAGCTGCTGACCCCGTTCGTGGCGCTCAAAACCGAATACTATGACCTCGGGCTCACGAAGCGCGACGAAACGCGCGACCGTATCACGCATGAAGCGGGCGAGGCGAACAAGCGCCTGGGCGTCGGCGTAAAATGCGCAACCATTACCCCGAACGCGCAGCGCATGGACGAATACCACCTCCATGAAATGTGGAAAAGCCCGAACGGCACCATCCGCAGCATTTTGGACGGCACGGTATTCCGCGCGCCCATCCTGATCGACTCCATCAAGCCCGTCGTCAAGAATTGGCATAAGCCGATCACCATCGCGCGCCACGCATACGGCGACGTATACAAGGGAACCGAATACCGCGTACCCGAAAAGGGCAAGGCGGAGCTGGTGTTCACGGGCGAAAACGGCGCGACCTTCCGCGAGACGGTTTATGATTTCGAATGCCCCGGCGTGTTGCAGGCGATGTACAACAAGGACTCCTCCATTCGCTCGTTTGCGCACTCCTGCTTCCGTTACGCGATTGCGACCAAGCAGGATCTGTGGTTTTCCACGAAGGACACGATCTCCAAGAAGTATGACCAAACCTTCAAGCTCATCTTCCAGGAGATCTTCGAGAGCGATTACAAAGCGAAATTTGACGAGCTTGGCATCACCTATTTCTACACCCTGATCGACGACGCCGTGGCGCGCGTCATCCGCTCCGAGGGCGGTTTCATCTGGGCGTGCAAGAATTACGACGGCGACGTGATGAGCGATATGGTTTCCACGGCGTTCGGGTCGCTTGCCATGATGACCAGCGTTCTCGTCAGCCCGGACGGAAACTATGAATACGAAGCGGCGCACGGCACGGTTACGCGGCATTATTACCGCTATCTCAAAGGCGAGGAAACCAGCACGAACCCGATGGCGACGATCTTTGCATGGTCGGGCGCGCTGCGCAAACGCGCCGAGATGGACGAATTGCCCGAGCTGATCCGCTTTGCGAACCTGCTCGAGGAGAGCTGCATCGACACGCTGAACGACGGCGTTATGACAAAAGACCTCGTCGGGCTTGTCGAGGGCGGTCAAAAACCGACGGCCGTGACCACGATTGCGTTCATCAAATGCATTCGCGAACGGTTGGAAAAGAAATTGGAGGCGTAACAGAATGAACATCGTCAAGGCAGGCATGGCGGGCACGATGGAATCCAGCGATATCATCGTGCGCGTCGAGCCGCGGGAAGAGGGCGGTCTGACGATCGAGCTTACCTCGAGCGTCAAGCAGCAGTTCGGCAAGCAGATCGAGCGCGTCATTCGCGAAACGCTTGAAGAGCTTGGCGTAAAGAACGCGTTCGTAGACGCGGTGGACAAGGGCGCGCTGGATTGCACCGTTCGCGCGCGCACGTCCGCGGCGGTTTACCGTGCGGCGGAATCTGCGGACTATGTTTGGAGGACAAAGGCATGAATCGACTCAGAAGAAGCATGCTCTTCGTGCCGGGCAACAACCCCGGCATGGTACGCGACGCGCATATTTACGGTTCGGACAGCATCATGTTCGATTTGGAGGACTCCGTCGCCATCACGGAAAAGGACACGGCGCGCTTTCTCGTTTACAACGCGCTCATGTCGCTGCGTTACGGCAAAAAGGAGCTCGTCGTGCGCATCAACGACCTGTCGAGCGGACTCGGCGTAGCGGACTTGGAAGCGATTGTTCGCGCCAAGCCGGACGTCATTCGCCTTCCCAAAACCGAATGCGCCAAGGACGTAATCGACTGCGAACGCGAAATCGAGCGCATCGAGATCGAAGCGGGCATCCCCGTCGGCACAACGGGCATGATGGCGGCGATCGAGAGCGCGCGCGGCGTGCTGAACGCGTTGGAAATCGCCCTGAGCAGCAAACGCCTGATCGGCATCGCGCTGGGCGCGGAGGACTATGTCACCGATCTGAAAACCACGAGAAGCGACGGCACGGAGCTGTTCTTCGCCCGCAACATGATTCTGAACGCGGCGCGCGCGGCGGGCATCGACGCCATCGACACCGTGTATTCGGACGTCAACAACGAGGAGGGCTTCCTCGCGGAGGCGACCCTCATCAAGAAGCTCGGTTTCAACGGTAAGAGCGTCATCAACCCGCGTCAGATTCCGCCGCTGCATAAGGTATTCATGCCCAGCGAGAAGGATCTGGCAAAGGCGCACGCGATCATGCAGGCGATCGAGGAGGCGCACGCGCGCGGCAGCGGCGTGATCTCGCTCAAAGGGAAGATGATCGACAAGCCCGTCGTTATGCGCGCGCAGTATCTGCTCGAGCTTGCGGAAGCGGCGAGCGTTATGCCGATCGAGGAGGTTTGACAGCATGGATGCAATGAAAATCAAGCACATCGACCGCGTCGCGCAAAACGGCGCATTCGCGGGCGTTCCCCAAAGGGACCCGTCAACGTTCTCCGCGCGCATGGGCGCGAGCAAAAAGATCGTTTCGTCCTTGGAGGAAGCGATTCGCCGCACAGGGCTCAAGGACGGCATGACGATCTCCTTCCATCACCACTTCCGCAACGGCGATTACATCATCAACATGGTGCTCGACGCCATTGCGGAGATGGGCATCAAGGATCTGACGGTCGCCGCAAGCTCGCTTTCAAGCTGCCATGCGCCGATGATCAAGCATATCCAAAACGGCGTGGTGACGCATATCGAAACGAGCGGTCTGCGCGGCGAGCTTGCCGAACAGATTTCGCGCGGCTTAATGGATATGCCGGTGATCTTCCGCTCGCATGGCGGACGCGCGGCCGCGATTGCGCGCGGTGAGCTGCATATCGACGTTGCGTTTCTCGGCGCGCCCTCGTGCGACCCGTACGGAAACGCGAACGGCTATAACCGAGATGCGGAGAACGCGACGATCTGCGGCTCTATGGGTTACGCCAAGGTGGACGCGCAGTATGCGGACAAGGTCGTCATTCTGACCGACCATATCGTTCGCTTTCCGAACACGCCGTTCGGAATTCCCGAATCGCAGGTGGACTACATCGTTGCGGTCGAGAGCATCGGCGACCCTTCCGGCATTATGAGCGGCGCGACGCGCTTTACGAAAAATCCGAAGGAGCTGTTGATTGCCAAGACCACGGCGGACATCATCGAGGCTTCGGGCTATTTCTACAACGGCTTTTCCATGCAGATGGGCAGCGGCGGCGCTTCCCTGGCGGTTGCCCGCTTCCTGCGCGAGAAGATGGAGACGCAGAAGATCCATGCGCGCTTCGCGCTCGGCGGCATCACGGGGCAGATCGTCGAAATGCACGAGGCGGGGCTGATCGACAAGATTTTGGACGTTCAGTCGTTCGATTTGATCGCGGCGCAATCGCTCAAAAACAACCGCTTTCATCAGCAGATCGACGGCGCGTTCTACGCGGCTTACGACAATGCGGGCGCGGCGGTCAATCAGCTCGACTTTGTCGTTTTGTCGGCGCTGGAAATCGACACGGGGTTCAACGTCAACGTTATGACGGGCTCGGACGGCGTGATTCGCGGCGCGATCGGCGGTCATCCCGATACGGCGGCGGGCGCTTCGCTCTCTATCGTCGTGGCGCCGCTGACGCGCGGCAGGATCCCGACGATCGTCGAACACGTCAACACGATCGTGACCCCCGGCGCGGCGGTCGATATCGTTGTAACCGATCAGGGCGTTGCGGTCAATCCCGCGCGGCCCGACTTGATCGAGAAGCTCACGGCGGCGGGCGTCAGGCTCTTTACGATTGAGGAGCTGCGCGCGCGCGCGGAGCGTCTCGTCGGCAAGCCCGATCCGATCCGCTATAAGGACAACGTCGTCGGCGTGGTGCTGTATCGCGACAACAGCGTTCTCGACGTGATCCGCGAGATCGATGAGGACTGACGGAGGCAAATCAAATCAAACGGGGTCGTGCGTATGAATGCGACCCCGTTTTTGGTATGCTGCGCTCGGTTTGCATTTCTGCTTGTCGGATAACGGCTCTGTCGGGAACGGAGGGAATCGGATGGAAATCGCAATCAAATACGGTTTGCCGCGCGGAGCGGAGCGCGAAGCTTGGGAGCGCTTCCTCGTTTTGCGGGGGCTCAGACCCGACGCGGACGTCGAGCGCGTGGCGCTTGCCTATGAGGGCGACCGCCTGGTCGCGTGCGGCGCGCTTTATGGGCGCGTGCTCAAACAGATTGCCGTCGATCCCGCGTTCGAGGGCGGCGGCGCGTGCGCGTCCGTCGTTTCGGCGCTGGTCGGCGAGGCGTACCTGCTGAACAGAACGCATCTGTTCCTGTTTACGAAGCCCGAAAACGAAAGGATGTTTGCTTCGCTGGGTTTTTATCCGCTCGCACATACGAGCGACATGCTTATGACGGAGAATCGGCGCCTCGGGCTTTCGTCGTTCCTCGATTCTATGGAGCGCTTTGACGGCGTTTGCGGCGCCATCGTCATGAACGCCAATCCGTTTACGAACGGGCATCGCTGCCTTGTCGAATACGCGTCGCGAAATTGCGATGCGCTCTATGTGTTCGTTTTGAGCGAGGAGAGCGGTTTCATGCGCGCGGAGGAGCGCGTTTCGCTCGTTCGCGCGGGCACGGCGGATATCGCCAACTGTCATGTGTACGAAAGCGCGGACTATCTCGTCAGCCGCGCGACGTTTCCGACCTATTTCATCAAGGATGCGGCGCGGCTCGAGGACGCGCGCGCGGAGCTGGATCTCGCGCTGTTCGGGCAGAGAATTGCGCCCGCGTTGCATATTCAAAAGCGTTTCGTCGGAACGGAGCCGTTTTGCCGGGTCACGCGCGCATATAACGCGCAAATGAAGCGGATTCTTCCGCAATACGGCGTTAAGGTCATCGAGATCGAACGAAAGGATAAGATCAGCGCGAGCCGCGTCAGGAAGCTGATGGCGGAGGGCGATTTGGACGGCGTTCGCGCGCTCGTTCCGAACGCGACATACGAATGGGCGAAGACGCGCCTTACGGGAGCGAAATGAGCACGATCGGAATGGACGCGAAGAATCGAATCGCAACCATGGCATACGACGCGCTTCTATCGGAGGTTTACGCAACGCCGAAGCCGGGGCTCGTCGATCGGAACAACAACGGCGCGCATACGGATATGAACGTTGCGCTCTTCGAGAAAAGCGCCGCGGCGCTGCGACCGTACTTCTTTGAAGCGGTTGGGCTCGGCACGGCGAAAGCGGGGATGCAAACGCTGCGAAAGGCGGGCGTTGCGGCGGAACGTGAAATGTTTGCCGCGACGAATGGCGTGAATACGCATAAGGGCGCGATCTACGGCATGGGGCTTTTGCTCTGCGGCATGGGGCAAACGCTCGCGATGGGCGGCAGCGCGATTGCACACGCGCAAGCCCTTGTTCGCTCCGATCTCGAAAGCGAGCTGTTGCGCGCGAAACGGGCGGGGGATACGCATGGCGCGGCGCTGTTGTCCGAATACGGCGTGCGCGGCGCGCGCGGCGAAGCGGCAAACGGGTTTCCAAATGCCGTTCTTTGCATGCGCCGCCTGCTGCATTATCGGCAAACGGGCGCGGACAACGCGGAGGCGCTTGCGCTTTGCGATGTGATGGCGTCGCTCGAGGATACGAACCTTTTGCATCGCGGCGGAACGGAGGGGCTTTTGTTCGTGCAGGGCGAGGCAAGGCGCATTTCCCGTTTGCCGGAAAGCGAACGCGTTTTCGCGCTTCTGGCGCTGGATGCGGAGCTGATTCGCCGTAACCTTTCGCCCGGCGGAAGCGCGGATATGCTCGCGCTGGGTTTGCTGCTTGCGCGCTTTGACGCGTGGGGCGGGTGCTGCGTTGAAACCGCGGGGAAAACCGACGCATAACGTCGCTTTCGGCTGTCGGAAACACTGTTTTGGGCAATTCTGGACGACGTATCACGTCGCTTTTCCCATCGTGCGCGGCGTTGACGCTCGTTTTGGGCGTAACGATACTGCGCGCGCTTGGGTTGATTCGAAAAGAACGCGGAGCGCTTTGTTCCGCGCAAGGGGGGATTCTCTAAATGGAAACAACAAAGACGGCTAAAAGCGGAAAAGCATATGTGCTTTTGTTCCTCACGTTCTTTTTCTGGGGAAGCGTGTATGTGGTCAGCAAATACGCGATGAATACGCTCACCCCCGCGACGGTTGGCTGCTTGCGCTATGCGCTCGCGCTGATTCCGCTGTCGATCCTGTATTTTCGCTCGGAACGCAAAAAAATCGAACGGGCGGATTGGAAATATTTCCTCATCATCGGCGGGCTCGGATACTATCTGACGGTGTTGCTCAACATGATCGGCATCGGCTTGGCGGGCGCGTCCATGACGTCGCTGCTCAACTCGCTGATGCCCGTATCGATTACCATTTTGGCGGCGCTTCTGTTGAAGGAGCGCATCACGCCGATCAAGATTGTCTGCCTCGTGCTTGCGATCGTCGGCGCGATCATTATTACGAGCGGAGCGGCGGACAAGGGCAGCGTCGTCGGCATTCTGCTCGTGCTGTTCGCGGTGCTGACATGGAGCTTCGCGTCCGTCACCATGCGCCGCGTCTCGATGAAGTACGGCGCGATCACAACCGCAACCGTCGGCGTCGCCGTCAGCATGGCGCTGCATATTCCGACTGCGGTCGTCAGCACGGTGCGCGCGGGCGGGCTTCATTTGACATGGGGCGCGGTTCTCTCGCTCGTATACATGGCGTTTGCCTGCACGGCGCTGGCGCAGCTTACATGGAACATGAGTCTGACGATGCTGGACGCGAGCACCTGTTCTCTGTTTTACCCGTTACAGCCGCTCTTTTCGGTTCTGCTCGGGTCGATCTTTTTGAAGGAACGCTTTACGACGAGTTTCTTTATCGGCGCGGCGCTCATCATGGCCGACGTGGTGGTCAACTGTCTGTATCAGGCGAGGAAAGAGAAGCGCGTGCAAAACTGCGAGGCGAAAGCGGATGCGGAAAAGCCGTCTGCCGAACAGGAAAAATCCGCGTCGTAACGCGGGTCGGTCGGCTCAAAACTTCGTTTGACAAACGCGTTACAGCTCCTTGGAGCGCATCACGGCATATTCCCAAAAACGTTCCACGGGCGGCGTCATATAGCGCCCCTTGTGCTTCAAGATGCCGATGTCGCGCGTCATCTTCGGCTCGGAGAACGGGATGAGCTTGACGTTATAGCTGTCCAAAACGGGGATATGCGGCAGAATCGCAAGCCCGATATCCGCCGCGACGAACGCCGCGATGGAGCTGCATTCGTCCACCTCGAACACGATGCTCGGGGCGACGTTTGCCTCGCGGAAGCGCGCTTCGAGCTGGCGATACATGGCGGTGTTGTGATTGATGGAAACGAGCTTTTCATGCGCGATGTCCGAAAGCGAAACGACGTCGCGCTCAAACAGCGGGTGCTTTTCCGACACGGCGAGAAACAGCTCCTGCCGCATGATCGGCACATAGTCGATGTCGTCGATATCGGGCTGGGCGGAGAAAACGACGTCAAGCGAGCCTTCGAGCAGCCGCTCGATGAGCAGCCCCGTCATGCTTTGCTGAAAGCGAAACTGGATCTGGCGATTTCCCTGATGCAGATAGAAGCGCTCCACGAACTTTGGCATGACCTTGAAGCCGACGCTGTAAATATAGCCGAGGTTGATCGTTCCGCCCGTCGGGTCTACCATTTCAAGCAGCTTGGCCTCGCCGCGGGACAGCTCCGCGAGCGCATTTTTTGCATAGGGCAGAAAAGCGGCGCCGTAAACGGAAAGCCGCGTCTGTTTGCCGACGCGTTCAAACAGCGGGACGCCAAGCTCCTTTTCCAGCTCGCTCAATGAATAGCTGAGACTTGGCTGCGAAATATAAAGCATGCTGGCCGCCTTCGTATAATGAAGGACTTCGGTCATCACGCAAAAGTAGCGAAGCTGCTGCAACGTCATAGGACAGACCTCCATTTGGCAAAACAGGGCGAATCATTCTCTTTTTTTCACCATATCACATTCCGACAAAAAGGTCAACGAAGGGGAACGACGAAAAAAAGAATCCATGCGTTTTTGGACGATTCCGAACGAATCGCGTCGGCTTGATAAAGCGCTTCTATGAATTCAATCAAAAAACTGTATTGGACAACGCAAATTTACGATGCGTATAATCAATTATAACCTGTTCACATATTGATTGCAATTTCCCAAGTAATTTCGCAAATACGGCGCTGTTTTGCTCGAATCGGATACAAAAGAGGTGTTTATCATGCAACTTCCAAGCTCCGTGACTTTGTGCGAGGTCGGTCTGCGCGACGGCATTCAAAACGAAAAGGAGATTTGGCGTACCGAGGATAAGATCGAGCTTGCAAAGGCGGCGATCGACGCAGGCTTTCGCGTTATCGAGCTCGGTTCGTTCGTCAGCCCGAAGGCGGTTCCGCAGACGGCGGATACGGACGCGCTGTTTGCCGCGCTGGGCGACGTTTCCGGCGTTGAAAAACGCGCTCTGATCGCGAATCCGCGCGGCGTGGAGCGCGCGATTTCATGCGGCTGCAAGAAGGTCAAGCTGAACGTTTCCGCAAGCCGCGCGCATAACCTCGCAAACCTCAACATGACGCCCGAAGAAAGCGTAGCCAAGTTCGCCGCCTGCACGCAGCTTGCCGCGGAAAACGGAATTGAGGTTTCCGGCTCGATTTCCATGCCGTTCGGCTCGCCTTGGGAGCGCGACATTCCCTTTTCGGACGTCTGCTCGATCATCGAGGCGTATCTTGCCGTAGGCGTAACCGAAATTTCCCTTTCGGACGCGTCCGGCATGGCGACGCCTTCCCGCGCATACGACATGTATACGCTCGTCGCCAAACGGTATCCCGATGTGAAATGGTGGCTGCATTTTCACAATACACGCGGTATGGCGATGGCGAACATCGTTGCCGCGATGACGGCGGGCGCAACGCGCTTCGATTCGTCGTTTGCGGGTCTTGGCGGCTGCCCGTTCGTTCCGGGCGCGGCGGGCAACGTCGCGACGGAGGACGTTCTTCATATGCTGGACGAAATGGGCGTTGCAACCGGCGTCGATCTGCGCAAGTGCATACAAATCGCCAAGCGCGCCGTGGACGTCGTCGGGCATAGCACCGACAGCTATATTTTGCGCGCGGGCCCGTCCTGCGACCTGATCCGCGAATTACCCACCAAACAGACGCTTCCCGCCAAAAACTGATTCCTTCCCTATAACAAACCTTTGCGCGCGAAACTCGCGCAAGCGAAAAACCGAACACCGCTGTCCACACGGCTGAAAACGAATTTTCCACGAATTTACGGAACACAGAGGTAAATGCAATGAAGAAGCTAGTTTCCGAACTGATGGTGAACTATCTCGAACGGCGCGACGTCAAGTATGTCTTCGGTCTTTGCGGACATACCGTCATCGGCTTTCTCGACGCGCTCGCGCGAAGCGAAAAGGTCAAGTATATCTCCGTGCGGCATGAGCAGATCGCCGCGACTGCGGCGGACGGGTACGCCCGCCTGACCAAGAAAGCGTCCGTCGTGCTTTGCCACTTGGGGCCGGGGATTACGAACACGGTAACGGGCGTGGCGAACGCTGCGTTCGACTCGATTCCCATGGTCGTCATCGCGGGCGACGTGCCCAGCTACTATTACGGCAAGCATCCGCATCAGGAAGTCAATATGCATTGCGACGGCTCGCAGTATGACATCTTGAAGCCCGTCGTCAAGCGCGCGTGGCGCATCGACGATCCCGAAGCGCTGCCCGATATTCTGGACAAGGCGTTCCGTCTTGCCGAAAGCGGCAGACCGGGCCCTGTGCTCATCGACGTGCCGATGGATATGTTCTCGCGCATGATCGACGAGGAGCTGTTTGCCCGCACCTATCGCGACAGCGGCGAGACGATTAAGCCCGCGCTTGCGCCGAACGCGGCGAAGGCGATCGCCAAGCGGCTTTGCGAGGCGAAAAACCCGCTGATTCATGCGGGCGGCGGCGTGCTGATTGCGTCTGCGAGCGAGGAGCTTGCCGCGCTCGCCGAGTTTTTGGATATTCCCGTTTCCCGCACGCTGATGGGGCAGGGCTGCATCAGCGACGCGCATCCGCTCATGGTCGGGCAGACGGGCTTTTGGGGACTGGAATTTACGCATCGGCTCACCACGGGCGCGGACGTTATTCTTGCGCTCGGTACGCGCTTTGCCGAGGCGGACAGTTCAAGCTGGTATCCCGGCGTAACGTTCGACCCCGCAAAGACGACCTTCCTGCAAATCGATATTGATCCCGCGGAGCTCGGGCGCAACTATCCCGTCGAGATCGGCGCGGTTGCGGATCTGAAATTCGCGCTTGCGCAAATTTTGGAAGAGGCAAAAAAGCTCTGCCCGAACGGCATGAACCGCCCCGCGCTGAGAAAGCTGATTGCGGAAAATAAGGCCGCGTTCAAGGCGTCCAACGTCGATATTTCCAACGACGGCAGGTTCCCGATGACGCCGCAGCGCATCCTGCGCGACGTAAAGGAAACGATTCCCGCAGACGCGATTATTTTTACCGACGTCGGTTGGAACAAGAACGGCGTTGCGCAGCAGTATGACATTACCGTTCCCGGTACGATTCATCATCCGTCGGGGCTCGCCACGATGGGCTTTGGCGCGTCCGCCATATTGGGCGGCAAGCTCGCAAAACCCGACAAGGTCGTTTTGACGCTCGTCGGGGACGGCGGGTTCGGGCAAAATCCGTCCTCGCTCGCCACGGCTGTGGAGCAGGGCATCAACGTGATCTGGGTCGTGATGAACAACTCTGCGTTCGGCACGATTGCGGGGCTCGAATCCGCCAACTATGGAACCAAGTTCGGAACCTTGTTCCAAACGCCCGACGGCGAGAGCTATTCGCCGAACTGGGCGGAGGTCGCGAAAGCATACGGCGTCGAGTCGGTTCGCATTACGTCCGCAGACGAGTTCAAGCCGGCTTTGGAGCGCGCAATCGCCGCTAACGCACCGTTTTTGATCGACGTTCCGATGGAGAACATCGTGGTGCCGACGCCGGGCTGCTGGAACATCAACGACATCTATTCGCCAAAGGCAAACATTTCGGAGGGCAAGGTGGTGCCCAATGCGGACGGAACCTATACGCCGCCGACGCACGCCAAATCGCATCAATAAAAAAGGGGGTACTGTTTCATGGCGCGAACCTATTCGCTGGCTTATTTGACGATACCGGGCACGACGCCCGTCGATCAGATCCGCATCGCGGCGGAGGCGGGGTACGATTGCGTGAGTCTGCGCACGATTCCCATGCATCTGCCGGGCGAGCCGCTGTTCCTCTTTGAAAAGGACAAAGCGCTTTTTGCCGACGTGAAGCGGGCGCTTTCGGACTACGGCGTCAAGTATAACGACATGGAGCTTGCGCGCGTGCGCGAGGATCTGAACGTTCGCGATTACGAACCTGCGTTTGCCGCCGCGGCGGAGCTTGGCACGCGCAACATTCTTTCCTCCGTTTGGACGGAGGATAAGCCCTATCGCGAGGAGCAGTTCGGGATGATCTGCGACATGGCAAAGCGGTACGGCATGACCGTGAATCTCGAATTCATGTCGCTTTCGGGCGTTCGTGATCTTGCCGCCGCGCTGGAACTCAGAAACGCGGTTCGACGCGACAACGTGAAGCTCGTTGTGGATTTGCTGTATGTGCTGCGTTCGCAGATCCCGATTGCGGAGCTGAGCAGCCTTACGGCAAACGACGTGGGCTTTATTCATCTTTGCGACGGCCCCGCCAATATGCCTCGGCTTTCCGTGGAGGACGCTTTTACCATCGTGCGCGAAGCGCGGCTGTATATCGGCGAGGGGGATATCGACGTCAAGGGCATTCTGAACGCGCTTCCCAAGGCGCCGTTCTCCATCGAACTGCCAAACGCGAAGGAAGTCGCTTCACGAGGCGCTGCGGGTCATGCCGCTCGCTGCCTCGAAACGGCCAAGGCATATATGCTGAAAAACGGAATCGATTGACGACACAGAATCAGGATAGGAGGAACGAGACAATGCCCGTGGATATCAACACCAAGATGATCGCCCTTTTGGGCAAGCCGCTCTCGCAGTCGTTCGCGGCGCGCATGCAAAACGCCGCCTACCAAGCCAGCGGGCTGAACATGCTGTACTTTTATACCGAGGTGGAAAACGATCGCCTTGGCGACGTGATCAACGGCATTCGCTATATGCCGTTTGCCGGCTTTGCGGTTACGAAACCCAACAAGGTCGAGGTGCTTCGCTATTTGGACGAGCTTGACCCGCTTTGCGAAAAGATGGGCGCGAGCAACACGGTCGTCATCCGCGACGGCAAGCTGATCGGCTATAACACCGACGGCGTCGGTTTTCTGATCTCGCTCGGGGAAGAGACGGACGTTCGGATTCCCGAAACAACGTTCTTCTGCACGGGCGCAGGCGGCGCGGGACGCGCCATTTGCAGCGTGATCGCTTATCACGGCGCGAAGAAGATCTATATCTGCGATTTGTACGAAGCCGCGGCTCGCGAACTGGTTGACGACATCAACAAGAATTTCGCGCCCGTTGCGGAATTTGTGCCGTTTGCCGACACGACCTTGAAAACCGAAAAGATTCAGGCGTCGGACTTTATCATCAACGCAACCGGGCTCGGCATGGCGAGCACGGCGGATCAAACGCCGTATCCCAAGGAGATTCTCTCGCCGAAACAGATCTGCTTCGACGCGACGTATAACCCCCAAAAGACGCGTTTCTTAATCGAGGCGGAGGAGGTCGGCTGCAAGATCATGAACGGGCTGGGTATGTCGCTGCATCAGGGCGCCGCGCAGATCAAGCTGTGGAGCGGAAAAGACGCGCCCGTTGACGTCATGCGGGAAGAATTGTTCGCGATCCTTGCCGAAAAGAACTAAATCGACGTGCGGTTTGCGCCGTATGTACCGATATCTCAGAATAAGGGAGGAGAGAAACGAATGAAAGTCATCAGATGGCTGGATGACCATTTCGAAGAGGTTTTATTGGTCGTCTTCCTCGTAGCGATCACCATCGTCAGCTTTTTGCAGGTGGTCATACGAAAACTGCCTTGGATTCCCGCCCTGACGTGGGCGGAGGAGTTTTGCCGATTCGCGTGGATATGGAGCGTGTTCCTTTCGCTGCCATATACCATCAAGCGCGGCAATATGCTTCGCGTCACCGTGCTGCTTGACGCAATGCCGACGACGATTCGCAAATGCCTGAATATCTTTGTGGATTTGGTCAATCTTGCGGTCATGACGCTGCTGTTCTACTATGCCATCCCGCTCGTGCGCGACCGCTTTATCAGCGCGGAAACCTCGCCCGCCATGCTTTGGCCGATGTGGGCGATCTACGCTTCCATGCTGCTCGGCTTTGGGCTCGCGACCTTCCGCGCCATACAAGCGCTGGTCGTACACATCAAGCAATTCGGCGAGAAGCCGCTGACCACGATCGAGCAGACCATGCAGGCAGCGGAGGAAGAGCTCGCCGCGGCGCAGGCTGCGGAAGGCGTCGAACCGACAAAGGAGGGTGAGAACTAATGGCTGCATTACTTGTTTTCCTTGTGTTCCTGGTTGCCATCGTTATCACCATTCCGATCGGCGTCGCTATGGTGCTCGGCTCCGCCGCGCCGATTCTGCTTCTCGAAAAGGGCGGATCGATCATTCAGGTGCTCAACAACACCTTTTCGGGCGCAAACTCCACGCCGATTCTCGCCGTTCCGCTGTTCATTCTCGGCGGCGTCATCATGGCGGAGGGCGGAATCTCGCGCAGGCTGTTCAATTTCTTCGCGTACTTTGTCGGCAAGGTCAAGGGCGGTTTACCCTGCGCCTGCATCCTGACCTGCCTGTTCTACGGCGCGATTTCCGGCTCCGGCCCCGCGACGACCGCCGCCGTCGGCTCGATGTGCATCCCGTTCCTTGTGGAGCTGGGCTATGATCGCCAATGGAGCGCGGGTCTGGTTTCCGTTGCGGGCGGGCTCGGCGTCATCATTCCGCCGTCGATACCCTTCGTGCTGTATTCGCTCGCCACCGGCGTTTCAACGGGCGACCTGTTCCTTGGCGGCGTGCTTCCCGGCATTCTCATCGGCGTATTCATGATGGTTTATGCCGTGATCTACTGCCGCAGGAAGGGCGAGAAGCGCGAGCTGATCGACGCGAAGATGGAGGAGCTCAAAAGGAACGGCTTCTGGAAGCTGTTCAAGGAGAGCTTTTGGGCGCTGCTTTGCCCCGTTATCGTGCTCGGCGGTATCTATTCGGGTCTGTTCACGCCAACCGAGGCTGCGACGGTATCCGTTGTTTACGCCGTAATTATCTCGCTGTTCGTATACAAGTCCGTCAATATCCATCAGCTGCCGAAGCTGCTTGCAAACGCGGTCAAGACCTATGGCGGTCTTGCGTTTGTGCTTGCGTTTGCGACGGCGTTCGGGCGCGTGCTGTCCTTGACCAAGGCGACGAGCGCGGTTACGACGTTCCTTACCGCAAACTTCCATACGTCCGCATCCGTTTTGACGGTGCTCGTGCTGATCTTCCTGGTGCTCGGCATGGTCATGGACACGGGCCCCGCGATCATCATTCTCGCGCCCGTGCTGCTGCCCGCGGTTCAGGCGCTCGGCGTCAATCAGGTGCACTTTGGCGTTATTCTTGTCTGCTGCCTGTCGATCGGGCTTGCGACACCGCCGTTCGGGCTGGATATGTTCGTTGCGGGCAATATCGCGCAGGAGCCGCCGATGGCGGTCGCAAAGAAGTCGCTGCCGTTCATCATAGCGTTCCTGTTGGCGCTCGCGCTCATCACCTACGTCCCATGGTTCAGCCTTGCATTGCTGTAAAGCGCTGCAAGTTTGGATAAACAAAAATTAGGAGGAAACACGAATGAAAAAATTGATTGCACTTCTTCTCGCGTTGGCAATGGTATTTGCGTGCTTCGCATGCGCAGCCCAAACGCCCGCAGCCGAACCCGTCGTCGAACCCGCGGCCGAGCCCGCCGCCGAACCCGCAACCGAACCCGCCGCGGAGCCCGCTGCGGATGCGGATCCCTATGCGGCGCTTGATCCCGTCGAGCTGATCGGCGCGGACTCCACCGGTAAGGGCGCAGCCGGTCAGATCTTCGGCGAATTGGTCACCTCCAAGGTTGCCGAGATCACGGGCGGCAAACTGACCATCGACTACCATCCCAACGGCGACCTCGGCGGCGACGCCGACTTGCTCCGCCAGGCGAAGGACGGCGACATCGCGATCGTGGTTTGCCAGACCGCGCCCGTCGTCAACTTCATCCCCGAGATGGCGGTGTTTGACCTGCCGATGGTGTTCGCCAAATATGACGGCGAAGTCATCGACAAGGTGCTCAACGGCGACAACGAGTTCCACACCGCGCTGGGCGAGGCCTATAATGCGGCCGGCTACCATCTGCTTGGCTTCATGCAGAACGCAACCTACCGCCTGACCACCGCGAACGTTGACCTCAGCACGCTGGAATCCTTCAAGGATTTGCAGATCCGCACGATGGAGAACAGCAACCACATGGCGTTCTGGACGGCGATCGGCGCGCAGCCCACGCCGCTTGCCTGGGCAGAGGTTTATTTCGCGCTGCAAAGCGGCACGATCGACGCGCAGGAGAACGCGGCTGATACCTGCGTCGGCGCGAACTTCCAGGAAGTCCAAAAGTACCTTGCCTGCACGAACCACATCCTGTACGCGAACCAGATCCTCATCAACGATGAGATCTATCAGGGCTTGGATCCCGCCTATCAGGCTGCTTTGGATCAAGCGGTCGCCGAAGCGCTGGCGGTCATGAACCCGCAGCTCAAACAGATCGACGTCGATAACAAGAAGATCCTCGTCGATGGCGGCATGACTCTGATCGAGTACGACGCGGCGTTCTATGACAGCATCCTCGCGCTGGACGGCGTGAAGGAACTGTATACGAAGATCGACGCGGACGTGAACGGTCTGGGCACGAAGCTGCAAGCGGCGCTGGAAGCGGCGGCGTAAACAAACACACAACGATGCACGGAGGAGCGGGAATGATCCTGCTCCTCCGAATCCATGCGCTTCTCGGTTAAAAATGATCCGCTTCCGAAAAAACAATCGTTTCGCAAAAAAAGACCGACGGTTTTACGCCGGTCTTGGGCAAATATTGCTCAGAAGAAGCGGGAGTCCTTCAAAGCGGGGAACGATACGCGAAAAACGCATACGCGACAACGATGCGTTTGCTCAGAAGAAGCGGGAGTCCTTTGTAACCGCGGTTTCGCCCTGCTTTGGCCGCAGCTCGGGATGGATATAGCGTTTGCGTTTTTCGGTGTGGCGCCCGTATTGGATCGCCTCCTGCGGACAACGATTGAGGCAGGCAAGGCAAAGGTCGCATTGCTTATGTCGCCAAACGGGTTTGCCGTCGATCAGCTCAATCGCGCGATCGGGGCACACGCTCGCGCAAAACCCGCAATGCGCGCACTTGTTTGTCACATGGAACGGCGCCGTATGACGCGTTTTGTCATAATGCGGATAGGTCATGCGCGTCAGAAGCGAGCCCAATAGTCCGACTCGGAGCATTTCCTTCTTTTGCTGTTTGACCGCGTTATAGATTTTGCCGAGCGCCGCGTCCGCGTTGGCGAGGCAGGCGCGGATTTCGTCGGGATGGCGAACGTCGTTCATCAGAACGTAATTATCGGGCATGACGAGCTCCGCGCTGTAATCGAGCCGCAGAAGCGCGCTCATCTGACCGACTGCGTTGCAGCTCGAACCGCCGCAAACGAACACGGCGTAGGTGTACGGCTCCTTTTGTCCGTTTATGGTCAGCTTTTGCAGAAACGTTTTGACGATGTCGGGCAAGCCCCAAAAGTAGACGGGCGTTACGACGCCGAGTTTTTCGCCCTTGGCAAGGTCGTAGGAAAAGGCTTCGTTTTGTACGGCGTCCGCAATACTGACTGCGCGCTCGTGAAAATAGGATGCTAGACGGATCGCGACATGCCGCGAATTGCCTGTCCCCGAAAACCAAAAGACCATACCGAATCCCTCCGTATGCCGAGATATGACGCAACGTCGTTTTTTATCATATTAGCAGATCGGAAGGTCTCGGGCAAGCGGGAAACGCCTCTTATTTCGGCGTACACACAGCGCTCGCGCCGCGCGGCTGCGCCAAACGCCGCGTCACTGCGCCCGTATAGAAAGCGTCAATGGTCTTGATTGAAAAAATGTATTGGACGAACATACGGATTCGCGGGAAAATACGGGAAGAGACATAGGTTTCTCAGGCACATCCATAAAACATGCAGGAGGATATCGGAATGAGCAGAATGAACGATATGACGGCCGCTTACGCAAAGCTCGAACAGGCTCAGATCGATGAGCTGGAAGAAATGTTCGCGCGCGCGGACGCGGCGCAAAAAGAGTTTGAAACCTGGAGCCAGGAGGACATCGATCGCACGATCCGCGCGGTTGCTTGGAGCGTTGCGAATACGACAACCTTCCGTGAGCTTGTCAAAATGAGCATCGCGGAGAGCGGTTTGGGCGACCCCGTTACCCGCGAAGCGAAAAAGTTTAAGATTCGCGGCGTTTTGCGTGACGCGCTGCGTCAAAAGAGCGTCGGCGTGATCGAGGAGATTCCCGAAAAGGGCATTGTCAAGTATGCCAAGCCGATCGGCATCATCGCCTGCATCATTCCCGCGACGAATCCCGACCTGACCCCCGCGGGCAATGCGATTTACGCCATCAAGGCGCGCAATGCGATCATCTTCTCGCCCCATCCGCGCGCGGTGAAAACGGGCGGAAAAACCTGCGAACTCATGCGTGCGGCGCTGCGCTCGGTCGGCGCGCCCGAGGACTTGGTTCAGATTCTGGGTCAAGGCGCGGCGCGTATCAACAAGGCGTATGCCGAGGCGCTGCAATCGCGCTGCGACCTGGTGATCGCAACGGGCGGTCAGGGCGTTGTGCGCAGGGCGTATTTCTCCGGTACGCCCGCATACGGCGTCGGCGCGGGCAACGCAACGATGATTTGGGACGAGACGGCGGCGCAGGATCTGCACACGGCGGCGCACAACACCATGCTTTCCAAAACGTCGGATTTCGGCTCGGGCTGCTCGGCGGACGGCAACGTCATTCTGCACGAGAGCATTTATGACCGCGGCGTCGAGGCGCTGGTTTCGGTCGGCGGCTATCTTATGAATGCGGAAGAGCAGGAAGCGCTGCGGAAGGTCATGTGGGACGAGACCTGCCATCGCCTTGCGGACACCGTTGCAAAGTCGCCGCAGGACATGGCGAAAATCGCGGGCTTCGAGATTCCCGAGGATCGCAAGTTCCTCATCGCGACGGGCAACGGCGGCTATACGACCTCGTATGACGACGTGTGGTGCCGCGAGAAGCTCAGCACCGTGCTGACCGTGCATCGTTACTGCGGCGAGTTCCAGAACGCCATCGACACGATCATGGCGATTCACGAGGTCGGCGGCAAGGGACACAGCGTCGGCATCTTCTCGTTTGACGACGATCATATCAACCGCCTTGCGATGGTTGCGCGCGTCGGACGCATCATGGTGCGTCAGCCGCAATCCAAGGCGAATGCGGGCTCGTTTACGAACGGCATGCCCATGACGTCCAGCATCGGCTGCGGCTCTTGGGGCGGCAACGCGACGAGCGAAAACGTCAATCTGCATCATTATATGAACGTGACTTGGGTTTCGCGCGAGATTCCCATCGACCGCCCGAGCGACCAGGAGCTGTTTGGCGAATTCTACGACCCGAAGTTGGAGCCGTGATAAAGCGGGTTCGCAACAATCGAAAACATGGGGGAGCGGAGTCGATCCGCTCCCGATTTTGTTTCGTATAGGTTTCCGTGGAGGGGTTGAACGCGCCGCGGCGTCATGCTAAGATAAGCAGAAAACGGAGGCGGCATGGACAACAGAGTTTCGATCGTGCGATGCGGCACATATGACAACGCGCAGGTAAAGACGGCGTTGAAAAGCGCGCTGGACGCGATCGGCGGGCTGGATTGGGTGGAAAGCGGGATGCGCGTGGCGATCAAGGCGAACCTGATGATGCCCAAAAAGCCGGACAGCGCGGCGACCGTGCATCCGAGCGTGGCCACGGCGATATGCGAGCTGCTCGCCGAGCGCGGCGCATCGGTCGTGCTGGGCGACAGCCCGGGCGGGCCTTACGCGGGCGCGTACATAAAGCCCATCTACGCCGCTACGGGTATGCACGCGATCGAATCCTGCGGCGCCAAGCTCAACGACGATTTCGGCAGCATCGAATCGGCGGTGTCAAACGGGCGCGTGTTGCCTTCCTTTCCCGCGCTGCGCTTTTTGCTGGAAGCGGACGCGATCATTGACCTTTGCAAGATCAAAACGCACGGGCTGATGGCGTATACGGGCGCTTGCAAGAATTTTTTCGGCGGCGTCGCGGGCATGACAAAGTCCGAGCTGCACTATCGCTATTCCACGCATGAGGCGTTCGCGGGTATGCTTGTCGATCTTTGCGAATTCTACAAGCCGCGCTTATCAATCGGCGACGCGATTGTCGCCATGGAAGGGAACGGCCCATCGGGCGGAACGCCGCGGCATATGGATGCGCTGATTTGTTCGTTTAACCCACACGCGCTGGATCTGGCGGCGGCGCATTTGATGAACCTCACCGCAGCGGACGTTCCGACGCTCTCCGAAGCGATAATGCGCGGCTTGATCCCCTCCTGCGCGGCGGAATTGGAAACGTTGACGAACGAGGCGGGCGGCCTAAACGGCTTTATCGTGCCCGATTTCAAGCGGATCGAAAAGCGCGGCGTGGAAGCATGGGGGACGGATAACGCCGTCGTGTCAAAGCTGCTGACACGCCTGTTCGCGCGCCGCCCGAAGGTGGGGGACGAATGCGTCGGCTGCGGCGCGTGCGCGAGCGTTTGTCCGGCAAAGGCGATCTCTCTGCACGGGAAAAGAGCGCGAATCGATCGGGAAAAATGCGTGCGCTGCTTTTGCTGCCAGGAGTTTTGTCCCAAGGGCGCGATCACGGTTTACCGCACGCGCACGGCGCGGCTGTTCGGGCGATAAGCGCGCAAGACCGGAAAGTCAATCGAGCGAAACACGCAGATAAAAATGCGGCAAAAATGATTGACAAGTATTTTTCGTCTCGCTATAATAACATGGTGCGCGGTAGTGCTGGAATTGGCAGACAGGCACGTTTGAGGGGCGTGTGC
>CAZBVC010000008.1:0-69822 GCA_964495255.1 uncultured Oscillospiraceae bacterium
AAACCTCCTGTATAGACAAATGATGTTGAAAGCGACGGCAAGTGAACAAACAATACGTTTAGCGCTTAACCTATGACAACAATATACCGTGCTTCCATAGGTTTGTCAAGCGATTATCGAGCAAAGGCGCTGCGGAGGAAAAGTTTTTGCGATTTTGCGGATTTGCGTGGGCGAAGAAGGGACGCGCCGGGCATGGAGCGGGAATGGATGGCTCCGCCGCGTCGGGCGCGCGGAAAACCGCCTCAGGCGCGAGGGGTTTTCGCGTCGTTCGTTTCGGAATCGTTGGGGCGCAGCTCGGCAAGCGTCGTAATATCGAACCCCTCCGTGCTTTCGGGCAGGAAGATGACCTTGACGGTCATGAAAAGAAGCTGCAAATCATGCTGGATCGAGCAGTTTTCGATATACAGCATGTCCAGCTTTAATTTGTCGATATAGCTCGTGTTGTATTTTCCGTAGATCTGCGCATAGCCGGTAAGCCCCGCCTTGACCTTCATGCGATAGCGGAATTCGGGCATGAGCTCGCAGTAATAGTCCACGTTTTCGATACGTTCCGCGCGCGGGCCCACCAGCGACATTTCGCCGCGCAGGATGTTGAAAAACTGCGGCAGCTCGTCGATGCGCGTGCTGCGGATGAAGCGACCGTAGGGCGTGATGCGCTTGTCGCCGGGCTTTGTGAATTGCGCGCCGTTGGCTTCCGCGTCAACGATCATGCTGCGAAATTTGAACAGGGTAAAGCGCGTGAGGTTGCGCGTGTAGCGCTCCTGCCGAAACAGCACGGGGCCGCCGTCCTGCAATTTGATAATCAGCGCGGAGATCAGCATGATGGGGCTCGTCAGGAGAATGCCGACCAGCGAGACGAACACGTCCATCAGCCGCTTGACGATCATCTCCTCAAAGGAAAACGCGCGGTTGCGGCAGCGGTAAACGAGCGAATCGCCGACAAACGTCTGCCGCGCGCTGTGGAAGATGATGTCTTCGACGGATGGCATGACAAAGAGCCGCTTGTTGGTTTCGAAGCAGTATTCGGTGAGTTCCAGCCGCAGCGCGCGGTCGATTTCGCCGACGAATACGGTGGAGTACGGTTCGAGCGCGCGTTTGATCGCGGCGGCGTCCTCGTCCTCCTTGAGAATCAGGCAGATCTCGTGCCGCTCCTTCATGGAGCCGATTTTGTGTATGGTCGGCAGCTCCTTTTCGGAAACGGAAAGCACGGCTGCGGACTTGCGCACGGGATACAGGAAGTAATACAGGCGGTCGGAGCAGAAATACAGCACGATGGCAAGCGCCCATTGAATCGCCGTCAGCACGGAGATCGGCCCGAGTTTGAGCAGCATCTTCGCGGTCAGCGAAAGAATGAAATAGAACACAAAGTTGGTCAGGAACGACGCAAGCACGAAGGAAAACATCAGCGTCCGCGCGTGCGCCGTGCCGATTTCGAAGCAATGGTAGGTGGTTGAAAGCAGCAGAAACACAACGAGATACAGGAAGAGAAAGACCAAATACCCCTTATACCAGAAGTCGGTTTCGGGATAGTAGTGTTTGATTAAATAGTAAAAAGAACCGACCGTCATCGCAATGATGATCAGCTTGCATAAAAGCAGGATACCGCCGCGAAAGCGTTTGGGGGACAGCTTTGCCACCTGTTAACCACCTTTTGCCCGACGAAGCAGCTCCGTCGGAAGATCGGGGCGCGAACAACGCAAAAACGCGCCGAACATTCGTCCGCCGATACGAATTGTAGCATGAAAGCAAGAATGCTGTCAAACGCCGTCGCTTGATGTGGGCGCGTCGCTTGATGTGGGCGGTTCGCTTGAAACGGGCGGTTCGCTTGAAACGGGCGCGTCGCTTGAAACGGGCGCGTCGCTTAAAACGGGCGCGTCGCTTAAAACGGGCGCGTCTGCCTGCCCGACGGCGGCATGGCGCATTTTGGCGCGGTATTGCAGCAGGCTGATCGCAAGCCCAAGCAGGAACAGCGGCACGCAGCTCGGGTGGAAATCATGAAGCACGTTCGGAACGATCAGACCGATCGAGCCGATCACAAAGCCGATAATGGCGGCGTAGGAGAGCGCGTGATGCCGTCTCAGCGCGGCGTTGACGCCCTTGATGATCCCAAGCGCGACGAGCGCAAAGCCGGCGCACATACAAAGAATCGGCACGATTGCGCCGGCAAGCCGCGTCAGCACGCCGGAAAGCCCGCTCGAAAACAGCGCGGACAGATCCAGCACGCTCGCGAGTGTTGACAATACGGCGTGATACAGCCCGAGATAGATGAGGATAAACGAGGAGCTTACGCCCGGAATCACCGTGCCGACGGCGAGGATTGCGCCCGAAACCAGCGCGGTGGGGATCGTCAGCGACGCGGCTTTCTCGTTGACCGCAACGACGGATTCGCCGAGCGCAAACAAAAGGATAAAGGCAAGCCCACATGCCATGGCGACGATATGGCGCGGGCGGAGCTTTGTTTTCTCGCGCACCTCGCCGTACAGCACGGGCAGGCTGCCGAGAACGAGCCCCGTAAACAGCGCAAGCAGCGGCGCCTCGTATCGCGCAACCACGATGGAAAGCACGTTGCTGGTGAGAAGCACGCCGACGCCTCCGCCGATCGCGATCGGTAACAGATAGAGGAAGTTCTTTTTCGCATTGCCAAAAAAGCTGCCGATGGCGCGCATCGCGGGCTCGTAAAGCCCCATGCTGATCGCCATTATGCCGCCCGAAACGCCGGGCAGCACGCAGCCGACGCCGATGACGACGCCGCAGACAACGCGGAACAGGAAAGATCTCATGCGCGCTCCTTCTTGCAGAATACCGATCAAAACCTCCTGCATCAAACGGGGATTGTATGATTATAACAGGTATACGCATGCGTTAGGTGAAGAAACGGCAAACTTTTCCGAAAGATATCATAAAGAAACCGCATTCGTCCGCGGTTTGGCACGCGCGCCGCCGCGGCAAGACAAGTTGCCATTCCTTCGCCGTCATGATAAAATAAAACCGCACGGAATGCATATGAGATTCGTTTGAACGGGATAAGGCGGTGCGATATGGGCATTTTTGATACATCCGACGTTGCCATCGATTTGGGAACCTCCACGACGCTTGTTTACCGCAAAGGGAAGGGCGTCGTGCTCAAAGAGCCGTCCGTCGTCGCCGTGGAGCGCGTGACGGGGCGCATCGTGGCAATCGGCGAGGAAGCGCGCAAGATGATGGGGCGGGCGCCGGCGAACATCGTTGTGATACGGCCGCTGCGCGACGGCGTGATTTCGAATTTTGACGTGACGGCGCGTATGCTGCGCTATTTCTTCCAAAAAGTGGTCGGCAGACGGCTTGTGTGCAAGCCCCGCGCGATTGTATGCGTACCTTCGGGCGTTACGGAGGCGGAGAAGCGCTGCGTCATCGAGGCGACGGGCGAAGCGGGCGCGCGCTATACCTATCTCATCGAGGAACCCATCGCGGCGGCGATCGGCGCGGGCGTGGACGTGAACGCGCCCAAGGGGAGCATGGTTTTGGATATCGGCGGCGGCACGACGGATATCGCCGTCATCGCTTACGGCGCGATTGTGCTTTCCGACTCGGTCAAAATGGCGGGGGATAAGTTCGACGAGGCGTTGCAGCGCTATATGAAGCAGAAGCACGGGCTCTCCATCGGCGAAAGAAGCGCGGAGGATATCAAGATCGCATACGGGCGCGCGCATATCGAGAAGGAGCAGCGCATCGTGGAAATTCGCGGCAGGAATCTCGCATCGGGTCTGCCGGAGTCCGTCCCGATCGGCACGAATGAGATGGTGGATGCGCTTTCCGAGCCGCTTTCGGCAATTATGGACCGCGTGCGCGACCTGTTCGAGCGAACGCCGCCCGAGCTGACGGCGGACATCGTGGAAACGGGCATTGTGGTCACCGGCGGCGGCGCGCTGCTTTCCGGGCTGGATCGCTATATCACCGAGCATACGAACGTGCCCTGCCGCATCGCAAACGACCCGATCTCCTGCGTGGCGGTCGGCACGGGCCGCGTTTTGGAGGCGTTTCAAACCTACGGCGCAGCGGTATACGATTACCGCAGGGGCGAGTATTTTGAGGGATAATACGCGATAAAAGCAGCGTCGAACGGCGTCAAACAGCAGAGCGATTCTCGTTTTCGGGAATCGTTCATGAATTATTCAAGCCATCTTCACGATTGATTGCTATAATCATGTAAACAATCGGGAAGAGCCGCTTTGCGTGGATCGCCGCGCGAGGCGAAACAAGGGGAGATTGCATGAGCGAATCAAGCGGAACAGATACGCGCGGGGGTCAAGGCAAAAGACCTTCGCTGAAAAAGCGCATACGCCGCATCAAAAAGCGCGTATGGAAGGCGCTTTCGCCCAAGGATGCATACGGGTTTACCGATACGCGGCAGGCGGCGGGCGCGTCAAAAACGCATACGCGCGGCGCGAACGCAGCCTATGATTCGGGCGCGTCCGTTGGCATGCGTTCGAATCAGAGCGCAGGGAACGGAAAGAGCAAAGCAAAGCGAACATTGAAGCGCGTGCTGCGTCAAGCCGCGCGCGGTATCTTCTATGCGCTGCAAGCGGTCAAAAATTTCTGCCTGTCTTTGCCGCCGCGCATTCTGCTTGTCGCAAGCAGCGCGTTCGGCTTCCTTGTGCTGACGATCATCATCGTCGCCATCGCGCTTCCGAACAACCATCGCACGAGCGCGAACGCGGCGGAGACGCTTGCCGCGCTTTCCGAGCAGGAGCAAACCGAGACGCCCGTGTCGATCGACAGCGGCACGGTCGACCCATACGCCAATTACGACCCAAGCGCGGTCGAGGCTGCCGCAGCAACGACGATCAGCCAGTCGATTGCGAGCGGGGACACGGCGGAGTTTACGCAAACCCTGAAAAGCGGGGACGAGAGCGCCGTGGTTGCGACGATTCAAACGCGGCTGATGGAGCTTGGCTATATGGACTCGGACGAGCCCACCGAGCATTTCGGCCCGCTGACGAAATCCGCGCTCGCGGCGTTTCAGCGGCATAACGGTCTGGACGACGACGGTATCTGCGGGCAGGCGTCCTATGAGGCGCTGATGAACGGCGACGCGAAGGCTTATGTGATGCAGCGCGGCGATTCGGGCGAGGACGTCGAGGGCGTGCAGCAGCGCCTTTACGAGCTGGGCTATTTGGATAACAAGGCGAATATTCAAGGCACGTTCGGCGAAAAGACCGAGGAGGCCGCAAAGGCTTTCCAGAAGAAAAACGATCTCAAAGTGGACGGCAAGGTCGGCAGCAAGACCATCGACATGCTCTACGGCGAGGACGTCGTTTCCAACGCATATCGGCTGGGCGACGAAAACTCCGTGATCAAATCCTGCCAAGAGGCGCTCAAAAAGCTGGGCTATCTTACGTTTAAGGCGGACGGCGTGATGGGACGCGCGACCGTGACGGCGATCAAATCCTTCCAGCGCGCGAACGGGCTCACCTCGGACGGCGCGCTCGGGCCGGTCACGCGCGACCTGATCCTTTCGGGCGACGCGCAGGCGATGGTCATCCAGCTTGGCGATTACGGCACGGCGGTGAAGAACGTCCAAAAACGGCTCGCGGAGCTGAACTATATCACAAGCGCCAACGCGACGAGCTATTTCGGCGCGATTACGGAGGACGCGGTCAAGGCGTTCCAAAAACGCAGCGGGCTCGGGCAGGACGGCAAGGTCGGCGCGGTTACGCTGACGATGCTCAATTCGTCGAGCGCGAAAAAGGCGTCGACGCCCGCGTCAAGCAAGACGGAAAGCAGCAGCGGCGGCAGCTCGTCGTCGAGCGGTTCGTCGTCGAGCGGCTCGTCGTCAAGCGGCTCGTCGTCAAACGTCGCGCAGAACCTTTCGGGCGTCGAAAAGCTGATCGCGCTTGCCGAGAGCAAGATCGGTTGCAGCTATGTGCGCGGCGCAAAGGGCCCCAACTCGTTCGACTGCTCGGGCTTCGTCTATTGGTGCATGAAGAACGCGGGCGTGAGTTGCAGCTATCAAACCTCCATTATGTGGCGAAGCTGCTCGCGTTACCAGAAGATATCGAGCATGAGCAGCATCTCGCGCGGCGACATTCTCGTGTTCTCCGGCTCCACGATGGCGGCGGGTCACGTCGGCATCTACCTTGGCAGCGGCAAAATGATCGACGCGAGCTCCTCACAGGGGCAGGTGCGCAAATCGACCACGGTATTGAAGTCCGGCGGCTATTGGGAGAATCACTTCATCTGCGCCTACCGCGTATTTTAACGGTGATTTCGCGCGGACATGACAAGTTGCGCCGTGTCCGCGCATAAGCTTTGGTCGGGGGATACGATATGAAGCGCTTTCTATCGCTAATGCTGACCGCGATCGTTTTCTGCGGCGTTCTTTGCCTGCCGCGGACGGCGTATGCGCGCGACGAGCTGAAAAACGAGGATCCCGACCGATTTTATATCCTGCTGGATCTGAACAATCAAATCGTTTTCGTATACGAAAGGGATGCAAACGGCGAATATACGAAGCTCGTGCGCTGCTTTCTATGCACGACGGGGCGCACGGAGGTTGACGAGACGGATCCAGAGGACGTTGCAACGCCAACGCCGCGCGGCGTTTGGAAGATCGGCGGCAGGGAGCGCTTCGGCAAGTTCGCGAACTTTGCCAACGAGTACGCGCGCTATTGGGTTCAGATCGTCGGAAGCATCTTTTTCCATTCCATCATGTTTGGCAACCGCACGGTAAATTCGATGAAGAGCGGCGCCTACGCGAAGCTCGGGCAGAACGTGTCGCACGGGTGCGTGCGATTGTACGTCGAGGACGCGCGCTGGCTTTACTATTACGCCTGTCCCGGAACAACCATCGAGGTCAGCACGAGTCAGCCGAAGAACGGCAAGCTGAAAAAGGCGCTCAAAAGCAAGCTGTCGTTTCGCGCGTACAACGCGTTTCAAAAGACGATTACGGACGATCCGGAGCTGCCCAATGATAAGGCGTGGGTCACCGTGGAAAATGCGAGGCTCAAAAAAGGAAGCGGCGACACGTTTGATACGGTTGCACGACTTGCGCTTGACACGGAGCTCGAGGTGCTTATGCAGGGCGAAACCTGGGTCAAGGTGCGATACGGCAAGCGCGAAGGCTATGTCAAGCGCGGCTATATCACCTATTCGCAGGGGCAGATGGATACGAAGGAGGACGCCGACCTGCTCAGGACGACGCAGTGGATCTATGTCGAGCCGTCGGAGAAGTCCGAACAGATCTGCAAGGTGCCGGAGGATACGTCCGTCAAGGTTTTGGAGCGCACGGAGGACGGCTGGGCGAAAATCGCCTACCGCAACGAGGTCGGTTACCTGAAAAGCGCGCGGCTGTATCAGGGCTGGGGAGAAATCATGGGTTAGACGCGGCGCTCGTCGTTCAAGGCGTCGAAAAGCTCGCACAGGATGCGATAGGCGCGCTCCTGCGTCTGCGGGTTCATGCCGTGCACGAGGCGATAGCATTTTTGCGGCGTGCTCTCGGAAACGTCATGCGAGGGAACGGGCGGAAGCTCGATGCATTCAAACAGCGTGGGCAAAGGCAGCTTCAAAGCGGCGCACAGCTTGAAAAGGCTTTCGATGGTCAGGTTTTTCTCGCCGCGCTCGACCTGCCCGATGTAGGTCGGGTGCAGACCCGCCATCTCCGCCAGCTTTTCTTGACTGAGCCCCAATCCGTGACGATAGTTTCGTAAACGGTTTCCGATGATAGCCGCGATGCCGCTCAAGGAATCACACTCCCTTTTTTAGTCTAGAAATTGCCCGAAAACTTATACACAGACTATTGATATTGTTTCTGAGCAGATATATACTTTAATTATAGTTATGGGAAAATGTGGAGAGGAGTCGCCTATGCCGAAAAGCCGGTGTGGGATCGGGCGAGGGGACGCGCGCATGCTGGATCAATATTTGAAGCAGATATCGGACAGAGGCGATGCAACGGGCAGAAACGGCGGATTGCTCGATTTGCTGGATTGGTGCGACAAGGATCGGCTTTGGGACGTAACGATCGAGGAAGCGCGCGCCTTTTTGGAGCAAGGCTTGGCAACCGAGACGAAACCGTTCACGAACCGTATCAAAGAGAACTAAGCGCGCGTCAACACGCGCACCCACATAAAAAAACGCGACTCCGTACATCGGCACGGGGTCGTTATTCTGCCGAAAAACGCTGTTTTTCGACAGAGTAACCGCTTCCCGCCTAAAACCCTTCGGGATTGCGGGCGGCAGGAAGCGCAGGGAAACCGCCCGTTCTCGGGCGATCCGTTCCGGCGTACATGCCGCCGGAGCCGGAATGAAACCTCCGGGGGTTTCGACCCCCGAATCCCCCAAGGACGCTTTTGACAGGCTGAGAGCTTCTCTTTCCCATTTCGAAGCGCGGCACAAAAGAGCTTTTCTTTGCCATTCCGAAGCACATAAAAACGATCGGGAAACGCCGCCCCTTTCTGCCGAAAAGGAGGCGCTGCGCGGGATTCCTTCTTTTCGCAGTACAAAAATCGCGACCACAAACCCGCCGCGAATTGCTACAATCGTAATCGAACAAACGTTCTATTGTACGATACGAAACGGAGGGAAAAACATATGAAGGATTCCGTGGTGCTGCGGATGCGGCGCGAGGCAAAGCGCGCGCTGCTTGCCTACCGAAGAAACAAGGAGCTGCTTGCTTCGCGGGCGGAAAGGCGGCAGAGTCAGATGAGCGACGAAGAGCGCGCGTTTGCTTCGCGTTGGGCGGGGGCGATCGACGCGGCGCGCGCCTGCTTAAAGAAGGAGTATCCGCTCAAGGAACGGTTCATGGCGCGTCTGTTCGGGCTGGACGTTCCGATTCCGCGCAACAGGAGCTTTCATGAGCGGATCGTGCGCTTTGCCATCGAGTTTAACGCGAGCGAATCCACGCTGTACAAGTGGCGCGAGGACGTTTTTGAGCTGACGATCTATGCGGCGGTCGAGGCGGGGCTTCTTTGCCCGTTTGCGCTTTGCAAAGCGGAGGAAAGCCGCGTTGACGCGGGAACGGATCGATGCTAGAATGCGTTGAAACGCACGGAACGCCGAAAACGCTTTTGCGGAGGAACGGGCATGACGGAACAGCTCACGATTGATTCTCTATCCGTTACGATCGAGCATAAACGCATCAAAAACACCTATCTGCGCGTTTTGCCGCCCGACGGGCGCGTTAAGATAACCGCGCCGAACCGCATGAAGCAGGACGCGATCATCGAACTGGTGCGCGCGCGCCGCGCCTGGCTCGATCGGCAGAGAGCGCGCTATGCGGGCTATACGGAGCCAAAGTTTGAGACGGGCGAAGCCGTGTTTTTATGGGGCGAGCGGCTGACGCTTTTCGTTACGCATAAAAGAAAGCGCGCCGTCGTGACGCGCGAGGGGAACGGTTTGCATTTGGATATCAACGCCAACGCGCCCGCCGAAAAGCGCAAGCGCGCGCTGGACGCGTTTTACAAAAACGAGCTGCTGGAAAAGGCGCAAAGCGAGCTTCCCGCCTGCGAAGCGATTGTCGGAAAGCGGGCGGGGCAGATTGCCGTCAAGGATATGCGTTCCCGCTGGGGAAGCTGCAACGTGAACACCGCGCATATCGCGCTGAACCTGGCCTTGGTGCATCGTCGGCCCGAAGCCCTGCGCTATGTGCTGATTCATGAGCTTTGTCATCTGCATGAACGGGGGCACGGCAAGCGGTTTTATGCGCGCATGGACGCGTTTTGCCCCGATTGGCGGGAGATTCGCGCAAGCTTGAACGCGCCGGAGCAGGCGTAAAACGCTACTCCTCTCGGATGGGCAAACCAAACGCCGTCTGGTATTCGGCATAGAGCCCGTTTTGGATCCATCCGCCCTCGCCCGAGCTGTTTGCGCTAAAGCACATGACGCAGTTTGGCAGCGTTTCTTTGAGCTGCGCGCGCATCTCTTTCGTGACCTGCCGCGTGTTCACAACCCAAAGCATTTCGAGATTGGCGCATTGCAAAATCGGCGTGATATCCGTAAAGCTGTTTGCGCTGCAATTCAGGTATCTCAGCTTCGGCAGCTCGTTGATCGGCGAGAGATCGACGATGCGATTTTGGTAAATTTCGAGCAGCTCCAGCTCCTTGCATTGCGCGACGGGCGAAAGATCCTCGATTTTATTCATGGATACGATCAGAATCTTCAACTTTGGCAAATAGGACAGAATCGACAGATCCGTAATGCGGTTGCCGTGCCCGAGGTCGAGATACACGAGGTCGGTGCAGTATTTGAGCGGCTCCAAGTCCTCGGAATGGAAGTTGGTTTTGCCCGTGTCCGTGCATTCGCCCATGCCGTTCGGAAACTTCTTGCGCTGTCCCTTGGAGAACGCGGTAATATCCGTCCGAACGACCCATGCGCCGATGCGAACCTTCCATACGAACTTGACGTTCGGAAATTGCGCGATGAGGACTTCCATCTGTTCGTTGGTCAGACCCGTGTCGCACAAATCGACCTTTGTGAGCGCGGTCAGGTCGGAGATCTGCGAGGCGACCTCCTCGGGCGAGGCAAACGTGTTGCCGCGCAGATCCAGCTCGGTTGTCTGCGTGGTAATCGTCTGCCCAAAGCGCGTCAGAGAGAAGGAGAAGGCGACGTTGGGATAGGCGCTGCGCACGGCGGCGATCTCCGCGTCCGTAAACGTATGTCCCGTTACGTCAACGCTCGTCAGGTTGACAAGCGGTTTGAGCGCGGCGATCAGCGCATCCGCGCTCGAAACCTCGCTCTTTGACAGATCCAGCTCGGTCGTTTGAAAGGGCGTCTGCGCGCCAAACACGTCGAACGTGCGGATGAAGTCCACGCCTTGGCAGGCGTCGATCAACGCGAAAAGCGCCTCGTCGGGCAATACGGCGTTTGTGAGATCGACGCTTTCGAGCGCAGGCGTCCGATTCAGCAGCGCCGTAAGCGCAGATGCGTTTTCGATTGTGCGCCCCGTGAGGTCAAGCGTCGTGTCGGACTTCGTCAGCGGCACGCCCTCCGCGTTCCAAACAAACGAAACGTTCGGATAAGCGTCCGCCGTTTCCAGCTTCTTTATCGTCAGCTCGCACGCGGAAGCGTCCACGCTTGTCAGCGCGTCAAAGAAGCGAATGTAAGCGAATTCTTCGTCCGTCGTGCCCGCGGGCAAGGTAAGCGCGGGAAGGGAGCTGTCAAACGTCTCGCCCGCGATTTTCACGCGCCAAAGCAGCCTGCAATTCGGCAGCGCGGCGGAAATCCCGCCGATCTCCGCAAGCGTAACGTCCAGCGCGCGCAAATCGAGCGTGCGAAGGAATTCATACAGTTTGAGCTCCTCCAAATCCAGCTCCGCGCGGTCGGTCAGGACCAACGCGCTCGCGCTGCGGTCGGGCGGGTTGACCGTTTCCATCAGCAGCTTAAAGTTGCAGCCGTAAAGCGGCAAAAGCAGCGCGCAGCAAAGCGCGAGACAGACAAAAAAACGGATCGCTTTGTTTTTTCGAGCGTTCGTCGGCATGAAAAGATCCTCCGATCAAGCAATGCGATAAAAACATCATAGCACGTTTCCATTTTCGCGGCAACCGATCGCCCTGCGCCCGCAGACAGCGGAAAGCCCCGCCTCGCACACGCGAAACGGGGCTTGATTCCTGCGCTTTTGCGCAATCAGTCGATGAAGATGCCGCGGCGCGGAATCTCATGGATGCTCTTCCAGCCTTCGCTCTGCGGCTCGCGCAGGCAGGGCTCGATTTCGTCATACGGACGGAAGGAGAACTTGGTCGGATCGGGCACCTTACCGGCGGGGTACGCGCCGATGATATCCTCGCACATGCAGGTGAGGTATTCGCAGATCGCGGCGATGGCGCGCTTGACCCTGCGGGGGTCGGCGCGGGTCGGCTTGCCGACGACGCCCTCGGGCGTTCCGAAGCGCTCGATCCAAGCGTTGCCTTCCATCTCCTGCCAGCGGTTCGGGCGGTGGAACGAGTCCACGGAGCCGTCGAAGAAGCCTTCTTGCAGGAAGCCGAAGTTGACGGGCGTCGCGTCCACGCAGACGCTCATGTCGACCATCTCGGGGAACATGAGCAGCGCCGCGCTGGTCTCGGACTCGTCGGCGTGTATGAACGGCGTGGTGACAAAGTCCGGACGCTCGTCGCCCAGCGGATAGAAGAACTCGCGAACCGCGCGGTGCCATTCAACCACGCAGGCAAAGCCGGGAAGCTGATACCGCTTGAAGAACTCCTGCACGGCGCTTTCGAGCATCCAGTCCTGACCATGGTTGTTGACGAGGATGATCTTGCGATAGCCGTCGTCCCACAGACCCGCCATGACCTGCGTCAGCGTGTCGATGATGACCGTTTCGGTAATCATGACGGTGCCGGGCATTCCGATATGGTGGTACGGGTGTCCGCCGTAGTTCATCGGCGGGAACGCGAGGGAGACTTCGTGACCGAGCTTCGCGGTCTTTCTGCGAACGGCTTCGCAGATGAGCTGCACCATAAAGGTGTCGAGGCCCGAGCAGTTCTGCGCGCCGTGGTTCTCCGTGCTGCCGATCGGAACGAGAACGATGTCGTTCTTGCGGCGCTTCTCGATCTGATGCGCGCGGGGCGTGTTTTGAATGTAGGTGCCCGCCTTGCCCATTTCGAGCGGCGTGCCGATGCCGTAATCGTCCAGTATCTTTTGGATCTCCTCCTCGGAGGCGTCCCAAATGCGCTTTTTCAGCTGACCGACCTTGTTATCCTCAAAGAAGATATTCGGGTATTCGGTTGTGATATACTTTGCGAATGCCATCTGATGCTTCCTTCCTTCGTTCGGTCGTTTAGTCCATCACGCAGGTGATCTTCATGTTGGTGCGATCCGTTTGCAGGGCGAGGATGTTCTCGGGAACCTCGTCCAGCTTGATCTTCTTCGTAATCATGGGCAGCATGTTCATGCCGGCCGCCATGCTGTCGATGACGCGCGGGAACGTGCCGTGGCCGCTGTGACCCTGCGAACCGACGATGCGCGCCCTGCGAACCTGCAAGACCTCGCCCGTAACAGGCATCTTGGCTTCCGCGCGGGCAACCACGACGACGGTGGCGTTCAGCGTGCGGCCTTCCCAGATCGCCTGCTCGATGCCCGGGTAAACCTTCGTCGGCAGACCCGTTGCTTCCAGATAGAGGCTCGCGCCCATGCCGTTCGTCAGGCGGAGAACTTCCTCGGTGAAATCGACCTTCGACGGATCGATGACGTAATCCGCGCCCATCTTCTTGGCCAGCTCAGCGCGCTCGGGCTGCGGCTCGGACACGATGACGATTGCGCCGCCCATGGTTTTCAGCTCTCTGCAAGCCGCCAAGCCGACGGGGCCTGTGCCGCAGATGACCACGTTGTCGCCGGGGCGCACGCCGCCGCCGCGCTCGATGACCGCGTTGTAGCCGACGCAGCAGGGCTCAACCAGCGAACCCGCGAGGAAGATGTCCTCTTCCTTATCGTATACGCGGCGCAGGGGCTCGAGGCTCCACAGGCAGCGATCGGGCAGCACGATGTATTCGCAGAACGCGCCGTTGACGTTGAAGCCGATCTCGTCCAAACGCTCGCAATGGTTCGGCCAGCCGTCCGCGCAGGGCTTGCAGGAGCCGCACCAGAGCATTTCTTCGGCGCAGACCAGCTCGCCGCCCTTGAACGCCTTGTTCGTGACCTTATCCTTCGCCCCGGGGCCGCATTTGACCACGACGCCGGAAAGCTCGTGACCCAGGATGCACGGGAAGCCCGTCAGACCGGGGTAGAAGATATAGCCGTCTTCCTTCTTTTGCGCCATGTGAACGTCGCTGCCGCAGATGCCGCACGCCTTCACCTTGATGAGCACCTGACCCGGGCCGGGTTCGGGCACGTCATATTCGTCGATCGTGATATACGGGTCTTTCCAAACCTGCGACCCAAGATACGTCTGGACATGATCGATGTCCTTCGAACCAAGCTTAAATCCCGGCTTCGGCGCCCATGTTGCGTGCAGGGTTACGCCTCTCATCTTCTGTGCCATGACTGTTTACCTCGCTTTTTTCTTTTGTTTTTATAGGATCCCCGCAGGGAAATACCCGATGATTCGCGACGTGTTCGCGTCGAAGTGGCTTGCTCCAATGCAAACGTTTGCACAACTGATGCAATCATGTTACAGCGGAAGGACGAATTTGTCAATCCCATTTTTCGGTTTTGAACGCGCAGTTTTCTTAGAAAGTACGCGTGCGTTTTCGAAATTCCGAATTGCGTCCCGATTGGCGCGAGAAAAGATGGGTTTGACAGAACGGCGCACGAGACGTATGATGAAAGCGCAAAATCCGTGCAAACGCTTACATGCGAATTCGTGCCGCCGCAGACGGCACGAATTCGCACAAAGAACACGCACGGGGCTGAAAAAGAGCGCGGCTTGCGCGGCGCGCAGGCTGTCGAAAAACGCTGTTTTTCGACAGAATAACCGCTTCCCGCCTAAAACCCTTCGGGTTTCCGAGCGGCGGAAAGCACAGGGAAACCGCCCGTTCTCGGGCGATCCGTTCCGGCGTACATGCCGCCGGAGCCGAAATAAAACCTCCGGGGGTTTCGACCCCCGAATCCCCCAAGGACTTTTTTGACAGGCTGATGCGAATTCGTGCCGCAGACGGCACGAATTCGCACAATTCCCGAAAGGAGCCGATATGCCGAACCTGACCCTCAAGGATATCGCAAAAGCGGCGAACGTTTCCCCCGCGACCGTTTCGCGCGTGCTTTCGGGCAGCGCTGCAATCAGCGAGGAGACGCGCGCGCGCGTTCTGTCGCTTTGCACGAGCATGGGCTATACGAAAAACATCATCGCGCGTTCCATGGTCGTTCGAAAAACGGGTGTTTTGGGGCTGATTCTGCCAAGCATCGACAACCCGTTCATGTCCGAGCTGGCGAACCATATCGAGCGCACCGCACGCGAAAAGGGATACAGCCTGATGCTTTCCAACTCGTCCGGAGATCATGCGCGCGAGCGGGAGGCGTTTTTGCTGCATATCGGGCGGCAGGTGGACGGCGTCGTCGTGTTTCCCGTGGGCGCGGACAGCGTGGAGGGGCTCAAACAGCTCTTGCCGCGCGTGCCGACCGTGTTCGTCAACGAGAACCTCGGCGCCGCGCCGTACAGCTATGTCGCCGTTGACAACGCTTGCGGGATGCGGCTTGCGACCGAATACCTGATCGAGCTGGGGCATAGGGAAATTCTCTATTTGGGGCGGCAGACCACGTCCAGCGCGCATCGCCAACGCGTTGACGGTTATCTCACCGCGTGCAAAGCGCATGGCGTAACCCCGCTTTTTGGGGACGCGCATAACGGCGAAACGTCCATCGACGCGGGCTATGCGTTGGCGCGCGCGCTCTTTTTATCGGGCGTACCGCAGGCAACCGCCATACTTGCCGCGACGGACACGCTCGCGCTGGGCGTTTTGCAGGCGGCAAACGAACGCGGGGTGCGCATTCCGAGCGACGTTTCACTGTTCGGGTTTGACAACATCCGCTATGCCGAGCTGCCGACGATCAATCTTTCAACGGTCGATCAACCGCGCGCGCGCATGGCGGAGATCGCCGTCGGGCTGCTGATCGACCTGATCGACAACCCCGACGCGGTCTATTCGCATCAAACGCTTTTGCCGTCGCTTGTCAAAAGAGGCTCGTGCGCGCCGCCGCAGGCGAATACGGATTGACAACGTGCGCGCCGTTGCGCTATGATGATAACGCAAACGTTTGAGGAAGCAGCTTCATACACAAAAAACACAGACGAACAAAGCGATATGGGGGAAAAAGCGATGGCGGAGCAATCGTTCGATACGATGATTATTGGGCAGCCGTGCCTGGACGTCAACACGGATTACGACGGAAGCGTTGTGCGCGCGTTCGGCGGCGCGGTGCTGTATTCGGGTTATGCGGCGGGCGCGCTGGGGCATCAAACGGCGGTGCTTGCCAAGGCGAAGCTGTCGGAGATCGACATGGGGGACGTGTTCTCAAAGGCGAAGAACGTGACCGTGTTTCCCGTGGACAGTCCGACGAGCACCTATATGTGCAACACCTACCATACCGCTGACCGCGAACGGCGCACCTGCGTTTCGCCCTCCGCCATTGCGCCGTACCGCACGGAGGAGATTCCGAACGCAAGCGTGAAGATTTATCACCTTGCAGGGCTTGTCAAGGGCGATATCGGCGAGGAGATCATACCGTTCGTCAAACAGCGCGGCAGGGTCGCTTTGGATGTTCAGTGTATGCTGCGCTGCGTGGAGAACGGCGGCATGGTGTTTCATGATTGGGTGGAGAAGAAAACGTATCTGCCCATGATTGATTTTCTTAAAACGGACGCTGCGGAAGCGGAGATCCTGACGGGGCTGACCGACCGCGCGGCGGCGGCAAAGCAGCTTTATGACTGGGGCGCGAAGGAGGTCGTCATCACGCATAACACCGAGGTGCTGGCGTATGACGGCAGGCGGGTTTATACCCGGCCGATTAAGGCGCGCTCGCTGATCGGGCGCACGGGGCGCGGAGATACGACCTTTGCGGGCTATCTCAACGAACGCCTCGCAAGCGATATTCCGACCGCGCTTTTGTGGGCGACCGCGATGGTTTCGCTTAAAATGGAGACGCCGGGGCCGTTCCTCGGCACGCGGGACGACGTTGCGGCATATCGGAAAATGTTCTATTGAGGGCTGTTCCTTCGCAAGTATGCGGAGAATCTGTTCAAAAACGCTTGGGATGGGAAACTCCGACGGGAGTCTTTCGTCCCAAGCTTTTTCTTGGTCGAAAAACAATGCAAAGCGACAAAAAAGTTTCCCTTGACAGTTGAGCGGCTGTTCAACTATAATGCGAATAGTTGAGAAGCTGCTCAACCGAAAGGAGCGCGTCATGTCGAGGAACGAGTTTATTTGCGACTGCACGGTTGTGCATGAGGACGCGGTGCGCGCGGTCAAAGCGCGGATGGCGGACGAGGCGCTGTACGAAAAGACGGCGGCGTTTTTCAAAACGCTCGGGGATACCACGCGCGTCAAGATCATCTCCGCGCTGGATCTGCATGAGCTATGCGTATGCGACATCGCAAACATCCTCAGCATGACGAAATCCGCGGTGTCGCATCAGCTGAAAACCCTGCGCGAGGCGGGGTTTGTGGTTTGCCGCAGGGACGGAAAGACCGCGTATTATTCGCTTGCGGACGCACATATCAAAGACATTCTGGAATCCGGCGTGGATCACGTTCAGGAATAGAGGGAAACAGCTTATGGATCGGGAACAAAGAATCACGCTCGGACGAATCATCGCTGCCGCCGTGCTGCTCGGCGTTTCGTTTCTGCCCGCCGTGAAGGGAACGCCCCTTCTCGCGTTGTGCCTTGTCGCCTATGTGATAATTGGCGGCGACGTGTTATGGGAGGCGGCGAAGAACATTTTCCACGGGGAGGTGTTCGACGAGAATTTCCTCATGGCGCTTGCCACGGTGGGCGCGTTTTTGACGGGCGAATACCCCGAAGCGGTCGCCGTCATGCTGTTTTATCAGGTCGGCGAGCTGTTTCAGGATATCGCGGTGGAAAGAAGCCGCGCATCCATCTCGTCGCTTATGGACATTCGACCCGACAGCGCGAATATCGAGACGGACGGCGAGCTTCATGAGGTTGCGCCCGACAGCGTGGCGACGGGCTCGATCATCGTGGTCAAGCCGGGCGAGAAGGTACCGCTGGACGGCGTGGTCATCGAGGGCGAATCCAGCCTCAACACGACGGCGCTGACGGGCGAGAGCCTGCCGCGGGACGTGCAGCCGGGCGATCGGGTAATCAGCGGCTGCGTGAACCTGTCGGGGCTTTTGCGCGTTCGCACAACGGGAACGTTCGGCGAGTCCACGGTGGCGAAGATTCTCGAGCTGGTCGAAAACGCCGACAACGGCAAGGCGAATACGGAGAAGTTTATCACGCGCTTTGCGAAGGTCTATACGCCGGTCGTGGTGATTTGCGCGGCGCTGCTGGCGGTGGTTCCCTCGCTCTTTACGGGCGAATGGTCGATATGGATTCAGCGCGCGTTGATTTTCCTCGTCATTTCCTGCCCTTGCGCGCTGGTCATCTCGATTCCGCTGGGCTTTTTCGGCGGCGTCGGCGGCGCGTCCAAGGTCGGCGTGCTGGTCAAGGGCTCCAACTATTTGGAGGCGCTCGCGCGGACGGAGATCGTTGTGTTCGACAAGACGGGAACGCTCACAAAGGGCAATTTCAAGGTAACGGTGATCCATCCCGAGCGTATATCGGAGGACGAGCTGTTGGAACTTGCGGCGATGGCGGAAAGCTATTCCGACCATCCGATCTCGCAGTCGCTGCGCGCGGCGTACAATCGCGCGGTGGACAAATCGCGCATATCGGACGTTACGGACATCGCGGGGCACGGCATCAAGGCAAGCGTGGACGGCAGGTTTGTTTACGCGGGCAACAGCAAGCTCATGGACGCGATCGGCGTTTTATGGAAGCCATGCGACCACGAGGGAACGATCATCCATGTGGCGATGGACGGCGAATACGTCGGGCATATCGTGATTGCGGACGAGATCAAGCCCGAGTCGAAGGCGGCAATCGCGGCGTTGAAGGCGGCGGGGGTCAAGAAAACGGTCATGCTGACGGGCGACCGCAAGGCGGTTGCAGAGAGCGTGGCAAAAGAGCTGGGCTTGGACGAGCTGTATGCCGAGCTTTTGCCCGCCGAAAAGGTTGAGCAAATGGAGCTTTTGCTTGCCCAAAGGAGCGGGAAGGGACGGCTCGCCTTCGTGGGCGACGGCGTCAACGACGCGCCCGTATTGAAGCGCGCGGATATCGGCGTTGCGATGGGCGCGCTGGGCAGCGACGCGGCGATTGAGGCGGCGGACGTGGTGCTGATGGACGACAACCCGCTCAAAATCGCAAAGGCGATCGAGATTTCGCGCAGAACGCTCAAAATCGTGAAGCAGAACATCGTGTTCGCGCTTGCGGTGAAGCTGGCGTTTCTGACGCTTGGCGCATTCGGCGTGGCCAATATGTGGGAAGCGGTGTTTGCGGACGTCGGCGTGTCCTTCCTTGCGATACTGAACGCGCTGCGCTGTATGCGGGTGAAACGGATGAAATAAGGAGAGAGCTTCCCTTTTTTAGGGTGCAGGGAAAGTATGGAGCGCACGGCGAGAACGCTTTGTCCGTGCGTTCTTTTTGTTTCTTATGTTTCTTTGTTTCCGATCAGAAAAGAAAAGCGATTTCCCCAAAATCGCTTGCCTTGACACGCGTTGCCGACAAACGCTATACTTTTCCTATCGGTTTTCATGGGAGGGTGCGCGATGCGTTTGCGGCGGGCGATCTCGTTGATTACAATGGCGGCGCTTGTATGGGCGCTGTGCCACGGCGCGTCGTATGCAAAATCCGAACGGGTGACCGAGGTCGAGATCCTGTCGAATCTGCAAGAGATCGGCATGGAGAGCGATTTGCAGCTTTTTGCGTATACCGCGCCGGCAACCGCCTCCGATCGAACGGTAACATGGCGGGCGATGTCTGCCGCAGAGGGCTTATGCGCGATTGCGAAAACCAGGCTCAACACGCCGTATGAGCTTGGCTCAAACGGGCCGAACTCGTTTGACTGTTCGGGCTTTGTCGGCTGGTGCCTCAGCGCTGCGGGCGTTCCGTTTGCATGGCAAAGCTCCTACGCGTGGCGCAACGATAGCCATTTTCTTCGCATAGACGATATGCACGATATCGAAACGGGCGACGTGCTGGTGTTTTACGGGGACACCTCAACGTCGCTGGGTCACGTCGGCATCTATCTGGGCGGCGGCGAAATGATCGACGCAAGCAGCTCGCAGGGACGCGTGCGCATTACAAGCGACGTATCTCCCGACAAGGGCTATTGGCAATCCGTCTTTTGCGCGGCATACCGCATCTATACAAACAACGGCGCGGCTGTGATTACGGAGGACGGCGTTCTGCGCGCGACGGCGGCGGGCAGGATCGCGGTAACGGCGACCGCGCGCGACGGCGGCGGAGCGATGGGGATTCGATTTTTCGACGTGCTTCCGCTTTGCGGCATGGGCACGGAGGAGGCGCCGTTTCTCGTTTCGACGGCCGATACGCTGCGCGACGTCGTCAACTACGGAAGCTATGTCTTTCAACTGACAAAGGATCTGGATCTGTCTGCCGCCTGCGCCGAAGCGGGGGGCTTTTTGCCGATCGGGACGGAGGAGCAGCCGTTTATGGGCGTGCTGGACGGCAACGGCTTCTGCATCAGCGGCTTGACGCAAACCATTCAAAGCAAGGATACGGCGCTGGGCGGGCTGTTCGGCGTTTTGCGGGGAACGGTCAAGAACCTGACCGTGCGCGCCGACATTGCCGTTTCGAGCAGCAAGGGCGACGCCTTTGCGGGCGCGATTGCGGCGAAGGTCAACGGAGGCAATATCCTGTCCTGCGCGGCGGCGGGCAATGTCGCGGCGGACACGGCGGGCGGCTTGGTCGGCTATTTGTACGGCAGCGGCGGCGCGTATGACTGCGCGTCGCTGATTCGCGTATCGGGCGACACGGCGGGCGGCTTGGTCGGCAAGGTTGACGCGCGGGCGAAGGTTTTGCGCTGCTGCGCGTATGGCAGCGTGTCGGGCGGGGACGACGGCGCGGTGGTCGGCTATCTGCGCGGCGGTTCGGCGGATTGTTATTATTTGGAGCGCGGCACGGAGGCGTTCGGCAAGGGCGGCAACAACGGCAGAGCGGCGGCGCTGACGCTCGAAATGCTGCCGTATGCGTCGTCCTATCCTGCGCTGCGCATTCCCGCAGTATGGCATATGCAGGACGGATGCGCGTTTGCGCTGCCGTCGTCGCTCTCCTCGGCGAAGCTTTTGCCGCAGGATACCGTTCGTTTCGCCGGCGGAAGCGGCGTTCCCTATGCGCCGTACCGCGTGGAAACGGCGAAGCAGCTTGCTTGCATGGCGGAGGAGCCCGACGCGTTTTTCGCGTTGACGGCGGATATTACATTGGACGCCCCGTTTACGCCCGTCGGTACGGCGGAAAGACCTTTTCGCGGCGCGTTCGACGGCGGCGGGCATACGCTGCACGGGCTTTCGGTTCAGGCATCGGACGCGGGCGGACTGTTCGGTTATACCGAAAACGCGGCGATCGGCGATTTGTCTATCCGCAGCGGCAGCGTGGAAGCGGAGATTGCGGGGCTTTTGATCGGCGTCGCGGCTCATACGGAGGTCAAGAACTGCTCCGTTACGGGCACGGTGAGCGGAAAAACGGCGGGCGGCGCGGTCGGCAGCCTGCGCGGCGGCGAGATGGAGACTTTATACAGCGGCGCGCTCGTAACGGCAAGCGAAACGGGCGGCGGCGTCGTCGGCAGCTTGGATGGGCAAATTTTCGCGTGCTGCGCGTCGGGCGACGTTTCGGGCGCGATATCGGGCGGCGTGATCGGGGAAGCGAGCGGAAGCGCGACGGATTGCTTCTATACGGGCAAGGCGGCGGGGAAGACCTGCGGCGGCGTGGTCGGCACTATGGAGGGCGAGATGGCGCGCTGTTATACGTTAAGCGGCGCGGTCGCGGGAAAGCTTATGCGGGGCAGCGCGGCAGAGGACTGCTTGGGCGACGTATCGGCGCTCGAAAGCGCGAATACGGAGCCGTTTTCCGACTTTGATTTTGCGCAGGTTTGGACGATGGACGGCAGCGCCGTTTATGCTTACCCCGAACTGCGGCGCGTGAGCTATCTGCCCGGGCTGGTTACGGATATTTGCGTCAGCGGCGCGTCGGAGGCGCCCATCGGGTTTGCCGAGCCGTATGCTGCCGCGACCGACCCGATCGACGCGGAGCAGTCGGTTTTCTGGCGGGTCGAACCGCTCACGGGAGCAGCGGAAATCACAGAGGACGGCGTTTTGACGGGCGTCGCGGCGGGCACGGTCAAGGTCGTGTGCGAAGCGCGGGACGGCAGCTTGACGACGGGAAGCGTCGTTGTGACGATTTTGGACGCGCGTGTGGATGCGCTCGTTTTGCGCGCGCCCGATCAGATGTCGGCGGGGCAAAGCGAGGCGTTTACCGCTGCGACCGCGCCTTACGAGGTGGACGCATCGCGCATCAGCGTAAGCTCGTCCGACCCGAGCGTCGTCTCCGTCGATGCGGAAAGCGGCGTTTTGCACGCAAACGCCGAGGGCGAGGCGGTGATCAGCGCGCTTGCGGGCGGAAAATCCGTGTCAAAGACCGTGTATGTGCGCGCCGTGGCAACGGAATTGCGGCTTTCCGCGGAATCGCTGGTCTTGCCCGTCGGAGCGACGGACAGGCTTACCTATTCGCTTACGCCCGAGGCGGCGGCGGGTGCGGTTTGGTTCTCGAGCGGGAACGGCGCGGTTGCCGCCGTAGATCAATACGGGTTCGTGACGGCGCTGTCGCTGGGCGAAGCGGTCGTTTCCTGCTCGGTCGAAGACGGCGCGCGCGACAAATGCACGATACTCGTCGTCAAGGGGATCCTGTCGTTCGACAAACCCGTTTCCCTTCGCGTGGGCGAGCGGCAAAGGCTTGCGCCCGTCTGCCAAATGGGGACGGGTTACCGAAATCCTTCCTTGCGTTACAGCTCGTCGGACGAGATTGTCGCGCGCGTGTCGTGGCGCGGCGTTGTGCGCGCAACGGGCGCGGGAACCTGCGAGATCACGGCATACGATCGCCGCGATCCGACGTTTTATGCGACCGTGACGGTTACCGTCGCGCCGTAAGGACGTAAGGGACGCTTACAAACGAAGCGAAAGATCGCAAAAGTCAATAAAGAAGCGGCATGACGCGCGTCGTGCCGCTGTTGCTTGTGAAAAGAGTCCTTGGGGGGGATTCGGGGGTCGAAGCCCCACGGAGGTTTCATTTCGGGCTTTACCGCCTATTCCTCGTCGGTCGGCGCGCTGTTCCGAACCGGTCGGGGCGCGCGCGGGGTTTTGACGCGAAGGCGCTTCGTCTGCATATCGTCGATCATGTCGCGGAAGCGATCTGCGGGCATGGGTCGCGCGAGCAGATAGCCCTGCGCCATGTCGCAGCCCGCTTCATGCAGGAAGTCAAGCTGCTCCTGCGTCTCGACGCCCTCCGCGATGGTCAAGAGCTTGAGCTGCTGCGTCATGCGAAGAACGCTGCGGACAACCGTGCGCCCGCGCGCGTCGGTGTCGCATTGCGCCAGGAATGCGCGGTCGAGCTTGACTTTGTCGAGCTGTATGGTTTTGAGCATACTCAGCGAGGAAGCGCCGCTGCCGAAGTCGTCCATGGACACGCTGAATCCCGCGGCGGAGAGCGCCGAGACGGTTTTCAGCATGCGTTCCTGATCGGAATTGAGCATGGATTCGGTCAGCTCGATGTCGATCATCCAATGAGCGATGCAGTATTTGTTGAGCAGCGCCGAAATTTTGGCGATCAAATCGTCCTCATACAGATGCGCGCGCGAGAAATTGACCGCGATGGGCACGGGCTCGAGCCCCAGCTTGATGATGTCGTTCTGCATGCGGCAGACCTCTTCGAGCACATAGTAATCCAGCTGCATGATGAACCCGTTGCGCTCGAACAAATGAATGAACTCGTCGGGCGGCATAAATCTGCCGTCGCGGTCGATCCAGCGCACGAGCGCTTCCGCCGCACAGACGCGCGAGCCGTTGCGAATGTCGAAAATCGGCTGATAATAGGCGCAGAACTCGTGGTCGTGCAGCGCTTCCTCCATGCGGCTGACAAGCTCGTTGGAGGTGAAGTCCTGCTGATGCAGCGTATAGTCGTAAAACGCGACGCTCGAACTGCTGTCGCGCTTGATGCTCAGGCGCGCCGCCGCCGCGCAATCTGTCGCGTACTCGATCGCTTCCTTGTTGTTTTCGATCTCGTAGACGCCGACGCAGATCCGCAGGGGATGCTTCACGATCGTGCGAACGCGCGAGACGAGCGCGTCGATGCGCGCGCGGTCGTTTTCCTTTGTCGAGCGTTTGAGAAGCAGGGTAAAGCGGTCGCCCTCGATCCTGCCGCAGCATTCGTCCGCTTCGCATGCCTCTTGCAGGGTGGAGCCGATGGCGCAGAGCAGCTCGTCGCCATGGTCATAGCCGTATAGGATGTTGAGGTTGGTAAAACGATCCACATCCAGATCGATCGACATATAGCGGGTTTTGGGGTTCGCCGTAAGCAGCTCGCAGCCCTTGAAGTAGAAGCCGAGACGGTTCAAAATGCCCGTCATGGCGTCCGTGCGCATGGCGACGTCCCGATCGGCGTCAATTCGCTTACCGAGCAGCGGAACACAGAAAAGCCCTGCGACGCCGCTTCCCGAAACGGCGATTCCCAACAGGAGGATGACAAGCGGCAACGCGCTTTGCGCGCCGTGACCGACCGCCAAGAGAACGCCGCACAACAAGGTTAGCAGCCCCAGCGCGAGCGTAATCCACATCAGAATGGTCAAAGGTCGTTGGTATTTCAAGTCAAGCACCCCTTTCGAGCGACGTCCTATCTGTGTTGCTTCTGCTTGTTTGCATTGGCACGACCGTCCCGCCGCAGCCAAAGCATCAAGCCGACCAGAACGCAAACGATCAGCACGGCGACCAGCAGGATCGGCCAGACGCTCGCCTCAACCCGCTTTGCCGGCGCGGCGGTGTTGATGCCCGCGTTCGGATACGTCAGCCCGGCGCGTTCCAGCCGCTCCTTGACGGAGAGGTTCGTTCCGTCGAGCAGGTCGCTTTCGAGCATCAGCGTGTATTGCCCCGTGGTGGGGTCGTATACGGCGATCATGCGAATCGCGCCGTTCCCCTCCGCGCCGCCGAGCGTATCGGTCGTCATTCCGTCGGAAGCGGTTTCGTCCAAAGCCCCTTCGGTTGAAACGGAAGCCGAGCCGTCCGTGGCGTCGTGATCGTCGTTTGGGGCGGAGGAGCCGCCAAAGCTCCCCGAACCGTCAAGCGGGGCGTCCCCGTTTCCGTCGTTGCCGCCGTTGACCAGCGAACCGCCGCCGATCGGCGTTCCGCCCTTCGAGTCGCCTTCGCCGTCGGCAAGCGAGTCTCCGCCCATGTTTGCGCCGTCAGACGCGCCCTCCGACGCGGTGATGAGCATATCCTCCGTCAGCCCCATGACCGTAATCGCTTCCTGCGTCTCGATCAAGGTTAAGTAGCCGTCGGCAAGCTCCTTGCGCAGCGCCTTCACCTTGGCGGAGAAATAGCTCTTTGCGAACGTGATGAGAGACTGGTCGCCCAAATCGCTGACCAAATCCTTCTTAACGCCGCTGAGATAGTCAAACGAGGCGATGGCGCCGCTTTCATATCGAATCAGCACCATATGCGTGGAGGAATCGATGCTGCTCGACGTCTCGCGAATGGTCGTGTTGCGGAAGTTGTCGGGCATGGAGATCGCGTTCTCCAAATCGTACAGCGCGCCGTCGGAGAGCACGGTCAAATACCGCGTGCCAAGATAGGTATCGGCGATGAGCCCGTAGGCGTCGTCCGCAAACGAAGCGGAGACCGCAAAGAGCGAGCCGTTTTTCACATACATGCGAAGCGGGTTCACCGTGCCCGAAACGTCCGTAAAGCCATGGAAGGTGCGCAGCGTTTTTCCGTTATAGGATGCGGTATACAGCGGCTTTGCGCCAAGAAGGCGCGTCTGCCCGACGACGCCCGTAACGCCGTTTCCGTTGAGGCTCACGATATTGCCGTTCGAGAGCAGACCGAAGTCGCCGTACAGATGCACGAAATCGCCGACCGTCTCGCGCGAGCCCGATACGCCGCGCGTGTTCAGGAAGAAGTATTGCGCGCCGCTTGTGGATACGGTGCGGCGAAGCGCGTCCGGCTTGATGCGATAGTCCATCGATGCGCCGCCCGTAAACACGCGCACGGTCAGCTCGCGGACGAAATCGTAGGAAAGCGTATACACGCGCGTGTCAATCTGCTGCGTGAGCAATTCGTTCCCGTTTGCGTCGAGCACGCAAAACGCCGCGCTCGGCAGGTATGCGGGGTCGTCCAGCGGCACGCTGTCGTCAAATTCCAAATTGACGGAGGAAACACCCGAAGCGTAGACCGTCAGCTTGGGCAGCGACGCGCTTCCGTTTGCAAACAGCATGCGGAAGCTGCGATGCGCAAACGCCGCCGTGTCGTCGTTCGGAACGATAACGCCGCCGTCGATCTGCGCGTCGTAAACGTCCCGCCATTGGCGTATGCCGTAAGCGTCGGTCGTATACGCGTGGTTTTGATAGAGGAAGCCCTCCGAGCCGCGCGTGGTGACGGCGTCGCGCTTGGTTTGCGGGAAGTAGCCGTCGCTGTTCACGACGAGCACCTCGCTCGTGACCCTTTCGCCGCCGCCGTCCGTAATGACGCACCAGTAGAAGCCGCGCGCGCCGAAACGATGGGACGCTTCCGTTCCGACGAGCACCGCGTCGCTCGAGACGCCGGATACGCACAGGTCGAACGCCGCGCGCATAGAGTCGGCGCGATACCATTCGTATGCCGTCGCGGTTCCCGATTCCAGCCCCGCCGTCGCGGTAAACGTCTGCGTCGGCATGGATGCAATGAGCGTGTCATGCGTCAAAGGCGTTACGCCGTCGCCGGCCGTAAGCGGCTCGCCGTCGTCGTCGTGCAGATCGGAGAATACGACGCGGTTTGATGCGCCGATGTTCAAATAGCCCGTGCCTTCGGCATGAATCTGTTCCGTGTTTTCGGAATCGAGCGTCGTGGCTTTCCAGTAGGGCTGATAGACGCCGGACGGCCAATTCAGCGGGAAAACGCCGACGCCGTCGGAGAACGTCACGTCTGCCGTCTGAGCGGTCATGCCGATTGGCTCGAGATGTCCCTGCGTAAACCGCATGGCGTCGATCTCGGCGTTTTCGGCGATCTCGCCTGCCGTTAAAGCGCGGTCGTATACGCGGAAGGCGTAATACTGCCCCGCCAAGGAGTAATTTTGTCCCGAGGTGGCTTGCCGCCCGAGGTAGTATTCCTGCCCGGCGTCAGCATTCATGACGCCGTTGTAAGTGCCGCTTCCAAGCTGTACGCCGTTTTGATACAGGTAAACGTTCGTGCCGTCGCCCTTGATCGTAATCGTGGCGAATACGTCCAAGCCTCCGTTGTTGACGCGCGTCATGCGATAGATGCCGTTCATGCTGACGTAGATGCAGGCGTTGCTGCCGTAGTAGAACACGCGGTCGAGGCTCGCGTTCTTACCGTAGAGCAGATACATGAACGGCGTAGAGAGGTTGTCGATGCGAACGGTCATCTCGATCGTAAACGCCTGATTGTTGCGTGACAGGATGTCCGCCATGCAATCGGGCAGCAGCATACCGCTGCCGTTGCCGTAGCTCCCGACCGCGGGCACGCTCCAACCGTCGTTTTGCCAGGTTAAGGACGCGTCGTTCGGCCCGTTCAGCGTGAGCGCGTCGTTGCCGTTGCCCGATAGGTCGCGCCAGCCGTCCTCGCCGCTTTGGGTCGTGTGCGCGGAACGATAGCCGTCGTACCAAATGGAAAGCCCGTTGCGGATATAGCCGGTGGGATCGGCGCTCACGGTATAGACGCCGTCGGCAAGCGACGGGGCAAAGAGCGTCACGTTGCCTTCCGTGTCCGCCTGCAAGGTTGACAGGCTTGAGCAGGAAAGCGTATCGACCCAGTTGAGGGCGCTCAGCGCTTCATATTTCCAATAAGAGCCGTTGTTCAAGCCGCCCTTTGCGTAGGTGTTTGTATAAAACGTCTTTTGCGACAGGTCGGATTCCGTCACAAGGAGCGTTTGCTTGTATGCCTCGGCGGTCAGGTTATCGGCATACGCGGGGAACGTCGCCTTCACGCCGTTTACCGTTGTCGATCCGTGCAGGCGCATATAAAGCATTTGCGCGTTATTGTCCGCGCCGTCCTTGTCGAGGCAGAGATATGCCGCGTGAGAGCCGGCGGTGGTGTTGATGTTCGCGGCGATGACCCAGCCCGCGAAGTTCGGAGACGAAGCGTTCAGGTTGACGTTTTTGTCAACGTACGCCACGCCGCCCGCCGCATAGTCGCCAGCGGTGATCGTTCCGACGAACACGTTTTGTACGTTCAGGTTCGTGCCCTGCGTCGCGTCGAGATTGCCGGTCACGGAGGAAAACATCTGCATCGCGCCGCAAAAACCGCCCGCGTATGCCTCCGTTGCGGTTACGTCCGCCTGAATCACCGAGTTGGCCATGTAGCCCGGCGTGGTGCCGACGGTGGGGCCGTTGTCGCCCATGACGCCGCCGGCGTATCGCTGCGCCGTGACGGTGGTTCCGGTTACGGTAACGCCAGTCAGCGCGCGCCCCCCACGACCCATGACGCCGCCCGCGTATTGTTTTGCGATAACCGTGCAATCGTAAATACCCGTCGTTTGGAGCGCGCGGTTTGCCACCACATCGACGCCGCCGAACGCGCCGGCGCATTGCCCGCCCGTGTCCTCGTCGCTTTCGGGCGAATTGTCCCGCGCCTCGACGGTAACGTCCTGCACGACGCCGTTCTTCATCGAGGAAGCGACCCCCGCAAACCCGCCGACGGCGTAGCTGCCGATTACCGTGCCGTTTGCCACGGTGCAGTCGCAAACGTCCATATCGGAATAGTTGTTGATAAACGCGCCGCCCGCGACGCCGCCCGTACGCGAGCCCGCAAGGTCGATGACGAAGAAATTCGAGAGCGTAACGTTGCTGCGCGCCTGCCCGTAACCGATCAGACCGCCCAAATAGTTCATCGCCGTCCGCCGTTCCGCGCGGATATGATCCGCCGTTACGTTGACGAGGCTGCCGTATGTATCGGGATCCATTAAGTTGCTCGTCGTGGCGCCGTGCCCGACCAAGCCGCCCACATAAGCGCCGGCGCCGAGAACCTCGATGTTCGTGGCGGTAACGTTCTTCGTGTTGCAGCCGGCGATATAGCCGAACAGCCCGCCCGTGTAGGCCGCTCCGGATACGAAATAGCTTGCGTGATACGCGGCGGTTTCGTTTTCGATATCGGGCGCGGTCGTGCCGCGCATCGTGAAGTCGTTTACCGTCGATCCCGTGTTGACATAGCCCGCAAGCCCGCCCGTATAGTTGGATGTCGCTGCAACGGAAACGTCTGTCAGCTCGATGTGTTCGAGAACGCCCGTGACATAGCCGATACAGCCGATAAATTGAATCGCTTTGGCGCTGATCCCGATGTTTGTAAACTTCAAATGCCCGCCCGTGCCCGTAAGCGTGCCGATGACGCCGCACTTGTTGCCGGTAAGGTTCTTCGTTGCATAGTCGAGCGAGAGGTTCTTAAACTCCAAGCCGGATACCATGCCCGTCAAGTCCGTGATGAACGACGTGTTGGAGACGGTCTGCGTCAGCGTCAGCGGCGTGGAAGCGCCGATAAAGTATTGCACCTGCCCGTTGAGCAGATCCGCTTCGAGGCGGTTGAGGCGCAGATCCTTGACCGCGGAGGCGGGGTTGGACAGCGTGGAGAAGTCGATGTTGCCCGTGATGCGGAAGTTTTCATAGTTTTGCCCATACGCGGCCATAACCTGCTGCCATTGCAGGGCGTTCGAGATTTCCCGATACAGCGGCGTGCCGAAATTGACCCGCGCGGTGACGATATAGGAAGCGCCCGCGCTGTTTTTCATGTTCGCCGTCAAACGGTAGGTATCGTAATATTGCGTCGGCGCGAAATATTGCCGAATGACGGTCATGGTCTTGTTTCCGACCGTTGAGGATTGCCGAACCTCCGTGCCGTCCGCGGTCATGCCGTCGAGCGTATAGCTTTCGAGCGTCGCCGTTTTGGGCGCGGTTACGGTAAACTGGACGAGGTATTTGCCCGCGGTCTGGTCAAGCTGCGAGGCGTTGATTTCGAGCGTCGTGTCGCTGATGAGCGGAATGGGGTTCTGCAAGGGGAGCGTATCCCCGTTTTCGTCAACCAGCAGCGGCAGATAGCCGTTTTCAACGGCATAGCCCGACCCGTCGGAACCGCCGTCAAAGCAATAGGAGGCATAGTCGTCGAAGATACGGTTGCTCGCCGCGGTATAGGCGTCCGCTGTGCAAAGCTCCGCATAGGGGCGCAGGTTTTCAAGCGGCAGGGACGTGTCGACGCCCGTTCCCGCGAGATACAGCTGCCCCTCATAGGCGTATGTTTGCGTAATGTCGGTCGCGGCAAAGCCCGCCGTGCGGCCGACGGAGATCGTGTTGCTGTTTCTGCCGTATACGTCGCCGATGGCGAGGCAGTTGGCGACTGTGCCCTGGGACTTTCCGATCAAGCCGCCCGCAACGTCGCTCGAGGTATATACGCCGACCGCGCTCATGCAGTTTGTAACGGAGGAACCGCCGTTTGCCAAGCCGATCAGACCGCCGACGTTGACCGCGTCCGCCTCGATCGTACCCGCCGTGTAACAGTTGAGAACCGTTCCGCTGCCGGAAAGATAGCCGATCAGGCCGCCCGCGCCGTTTATGATTGGCGCGCGCCCCGTTCGCATCATCAATCCCCGCACGAAGCAGCGTTCTATGCGCGTATAGTTACTGTCGTAAGCGATCAGCCCGCCAAGGTTGACGGTTGAGCCGGCAGCGCCCGACCATTCGACGAGGTTGTTGATGGAGGAGCATTCCAAAAAGGTCGCGCTCGAGCTGTATGCGGCGATCGGCGCGGCGAGGGCGCGCGAGCGGAAGCCCGAGTTTTGAACCGTTACGCCGCGAATCGTCCCGCCGCATGCCTGATAAATCATGCCGACGTATGTCGCGTTTTGAAGCTGCGAGTTGCTGTAAAGATCCAAGTGGTCGAACACAAGATTCGAAAGCTGCGTTTCGGACGCCGTTTGGTAAAAGACGTAGCCGCGGTTTGCCGGGTTCATATTGCTGACCGTGTGGCGGCCGATGAGCCGATAGGCTTCGTCGTATATGCCGCCGTCGAGCTTGCCCGTGAAGGCGACGCTCAGCGACCGCGCGATGCCGCCGCCGTCGATGCAGACCTGGAAATTCGTGGCATAGGAAAAGTCGATATCCGCTTTGAGGCGATAGTTTGCCGTCATGTCGGAATCGATATCCGCCCATTCCTCGACGGTTCGGATGGGCTTGTAGAACTCCAACGCCAGCGTATGCGCATGGTCGTAAAAGCGCACCGTGCTTGCGTATGAGCCCGCCGAGAAGGAGATGGCGTCGATATCATAGCTCGAATAGAAGCGCGTGGGCGTATGCGCGGTTGCAACGATGCGGCAAAGCGTCGGCTCCGCAGGATCGGGAAGCTGGCTTGTGACGTCCATCGTCACGCCGTTGACGAGGATTTCCGTAATCGTCCATTGCCAAGGGTTATACAGCGTGATGGCGACGGTTGCGGATTCCTCGAGCTGCTCGGTTACGAGCGAGGTGACCACGTCGATCACCTCGGAATCCTCCTCGCGGTTCGGCAGGGCGACGTATTCCTGCGCGGGCATGCACGAGGGCATGACAAGATGCGGATAGTACCCGAGCTCCACCAGCTCCTGCACGCGATAGGCGCTGTCGCCGTTCAAAAGCGCGTCCATCCATTGGGTGTCGCGCAGGGCGTTGACGACGGTTTGCTGGTTGAAGCGGTTGCCGTTGATGCGCGTATCCATGGGATCGGTAACGATAAAATAGGCGTTTCGCGTGGTGTGCGAGCCGTACGAGCTGCCGACAGCCGCGCCTGCGGTGCGCTGGTCGTCGTATTGCGGCTCGCCCGTCGCGTCCTTCAAAACCGGCGCGCCGATGGCAAGCAGGTTCACCGCGCGGCCGCGGTTCGAGCCGATCACCGTGCCGTAGGAGGTATTAGCGGTGTTTGCGACCGGATATGCCTCCGTGGAGGTCAAGCCGACGTATCGCGACGTGCAGTAAACGTTCTCTACGACGCCGGTCGATTGATTGCTGCCGACGACGCCGCCGACGTCGATGTTTTTGGTGATCGCCGAGCCCGAATAGTAGGGAATGTTCGCCTCGCGGTCTTTGCCGGTTACGTAACAGTTTCGAACCGTACCGGAATTGGTGTATACCAGGGCGCCGGAATAGCGCGGGTATCCGTTGACCGCATCCACGTTGGCGGCGACGTTTTCGATGACGCCCGTTCGCCCGTTCATATAGCAAAGGAAAGATGTGGAAGAAACATATCCGCCGCTGTTGTCTTTGACGCGAAAGATCAGGTTGCGCAGCGTTCCGTTGTTGAATGAAATATGGTATACGACGTCGCCTCCCGTATAGCTCGCGGGGATGTCGCGCTCGAGCACCAGGTTTTTGACGACCGCGCCGTAGCCGATCGTGTAAAAGTACGACCAGGCGGCGTTCGTGGGCGAGTAGAGCGTATGCCCGTTGCCGTCGATGGTGCCGTAGAAGGTTGACGTGCCGAAGGGGCGGTTCCATGCGCCGAAGTTTTCAAGCATGACGTAATCGCCGTGCATATCCAGCGAGATCGCGTAAAGATCGAACGGCGAGCGCAGCGGGATGCGCGCGCGGTCGGTCGTAAACACGCAGCTGTCCATCAGGATCGCGTGATCGCGCAAAACGACGTAAAGCTCCGCCTTGTAGGTGCAGTTTTTATCGACCGACAGGAGGATCTGCTGCATAACGTCCTGCGTGACGCCGCCCGATTCGCTGATGGGATACTGCGTCTCCGTGTGCGACGTCCAAGCCGGCTCGCTGCCCGTTTCGGCATACGACGTGCCGCTTGCGCGATACAGCCGAACGGCGTATTTTGCGCCGATGCCCGCAAGGTCGTTATAGCCGTCAACGAGCGTAACGTGCAGCTCGGCGTTCATGTCGCTGCGCAGCGTGGGCGAGCCATACAGGTAAAAGCCCGCGTATTCCACATATTCAAACGACGTTTCGTTGCCGATGCGATAGGGACTCGATCCCGCTTGCAGCGTAAAGCGCGCGTATGCCGCCCCGTCGGGCGCGGTGGTGAACGCGGCATAGCCGTGTATGCCGCCGATGCTGATGAGCTGCTTGTTTGCGTCATAGTAGGCGATCTGGGAATATGTGCTGGACGCGTTGCCGACGGAGGCGCCGATGCGGCGGTAGGTTGCGCCCGCCTCGACGGGGATAAAGTCGCTGACGCGATATGCGCTGTGCGTAACGACGTTTCCGCTCGCATTGAGATAGCCGACGGACACGGTTTTCGGGTTATACAGGTTGACGTGCTGCGTCTGCCCGAACGCGCTCGTTCCGCCCATCGAGGCAAGCGAGATCGTGCCCGTTAGGGTGTCGCGCGTGTCGACGCTGAACGTCATCCAGGACATCTCGTAGGCGGAGTGGTAGGTGGCGTTGGTATAGCCGGTGTTGTACACGTCCGCGGACAGGGTGAAGCGGTAGGTCATGTTGTTTTCGATGCCGCTTGCAAAACGGAGCGTTTCATACGTCGTGTTGGGCGTCAGCGTTTGGTAGGCTACGAGCCGCCCCGACCCGCTTTCAAACACGCGCAGAACAACGTTGCCCGTGATTGCGCCGTTGGGGTCGGCGATCGTCAGGTCATACAGCTCGATAAAGTTCGCGGCGGCAAACACGTCGGTCATTTCAAGCTGCGGCGTGCTGCGCAGCGTCACAAACGACGGGTTGGCGGCGGGGGACTTCATGTCGTATTCGTCCTGCCCCTGGCGAATATAGGAATGAATGTCCAGCCGATAGGTGCTTGCGGGGGTCAGCCCGTCGGCAAGGAACGAAAACGTCGTCCCGTCCTGCGTGCCGCCGACAAACGCGAGCCATGCCGCTTGGTTCCAGCCGAGCGAAACGGTTAAGTCCTCGCTCGCTTGCCCGTTTACCGTTCGCGTAATACTGCTTCGGGTCAGCGTATAGGTTACGGCGCTGTCGCCGTTTTCGTCGAGAATGAAGATTTCCACGCGCTGCAAAAGCTGTTTGAGCGCCGTGCGCGTCGCGTAGGACGACGTAACGGATACGCGCGCGGAGGTCGCCGCAACGTCGGAAAACGCCGTTTGATAGAGCATGTAGCCAAGCGTGCGCACGCCCGCCGTATAGAACGTCGTCTGCCCGATGGACGCGGTTTGAACGCCCTTTCCGTCGTTTTGATCGAAGCGCGCAACCAATTTGATGGCGTAGGCTTCGCCCGCGCGCAGTTCGGTAAAGGTTTGGCGTTCGCCGCTATGGATGTTTGTCAGGTCGAACGCAGGCAGATGGACGCCGTCGCCGTCGTAAACCTCAAGCGTGAGCGCGTCCGAAACCAACGCGCCGTCGCGATCCGTTACGTTGGGCGTTAGGCGTATGTTGCCGATGTCGTTGATGTTGAGCGTGATGACGGCGCTCGGCACGAGCTTGCAGGTGCGCAGCGTGCCGGAAAGCATGCTTCCGGTTGCGGCGGGAAGCGCGTTGCCGAAGCGATCCTGCATGACCGCGGTATAAGTGAAATTCGTGTTGGAGGGCAGTATGCCGGGGGAGGTGAACGTTACCGTCTCGCCGGCGCGCAGGGCGTTCATGTCCTTGGCGGAGCGGACGGCGAATTCGTTGCGCTCGGCAAGCAGACCGCCGGACGCTTCCTCAACGTTGATGAGAATGCGCGCAAGATGCGTTAGGCCCGATTCCATGGGTTTTCCCGATATGCCGAGCTGCCCCGAAACCAGCGTGTCCTCGGTCTTGACGTCGGGGATCTGTACGCTTGCGGAAAAGATCTCCGCGTCTGTGCCGCCGGTCAGCAGCACGGGGCTGACGTTGCCGTCGATGGGCAGCGTGGATACGCGCGTGGCGGAGAGGCAGGGCATCGTCAATTTGCGATTGTATTCGTCCGTATACTGGAATTCGGCCTCCACCTCGTAGGTGCAGTCGGGCGGAACGGGCCCCACGGTGAACGCGCCGTTCTGCGTAATCAGCTTTCGCATATACAGCTTGCGCGCGCCCGTAGACGGGTCGATTTTGTAAATCAGAAGGCGAACGCCGCGATACAGCCGCTGGTCGGGATCCTCGATCGTCAATTCGCCCGTAATCGAGTATACCGTGCTGTCGAAGCTCGAAAACGTGATCGTCGGCGCGCGGTAGGTCGGCGGCAGCGTGGGCGCGGGCGTGATGCTCGGGTCGGGCGTAAGGTTCGGGTCGGGCGTAAGGTTCGGGTCGGCGGTCGCGGGTACGGCGGTCGGCGTAGGCGCGGGCGTGGGCGAGGGCGTCGGCGTAGCGGTTGGCGTAGCCGTCGGCAGCGGCGTAGCGGGCTGCTGCGGGCGCGGGGTTTCTTTCGATTTCTGCGGCGTGGGCGAGGGCGTCGGCGTGGGCGACACGGTCGGCGAAACGGTCGGCGAAACGGTATAGACGGACGGCGCAGGCGTGACTTCGTCGCTTTGCGCGGAAGCGCCGCCGAGCAGCGCGATCCATTCCGCGTAGGGATAGGTCTTATTCGCAATGGTAACCTGCGCGTTTGCCAGCGCCGTGACCTCGTGCAGCTCGAGCGCACCGTCGTCATATTCGTAATAGCGCAAAACGGCGGGCTCATACAGCGCCAAGCTGTTGTTCGAGATCAGGGCTTTTCCGAGCGGGGTGGTGATCTCGGCGGGCAGCGTCATGAGATAAACGCCGTTGGAGAGCCGCGCCATGAGGAAATCCTCGATGTCGGCGCGCAGCTTATCGGCGTTGTAGCTTACGCCGTCCGATAAATACAGCCCGCGATAGGAGGAAAGCGCCGTAAAGTCCGTCGCAATCAGCGTGGCCGAATCGTCGAGGAACATGACGGCGCGTCCGTCGTTGACGTAATAGGGATAAACCGTGTTGAGCCGAACGCGGTCCTCGCCGACGCAAAGCCCGTCCCAGCGGTCATAGAGCTGCTCGCCGCCCTCGTATTTGGTCATGCGGCAGACGGTATCCGTTCCGCCCTTTACACCGTTTTTCAGCGTTTTGTAGAGCGTGGTGTCGGTGATGGCATAGCCTTCGTCCGTCAAAAGACCGACCGCGTCGAATTTCAGCAGAAACAGTACGCCAAACACAAGAATCGCCGCGAGCACCAGCAGCAGCGCCTTTTTCATCTGTCATCACCATCCCTTTTTGAAACGACGATATTTCTCATCGGTTATTTCTCGGCGAGCGGCTCGAGCGCGGCGGGGTCGGCAAATAAGAGAATCTCCCTGCCGTCGGCAAGCGTCATCGCGTCGTTGGTTAAATCGACCTTGTAGCCGCTCTCGCTGACGGCCTGCACGCGGCAGATACCCGTATCCAGAATGACGCAGGCGCCCGTTTCGTGGTTGAGGTAGAGCAGCGTTTGATCGGGCTGGACGACGACGTATGAAAGCGGAGAAAGCTCCGCCCATGCTTCGCCCCAAACCAGCTTGACCGCGCTCAAAAACAGATAGCGGTCACGGCCGTCGTAGAGGAAGCCGCGCGAGATCATCGTTCGGCTCTTGCCGCGCAAAAGCTGAACGCCGCTGTCCGTATTCGTAAGCGTCGAAAAATGCTGCGCGCGCGCAAGCAGCGGGCGGTCGGGCAAAACCAGAATCATGTCCTGCGGCAAAACGACCGCGTCGGAATTTGCAAGATACAGCGGCTCCGCGTCCAAACGAAACGAGCGTCCGCCGTTTTCGAGCGTCGGGACGCCGTCGTCATAGGAAAGCGTGCTCCTGCCGTCAAAATCGATGCGCTCCGTGACTTGATACTTATACAGCGGCTCGGTCAGCGTGATCGAATCCACCGTCAAGGAGAATCGCAAGATCAGAACGACGACAGCGGCGACCAGCGCGAATACCGCGAGCGCGATCAGAATATCGCGGCGGCGTTTTTTTTGCTGCATTTTGCGCTTGCGCGTTTTTTCCGAAGTTTTTTTGCCGCCTGACACGCCGCTTTGCGTTGTTGCGGGATTATTCGGATTGCTCATGGCGAACGCCTCCTTGATGCACCCGCTCGGAAGCGAGCGTCTGCACGTCGCGCATGGTCAGATACGCGCTGTACAGGCAAATGAACAGTTCCAACAGGAGATAGATGCAGAACACGCCCGCCTGCACGCGCACCTCCTGCATATAGACCAGCAGCAGACTGCCCGCGAACAGCGCCGTGCAGACAAGGGCGCCGTTGAGCAGCGAAAACAGCAGCCGCGGCGCCGAAAACCGCACGACGTCGAACGGCACGCAAAGCAGCAGCAAAAGCAGATAGTGCGGAAGCTCGAGCTCCGTGAAACAGAACGCGAGGCTGACCGTATAGACAAGCCGCGTCATGGAGACGGACAGGCGATAAAGCTCCCGCTTTTGCAGGCTGACAAGCAGACCGAACAGAACCATTTTGGGGGAGCGCCAGCTAAAATTGCGGCATAAGATCAGGCAAAGCACGATCAAAGCCGCCATCAGGGAAAGCGCGATCAGAAGCGGCGAACGGATCATCAAAAGCGCGGCGAGCAGCCTATTCCACATAACGGCTCTCCTTGACCATGAGCTCGAACACGTTGTTGCGCAGGCAATAGAACGCGTCCATATTCTCGAACACAATGCGATCCGTCAGCGTTACGATTTGAATGCTTCCGCTCAGCTCGCCCAGAAGCGAGGCGTAGTCCACCATAATCAAAAGGTTGTAATCGCGGCTGTCGATGCGGATGATCTGTACGCCGGGGATCACCTCGATGCCTCGCTCGAAGCTGGAAATGCGAACCTCGATTGCTTTTTCGGGAACGGGCGTGCGACGCTCGCGCAGCCGGCGATCCGGGCCGCGGCGTTCCTGCCCGTCCCAGCGCATGCCGCGCGGCGAACGGGAGGACGGATTTTTCGTATCGTTTTTACCCGTGTTCTTCTCCATGTGTCAAAGCGCCGTCAATGCGCGGCGTCCTCTCCGTTGTCAATCTTGCCGATGTAGCTGAAAGCGTCCTCGCCCCATGTGTCGTACCGGCCGCCGAGGATGCCTTCCACGTCGTTCAGCACGTCCTCTATGGCGACGAATTCGCCCGGAATGTTGGTAAACTGCTCCGCAACGAACATGGGCTGCGTGAAATAGTTGCGCAGCTTTCTTGCGCGGAAGAAGGTGTCCCGATCGTCTGCGGAAAGCTCGTCGATGCCCAATACCGCAACGATCTCCTCAAGCTCGCGATAGCGCGCGAGGCAGCGCACGGCGTTTGTCACAAGGCGGTAATGCCGCTGACCCACGCCCTCGGGCGAGATGAGCTTGCTGGTCGATGCAAACACGTCGATCGCGGGATATAAGCCCTTTTCGGCGACCTTTCGATCCAATACGATCTGCCCGTCCAAATGCGAGGAGATGGCGTGAACCGCGCCGTCCGTGATGTCGTCCGCAGGGATGTAGATCGCCTGAAACGAGGTGATCGAGCCGTCCTTGATCGAGTTGATGCGCTCCTCGACGGAAGCGATGTCGGTATACAGCGTGGTGGAATAGCCGTTGTCGATCGGCAGGTTGCCAAGCTCCGCGGAGATCTCGCTCGCCGCCTGCACCATGCGGTACATATTGTCAACGAACATCAAAACGTCCTGGTGCTTCTCGTCGCGCAGGTATTCCGCGAGCGTCAGCCCGCCATAGATCGCACGCGAGCGGGATACGGAGTTTTCGCCCATCTGCCCGAACAGCATCGACATCTTGCCGAGCAGATCGCCTTCCTTCATCTCGTCGTAAAGCTCCTTGCCCTCGCGCGAGCGCTCGCCGATGCCGACGAATACGGAGTTGGACGAGAAGCCCTTGAACACGTTATGGATGAGCTCCTTGATCAAAACCGTCTTGCCGACGCCCGCGCCGCCGAGCAGACCCATCTTGAAGCCCTTTCGCATGGGCGCGAAGAAGTCCAGCGCCTTGATGCCCGTCCAAAGAATCGCGCCTTCGATCTCGATCTCGTCAAAGTGCATGGTGCGGTCGTAAACGTTGCGCGTTTGCGGCGTTTCCACGGCGTTTCCGTCAAGCGTATTTCCGAATGGGTCGAATATGCGCCCGAGGATCGCGTCCGAGTATTCCATCTGCAAGCCGCCCGGCTGAAGAAAGACCTCCATGCCTCGCGTCAGCCCCTTCGCGCTTTGAAACGGGACGGCGCTGAGAACGCTGCCCTCCATCTCGACGACCTCGAACCGCTGCCTTTCCCCATCCTTGATCGTATAGATGATATCGCGCAGGCGGACGTTCGGGTCGGAAACCAAAACCTCTACCCGTAAACCGGAAACCGCGATGATCCTGCCGATGCTCATACCCGTCTCTCCTCGATGCCTTTCTTTTTTGTGTACGCGTCGATGACCTTGCGAAACGCCCGCTGCGTTTTCGCCTTGCGCTCGCGCTGCGCTTCCAGTTCCTCGCGCTCCTCGATGCGCTTGAGCGACTCGGTGGTCGCGTTTTGGCGCATGATGTTTTCCGAGGCGTAGCTGTTGATCGCGGCGATGCGGATCTCATAATTGAGATAGGTCGTCACCAAAGATTCCAACAGGGCGTTGATGTCGCCCTCGACGACGAAATCGTCCGTATAGCGCTTTCCCGCGGAGTCTGTCTGGATCGGGAAGATGCGCTTTTTGACGGGCTCGATCGAACCCGCGTTGTGAAAATGGTTGTATAGGATGTCAACGCTCGAATACGCCTGCTCGCAGACCACCCGATGCATGAGCGCGTCGATTTTGTCGTATTCCTCGAAGAACGTCGCGCGCGGCAAACGCATTAAAACGCCCTCGCCCGCCCGCAGCTTTTTTCCGACCAGCACGCGCTCGTCCGTGGGAGAGCCGCTTTGCATGGCGGCGTTGATCTGCGCGTTGATGCCGCCGCAGAAGCCGAAGTCCGAGCCGATGCAAAGCGTCAGCGCGGGCGCCTTCGGGTTGACGCGAATGACGTTTCTGTCCAAAATGAGGTTTCGGTTGTGCAGAATCAGGTCGATCATGCCGGCGATTTCTTTTTCCATCAGCATATATTTCTCCGCGCTGCGCCGCGCCGCGTCAACGCGCAGCAGCGAGTGAAAATTCATGACTTTGACGATGACCTTTGCGTTCATTCCGATTCCTCTTGTATCGCTTGCCGTTCGTTCCTCAGCGTCCCTGCGCCAGAAGCTCAAACGTGCGCAGAATGGATTTGAGCGGTTGCAGATCGAACTTTTCCTGATTGAGCTTGTCGAGTATCTTTTTCCCGCGCTCCATCTGCAAGCGCAGGTTCTCGTTCATATCGTCCGCGTTGGCAAGCTCGAATATCGTTCGCGTTTCGAGATAGCTGAGCAGCTCGCGGCGAATCTTCGCGCCGACGCGCTTGATCGCCGCCGTCTGCACCGCGCCGCCCAGGCGCGAAACCGACAGGCCGTAATCGATCGCAGGCTTTTGTCCCCGCTCGAAATTTGCCGCAGACAGAACGATCTGTCCGTCCGTAATCGAGATAATATTGGTGGAAATATATTCGGAAATATCCCCGCCCTTGGTTTCGCAGATGGGCAATATCGTGATCGAACCGCCGCATTTGTGCTGACAGCCGCGTTCCAGCATACGCGCGTGCGCATAGAAGATGTCGGGCGGGTATGCGTCGCGCCCGGGTACGCTGCCCGAGAGCAGGCTGATTTCGCGGTAAACGTCCGCGTGCTTTTTCAGGTCGTCGATTACAACCAAAACGTCCTGCCCTTGCAGCATATACTGTTCCGCGACCGCCAAGGCCACATAAGGCGTGTTTTGCAGAACGGGCGGGCATTCGTCGTTGAACGCCGCGATGATGATGGTATACGCCATGGCGCCCTGCGCGAGCAGCTGGCTGTAAACCTCCTTGACCTCTTTTTTCGTTTTGCCGATGGCGACATACATGCAGACGCGCTTAAAGTCGCGCTGGTTGACGATGGCGTCCAGGCCGATCTGCGTTTTGCCCGTTTTTTTGTCGCCGATGATGAGCTGGCGCTGTCCGCAGCCGACGGGATACATGAGGTCGATGCCCGCAACGCCCGTCAGCATGGGGCGGCAAACCGCCGTGCGATCCATGATGGGGATGGGGGGCGTGTCGATATACATGGGAACGGTGTGGTCGAACGTGCGCCCGATCAGCTTGTCCTGCCCGAACATGTCTACGACGTGACCGAGGGAGTCCGGAGAAAACGCGCCGCAAAACTCCTCGCCCGTTGCGGTTACCGCGTCCCCGACCAGAATGGGCTCTTTCAGCTTGGTCAGCGCGACCATGATGGCGCTTCTGCCGATGGCGTTGACGTAGCCCTCCGCCTTGTCCCCGATGACCACGCGCTCCAAATAGGACGCGTCTTCCAGCCCGCTGACTTCGAGAATGTAGTCGCGCACCACGCGCACATGCCCGACGTGGTACATGTTCTCCTTTTCCTTCATCGCGCGGATCTTGTCCGAGACGAGCGTTTCGATATCTTTTGCCATCGTCAAATCACCTCTCTGAGCAGCAGCGAATAGTCGTAAAGACGGTTGCGGTACACGATGCGGACGCCTTCGCAGATGCCCGCGTCGTAAACGGTATCGACCAGGGGATCCAGCGCGCCGTAGTCGGCGGTCGGGTCGCCCGTGAGCACAAGGATGCGGCCCGAGCTTTCAAAGGCGAGGCTGTTCATCTCGTCCAAAAACGCAAACAGGTCGAACTGTGTGCGAAGCAGCATGTGTTCGTCCAAAAGCGCGCGCTGTTCGGGCGTCAACAGCTCCCTCAGCAGCGCCTCCTGCTCTTTGACGGGCAGCGTGGAAAGCTCATATGCGGCGTCGCTTGGCAGCAGCGAGCAGATCTGCGCGGCGATGCAGCCCTTTTGATACGCTTCGTCGTCGAGCGCCCGCCGCTTTACCTCGGCGATTGCTTCGGGCACGTTCGGCGCGGAAAGCAGCTTGACCTGACGATAATCGCGCGGGAAGGACTCGCTGCGGTACATGCCGTTCGCCACGGACAGAACGCCGCCGGTCGGCGTTTTGACCTGCGGCATGTCATACTCGAACGGCTGCACGGCGGGCGCGCTCTTTTTAAGCGCTTCGTTCACCGTCAGCGCCTCGTTAAGCTTTCGTTCGAGCACATGGTCGTAAACGCTCAGATCGCGCAGGACGGAGGAACGAATCAGCTTGCCCGTCCGATCCGACAGGTTTTTGAGGATCACAAACATAAGCGCGTTCAGCAGCGCCATTCCGAGGATCGCGGCGATCAGATAGAACAGGTGCATGCTTGCGCTCCGATCAAAGGGATTATGCGACCAGCGGGTTGAAATACAGCAGGATAAACGCGAAAGCCAGCAGCAAAAGGATGAGCACCGTCAAAACGATGGCGACGACCATGACGGACTGAACCACGTCGTTTTTCGTTTCGGGGTTTCTGCCGATCGCTTCGGCGACGCGCGAGCCGAGAATGCCAAGCCCGATGCCTACGCCCAGGAACGCGAGCCCCAACATCAAGCCTATCGCCGTGAGCGTTGCGGACATGATACTTTCCATGATTTTTACCTGCCTCCCGATTCTATGGATACTCAGTTGCCGCCGCCTGCGGGGGAGAGTTCGTCAATAAGCTGCGTGCTGTTGTTCAGCTCGACCGGCTGACCCTGATACAGCACCTCCGAGAAGGAAAGATTCAAAAGCGCTCCGTAATAGCTTGCCGTCAAGGGCAGGGTTACGGTCCAGCCGTCCGCCGACGCCGATTGCGCGATTTCCGCTTCGCCGAGCGTCTGTTCGACGGTCACGGCGGACATACCGATCTGCAAAAGGATCTTGCCGCTGTCAATCAGGTAACGATCGTCAAGCCTGACGTTGATCGTAAGCTCCCCGGACGCTATTTTGACGATGCGGATCTCGTGCGAAATCTCCAGCGTCTCCGCGCGGATGACGTCCGCCGTCTGTGCGGACGCGTTCGCCTCGATCGGCACATAGCACATGCGAATGACATACCGCGTATCGGGGTTCAGACCGTATACGCCGACATACGTCGCGTCCACGTCGAGCATGACGGTCTGCCGCGCCGCCTCAAGCTCCTCTTCCGTTCCCTGCTCGGGCTCGACGACCAGATAAACGTTGCCATAGTTGCCGAACGGATCGACGACGTTATAGAACACCGTGAGCTTGGTCACGTCCTGCATCACGCCCGCAAGCCCCATCGAATAGCGGCTCTCCTGATAGTCCGAAGCGCTGCCGGATACGCCCGTGCCGCCTGCGCCGCCCGCGCCGCCCGCGCCGCCCGAGCCGCCGCCGCCGCCCGAGCCGCCTTCGCCGCCCTTGCCGCCGCTGCCGCCGCTGCCGCCGACGCCGCCGTCTCCGCCGCTGCCGCCGCTGCCGCCCGAACCGCCCGCGCCGCCCTTGATGGTCAATTCGATCTCATCAACGGGCTCTTTGCCGTCGCGCGACGCGACAAGCGCGTCATATTCGTTCGTCGTGCCGTAAATCATGGTCAGGTCGATGACGTTTCCGCCGAACATCATGGTTTCCGACGCAATGTCGAACGCGTCCTCGCCGGAGAACAGAGAGGTCGGCTCCGTGGTTTTGAAGTTGATCTCGTGGTTGAGCAAAAGCGCGTTTCCCGCGCGATCGAGCACGGCGTACAGATAGCGCTCCGTGTTCACCTTGCCGGAGGAATCGGTCAGCGTGCTGCCGATCAAAACATAGCGGCGGTCGCCCAGCTTGTAGAGCATGGTGCTGCCAAATTCGCTGATCGGCGTTTCTTCCTCCATGCGCGTGACGCTGCTGTCGGGATATACGCGATAGCCCGAACCGATCAGGCGCAGCACGGCGGTATTGTTGTCAAACACAACCGCCTGCGTTCCGAGACAGTAGCGCGAGCGGTCGCTCAGCGTCAGGTAATACTTGCCGTCCCAGCGTTTTTTGATGACGCCCGCATACGCCATATCGATTTGGGCGTTGTTTTCATCGAAGGCTACGCTTCCCGCCGAGCAGCTATATTGCTCGGGCGCGTTTTTTTGATACTGCACGACAATCAGAACCGCGCCCGCCAGGATGGCAAGAAGCACCAGGCAGGAGAAGGCAATGATCAGCGTTTTAACCGTTTTGTTCAGCTCTCTCATCGCGCGTTCCTTATGTGTTGTATTGCAGCGTCGTCGTATACACGGGCAGGCTGCCGCCGTCCGTGGTATACAGGCGAATCGTTACATAATATGTCTTGCCGGGCGTCACGTCGCTCAGCTCCGGCGCCAGATTGTAGATAAAGCTCGAACTGTTGTTGCTCAGCGCCGTAATGGTCGGATGCTCGTCGTTGACCGTGCTGCTGTATGACAGATCCGCCGTGGCAATCATGTATTCCACACGCACGATCGGCCCGGGGTTCGATACCGACGAGGCGATGCCGTATGCGTTGGTGAACAGGATGCGGAGAAAGCGCGTTTGCATCGGCTGCGTCGTGACGGATAGCGAGCCGATCTCGATGCCGCTCGCGCCGAGCATCTTTTGCTCTTTGGTTGCGACCAAAAGCGGGTTGCGCGCGCCGTTTACGATCGGCGTCAAAAGCGAACCGTCAACCTGCGAAATGCTCGTGAGCGCGGCGCCGGTGCTCGGGTTCACGCCGCTGTTCGCCAAATCGGTGACGGCGTAGAAATACAGCGTGTAAACCGTTCCCTGCGTCAGACCGTCAACGGAGAACGAAAGCGGCTCGACGATGCTCTGCGCCGACGCGACGGCGGACGGAAGCGCGACGGCCTGCCCGTCCTCGTCGAGCAGGATCATCTTGTATTCCCCGCCGACGACCACTCTTTGAACGTCGCTGGGCATGATGGTGTAGGCGACGCCGAATACCGCGGGTTCGCCGGCCTCGCCCGGCGCGGTGTAGCGCGGCTCGGACAGCACGGAGATCAACGGTTGAACGGCGGCGGGTCGCGACAGGTAGAGGTAGCCGCGCCCAAGCTCCTCGAGCACGCCCTCGCTGTTTGCCGTGGAGGACATGGCGATGATGTCGATTCGATAGCTTTTGCCCGGCAGGATCAGAGAGCCTGCCGCCAGATTGACGGGAAAGTTGGCCATGTTTTGCGTATACAGGTTGCCGGGGTCGCCCTTGGCGTAAGGCTGCGGCAGCATGCCCGAGGCAACCAGCTCGGCATAGTCCGCAATCAGCGTATATTCGTTGACGCCGCCCGCGCCCGTCGTCTGCTCATACAGCTCGAATTCGATATCGAAGCCGACGACCTCGCTGAGCGTATAGCTGAGCATCAGCAGCTTTTCGGTATAGCTCGTGATCGCGAATTGCCCCGCGGCGTTGGTGATCAAAACGCTGGATACGGTCTTAAAGTAGTATTCCGCCTTGCGCGTGTAGTCCTGCGTCTGCAAAAGCGTGACCTGCCGCCACGGGTTCTCCGAATCGCCCGTTGCGATCTCGACCCAGTAGCTGATCATATAGTCGGTGCCCTTGGCCAGATCCATGAACGTCGTTTCATACACCGTCGTGTCAAGGTAGGTGAGCGACACGGATTTGCGCGCGGAAACGATCTCCTCGTAGGAGCTGTACTGGCTGGTGGGATCGCTCTTTTGAAACAGGCTGATATGCAGCGTGTCGTCCCGAATGGTGCCCGCGCGCGTTCCCTCGATTTTGTATTTCATCGTCGCGCGATCCAGGGAGATCGTCATGTCCGTGCTTTGCGACAGATTGACGAACGGGACGGACGTCGTAATCGTGATCCCCGTGCCCGCCGCGTTGCCGATTTCAACCTGCGAGAGCTTTTTCAGCGTCAACAGCCGGGTGTTATCCTCGGGGTCGCGCACGCCTTGCGCGGTGAGGCCTACGGCCAGAGACGCGGTATAGTTGGAAAGCGGCGAATTATGCGTCAGCCGCGCCGAAAGCCCGTTTGCCGCGGTCGTAAAGGCGCTGACCTCGTAGAGCGAATCGTTTGCGCCGACGGTGCTTTGGATGAGCCGCGAGCCGTTGCTGTTGGGAATCATGTAAACGCCCGTGGTATCCGCGTTGGCGACCGCAATGGCGTATTTGCTCGTGGGGTTGAAATCGAACCCGCTGACGTTCGTATCGTACAGGGCGTAATAATTCAGCAGCACGTTTCCGGACAGCGTGCGCAGGTCGGAGGCGAGGATGATGGCGCTTGCGCTGCTGGACGCGCCGTTGTATTCCCGCTCGGTCAGGGAAACGTAGAACTGCGTGCTTGCGGCGGCGTTTCCTTCCTCATGCGCGACGACGAGCAGACCCGGAATGTTGCTCAGCACGACCTCGCCGCCCGTGAGCTTGACGCGAATCATGTTCTCATCCGCCAAATTGTTCTCCGTCGTGACGCCGACGGATGCGGCGGTCAGGGTGTTTAAGGCGAGCTGCTTGTAGGAGAACGCGTTCAGCGAGGTCAGCGCCGCAGAGCCCGTGACGCGGTCGTAGATGCGCTCCCAATAGCGCAGCTGCGCGCTGACGCGCGTATTTGCCGAAGCGGAGATCAAAAGCGTGACAAATTGCGCGGTCGCGGTCGGATCCTGCGTTTGAAGATTGAAGGAGAGCGGCGTCGTGTCGGATCGCGTGACGAGAAGCTGCTGCGCGCTCGGCAGGGTTTTGTCCACGTCCGTCAGGTAATACGCCCAGGTTGAGGATCCGTTTGCGGAGGTGGAGGGATAGCAGGTAAATATGGGCTTTTGGTAGTTTGCGTTTTGGAGCTTGCCGAGGATCGTCGTGCCGTCGTATTCCGCGTTGTCGTAGGGGAAGGTATGGTTTGCGGTCTCCGTATTGGTCAGGCTGATCGCTGCGTCGAACGCGAAAAAGTACGTCCAGCCGCGGCTCCAGGAAAGATCCGAGCCGGTTCCGTTCGTCGAATACGCGCCGTATACTTCGGGGCTGGGCGCATAGTCGCCCAAGGTGATGTAGTTGTCGGGAACGAGGAAGCCGTCCGTATATTCCGTGTTCGCAAAAACGGCGATGGCGTAGTAATCGGCGGTCGAGCCGGATGCGTTCGCCGGCACGTTGACGGTTGTTTGCGCGATATAGCCGCTGCTTGGCAGCGCGCCCGTGTCCACGCCCGGACGAAGCCCCGTGGAGGTCTTCCACGCGGTAAAGCAGGTGTTTTCGTAAGCGTAATAGGTAATCGAGCGCGTCAGCCGCTGCTCGTTGGAGAAGTTGGCGGTCAGCTTATAGCCGACGACCGTGGTGCTCTCCAAAGCCGCGTTGTATTGAATGCCGAAATCGACGGCGTTCAGGTTGAAGATCGGCGTTACCGTCAGCCCGCCCGTGTCGGGTATGGCGGGCGGCGTGTTGGATTTATGGATATAGGTCGAGTTGTTCTCGATCGGGATCTCGTTGACGTAGTTGGTCGGGGTCACGCCTTCGGGCGTCGCCATCGTGGACGAATAGTCGATCGCGCCGGAAACGACGACCGTGAAGCCCGTGGCGTTGGCGGGCAGCTCGCTCGTTTCCAGACCGAAGAAGCGCTCGGTAATCGACAGCACGTTCGGCGCGCCGTTCGCCTTTACGCCGTATGTGGCGGCCCCGATCGAGCTGACGAACGGGTCGCTGTTTTGATCGGGATAGTTGATGGTTTTGAGCGGCGGGTTGGAGGCGGAGGGGGAGCCGACGTATAAGGAGAACGTCACCTGCGTCAGCGTGCTTGCGGCAAGCGCCGCATCCTCCTCGCTTACGTCGTCCGCAGCGGCCAGATGGAGGTTGATGGCAAGCGCGCTGTTGGAGTTAAGCGGCGTGGACCACATCGCCTGCAATGCGGGAACGTTCGAGGTGGTAAAGACGCAGTTGCCGATCAGGAAATCCTCCTGATAGCCCGTGCCGTCGCCCAAATCGACCGTGCCGCGCACGGAGATGAGATAGCTCGCGTCCGCCTTCAAGCCGTTGCGCTCGATGGGAATCTCCAAAAATCCGTTGTCAAACTGATCGTTGTTGAGATCCATGTCGTCGCTTTCCAAATAGTAGAAACGGGTTTCGCTGTAATCCGTAAGGCTCGTTATGGTGACCTTGAGCGCATCGACGCCGCTGTGGTAATTGTCCGCGATGCGCAGCTTTGCGCCGTTGAAGTTGATATACAGCATGCCGTTTACGCGCGAGAAAGAGGACTTTTGCGCCGGGCTGAGCGCAACCTCCTGCCCGTTGTTATCCGTATAGGTCGAGGTGTAGGTGAACGTGGCGTAGGGATAGCCCGTGCCGCGCATGATGAAGCTGTTGGAAAACGCGCTGGTCAGTTCGACGGTTTTCTCGTTGTCGTCAAACTCCGCGATCAGGCGCGCCTTGTAGAACACGTCGCGCTCGATTTTGAAGCCGTCGATGACCAGCGTATACGGGTCGCTCGAATCCGCTTTGACGGTTTTGACAAGCTGATCCGTCAGCGCGTTGTAAATCGCGTAGGAATAGCGCCGGATGCCGTTGTGCGGATCGCTGATGATCTTCGGCGTAATGGTAAACACGCTGTTGCGCTGATCCGTAACGACGACGGGCGCGTCCAATACGGCAAGCGTTTTGAGCGTGCGGAACGTCAGCATATCCTGAGACGTGGTCTGCACGCCGTCCTCGTTTGTCGCGCGAAGAACGACGATGTATTCCGTATTGGGCGTCAAGTCCTGCCCGAGCGAGTCGGGCGCGCCGGAGAACGTGATATCGGCGACGTTCTGCAACGACTGCCGACAATCCCAAACGATCGCGCCGACGTAGCCGGGGTCGCTCTCGCCGGGCGAGACAAAGTCCGCCTTGCGATACAGGGAAAGATGTACGCCGACCGCGGTGGAATACGCCTTCTTGGTTACGCGGATGGTGCCGGACGTTTCCGTTGTATACAGGTTTTCCATCGCAACGCCAAGGGAGTCCGTTCGGAACTCCTTGGACAGGAATACGCGCTCATACTCCACGCCGTCCACCTCGTATGCCGATTGAATCACCAGACGATAGCGCGTGTCGAGCTTCAAGCCCGCAAGCGAGACGTCGCCGTTGACGGCTCCGACAAACGAGTAGGAATCGTTGGGGAGACGGAAGGAGGATTCGACCAGCGTTTTCCTGCCCGTGGCCAACTCCTCGACGTAAATTCTGTTGTAGGCGTCGCTGTCGATCAGCAGGTCGTAATTGCCGCCGATGGTGATGCCGCCCGTAAAGCCCGTATCCGTAACGGCAAAGTCCGTCAGAAGGAAGTCCGGCAGGACAACGTTTGTGTCGCCGCTGGATCCGGCGGTGCCGCCCGTTGCGCCCGTCGCGCCCGACGCGCCGCCCGAGCCGGATGCGCCCGCCGTGCCGCCCGTGCCGCCCGTGCCGTTTTCGCCCGCCTTGCCCGAAACGCCCGCAACGCCCTGCTTTCCGTCCTCGCCCTCGTCGCCGTCCTCGCCGTCAACGGTCGTGATGTTGAAGGTCGGAACGACCCATTCCGTTCGTTCGCCCGGCAGGATCTCGATGGCTGCGTCCGTATCCAAAAGCATCTCGGAGAGCTTGAACACGATTTCGTCGTTTGCGTCGCGCACACGCTTTTCCGCGAGACAGAGGCTGAGCCCCGTCGGCGTTTCGATTTTGGAAGCGGAGGCGATGGTGTAGAATACTTTGTTTTCCGTCACAATGCGGATGACGGACGAATCCATATAGGTGATCTCGGCGTAGCCCTCGACAAGCTCCGTCAGGGCGTCGGAGAGCCGAATCGTCAGGTGATCGGAGGCGATCAGATAAGCGCTTTCGGAGAGCTTATAGAGCACGGTGCCGATGGGGATATCGGCGTCGCCGTCGGAAAGCGAATACGCGCCGTCCTGCGCGCGCGTTACGACCGAGCCGCGTCCCATGCGGAAAAACGGGGTTACGTCGCTGCCCAAATCCTCCATGTCCAAAAGAATGCCGTCGGTAAAAGCGCCGATGGCGTCGTTTGTATAATGAAGGAAGGTCGCGCCGTCAACCTCGACCTGCGCGCCCTGCACATCCGAAAAGTAACGCCGGACGGATAGCGATCGGCGTAGGATTTGCCGACCGCGAACCAAACCCGCTCGACCTCGTCGCCCGAAACCTGTAAAACATAGCCGTCTCCCGGGAACGCCGCATTTGCGTCCGTGCTGCGGGAATAGCCGTAAAAGACCATTGCTCCCACCAACACAAGCGCAACGACCAAACTCACGATGATGACGGTTTTCCATGTCGCAGACATTGAACGATACAAGCTCCTCGTCGTTTCGACCGAACGCGGTCGGGCGCATGTTCTCCCGCTGTGGGCTTCGATTGCGTCGTTTCCTTGCTTTGCGCGCAGCGGTCGTTCATATGCGCGGCGTTTCGTACTACGTCGCCCAGTACCAGCATGATACTACATATACCAGCATTATATGCGAATGTAATAAAATTGTCGATCTTTTTTTTAACAATTTGCAAAAGTCGCAAAACGACGTGAAAAAGCGCCGTTTGACGATAAACGCGCGCTGCGCGGCGAAACCCGTTTTCGCGCGCTGCAAAACGGGCGTCGAGCGTGAACGCTTGTCAAGATTTGGGAAGAAGATGCGCGGATATACAGGCGTCGCCCGTGCTCATCGGTTCCAAATGGCGGATGCGGAATCCGCGAGGCAGTCGCGGAATTCGTCCTCCGTCATGCCGCCGCCGCCCGTTGAAACATGGATGTAGCGGAAGCCCATATCGCGCAGCTCGTCGGTTTGCGCCTCGGAATCGGGAACGGTACAGCTCACCGCCATGCCCATGTTCTCGAAGAGCTGAATGAGGTTTGCGATATACGCCTTGCCGCCCTTTTGCCTCCACGCGGTCTTGACGAATTCCTGATCCATGTTGAGATAGGAGAACGGAAGCCGCGCGAGCAGATCCAGGTTGGCGTAGCCTGTGCCGTATTCGTCGAGCAGGAAGCAGCAGCCGGTTTTGGTGAGCTGCCGCATGTTTGGTTCCAGGTTGTCCGCGGCGCCGATGGCGTCCTTTTCCGTTACGGTAAAGCAGATGAGCCGCGGGTCGATCTGATAGCGCGACAATATGCGCAGGATGGACGCGGTAAGCTGCTGCTGCATACACGCCTGCGAGGAAAGCGGAACGAATACGTGCTCCGCGCCCCAGCGGCGGATGTCGTATCGTTTCAAAAACACGCAAACGCGTTCGAGCAGCAGCGCGTTGAGCGGAATCACCAAGCCGCGCCGCATGGCAAGCGAATACAAAACCTGCATGGGCAGCTTTTCGCCGTGTTCGTCAACGATGTTCATCTTCGCCTTTGCGGCGTACAGGCGGCCGTCGATCGCATTGATCGGGCAATAGGATACGTCTATGTCGCGATCGGCAATGCGCTCGCTCAGCTCCGTTTCGATTTTATGGCGATAGCGATAGTTCGCGTCCGTCTCTCGGTCGCAAACGAAGATGCTGCCCGCGAAGCCGTCGTTCCGCAGCGTTTCCATGCCCTCGTCGATCGCGAAGATCATCGCCTCCGTGGATGCGAAATCCGCGCCGCTTAAAGCCAGCGTGCGGCACAGAAGGGAAAGCTCCCGCCCTTGGTACTGGATCTTGACGGGGAATTTGGCGGCGTATCGGTCGATGTTTTCGTCCGTAATGCGCACGTTCTGCACGAACACGCCGATGCTGTCGTAGCCGTTGCGGAAGATTTCGTGCTTCGGATAGGCTTTTCTCAGCTCGTTCGCGATCAAAACCAAGATCTCCTCGCCGGCGTATACGCCGTACAGGCTGACGAGGGTGTTCAGACCGTCCACCAGATAGACGACGACGGAGAACTCCTTCTTTCGCTGCGTTTCGCATTCCAGCAAAAGCGGCACGGCGTTGCGATTGTACAGCCCCGTCATTTTGTCGAGATACAGATCGGGAGACTGTAAAACGTGCAGCATGATGTTCAGCGACAGCGCGACGGCGACGCCGTTTAACATATAGCGCGGGAAAAAGAACTGTATGAGCGTTGCGACGACCGAAAGAATGAGGAACGACGCCATCGTCAAGCGCACGCGGCGTTCCACGGTTTTGCGCGACAGAAGGAGCGCTGCCGCCGTGCAGATCAAATAGATCGTGGATACGACATACAGCATCGAATGCAGCGGGCCGTGCCAATATTTGTTGCTTCCGTCCAAATAGAAGATCCAGCCCGTCCACGGCGTGGCAAGCAGCATGACGATACTGATTGCGAGCGGAATCGCGAGCAGGATGCGCAGCTTGTTCGCAAACAGGCTTTCGCGGCGAATCGAAACGACGGAGTACGCGTATACGAACGCGATGTAGATCTGCGTGAGGATCAGCAGCATCGCGTTGATCAAATACAAAAACCAAGGCCGGAACGCATAGCTGTATCGGTCGAATACGCAGCTTGCCACGTCGAGGCACAGGAAGAACAGCCCGCTGATGAGCAGCCAGCCGTAGTATTTGTTTTGCATCGTCGGAAGAAAGCGCTTGCTGAAATAGGCGAAGATCGTGACGATCAAAAACAGAATGGAACAGATTTCATAGTCGATAACAAAGTTCATACGCGCCTCTAACAGATCCTATTTTTTCCGGATGTTTTCGCCGTATACAGCCGCGAATCGGCGGACGAGATCCAAGCCTCGGGCGTTTCGTCGGGCGAAAGCGTCGCCATTCCGCCGCTGAACGATATGCGCGTGGCTTTGTCGAAGGAAAATTCGATTTCGTGAAACGCTTCCCGAAGGTCGTTTGCGATGCTCCGCGCGGACGCTTCGCCCATGTTCCAAAACAGCATGACGATCTCCTCGCCGCCGTAACGGAAAACCTCCATGTCGCGGTCGTTGCCTCTGACGGCGTCCTTGATGAGCTGCCCGAGCCGCATCAGCACCTCGTCGCCCGCCGGGTGACCAAACGCGTCGTTGACGCGCTTGAAATCGTCGATGTCGATGATGAGCAGCAGCGGATGGCGCGTCGCGGCGGTTGAGCCGCGGATGCGGTCGAATTTTTCGAGCAGCGCGCGGCGGTTGCCGATGCCCATGAGGGGATCCATGTTGCATTCCTCGATGAGCTGCCGCTGGCGTTCGTTCCCTTCCAAAATATGGTTGATTTGCTGGGCGGTATAGTTGATGAGCAGATTCGCGGTGATATACATTACGATCATGACCAGCGCGGCAATGCCGACGTCCGAAAGGAGCTGCGGGTCGCCCTTGCGCAGCTCGACGGAAGCCAAGCTCCCCGCGAGCGCGAGCGACAGTATGGACGCGATCGTAACGGACAGCGTGATTTTCTTGTTTGAAAAGATCGTGGAAACGAATATCGCTATGCCGGGCAGCATCAAAAGCGGGCCGTAGACATAGTGTACGACCTGAATATTGGCGCAGAAAAAGTAGATCAAAAACGAAGCGCAGGCGTTTTTGACGCCGTTTGACAAACGCTGCGCGCGCAGAACAAAAAAGGTAACGGCGAGCGCCAAAGCGTTCAGCGCCGCGGGAAGGTAAATGAACCGAAAGCGGTAAAGCGGCAGCGGCAGAAAGAGCGCGCGGGAGGAGGAATCCATCAAATAGATGACGATCTCCGCGGCCAGCCCGATGAAAAACAGATAGACGCATACGCGGAATAGCTGTCTCTGCCATCTTGCGTCCTGTACTTCCCGATAATTCATGAAACACCTGCTTCTTGTTTGGCGATGGGTTCGGGTGCGACCGATCCGCGCACGGGCGGGTAAAAGAGCGCGTTGTGCGTACAAAAACGGCATGTTATAACAATGTATATTGTATCATATCCAAACAACGGTGATTTGTCAAGATACGGCGGCGACCCAACGCGACGGACGTCTACGCAGGCAAACAAAAGGGCTTTGACGGGGACGCGCCTGTTGACAATGCGCACGCCCGAACTTATAATACATCTAGTTAGTTTATTGATTAAAAGTAATACAACTTTCACAAACACAGGAGGGTTTGCCATGCGGGAATCAATTCATACTTATTTTCAGGTGGGCACCATTCGCTGGATGAGCTATCCCAAGCGCGACGTTCTGACTTCCATTCGGGATATCGCGGCGGACGATTTTTTCGACGCGATCGAGCTTTCGCAATTTCCAAGCGACGCAGAGCGCGCGCAGGCGAAGAAGCTGCTGGATCAGTCCCATCTCAAAGTCTGCTACGGCGCGCAGCCGCGTTTGCTGGGGCCGAAGCTGAATCCGAACGACGCAGACGAAGCGGGCCGCCAAAAAGCGGAGGCGACGCTGATCGAGGCGGTGGACGAGGCGGCGTATCTGGGCGCGGGGGCGATTGCGTTTTTGGCGGGCAAATGGGCGCGGGAAACGAAGGAGCTTGCCTACGGTCAGCTCGTCAAAACGACGAAGGCGGTATGCGACTATGCCGCCAAGAAGGGCATGGGCGTCAACCTGGAGGTGTTCGATTTCGATATGGACAAGGCGGCGCTGATCGGGCCTGCGCCGCTTGCTGCGCGGTTTGCCGCGGAGATGCGCTGCGCGTGCCCGAACTTCGGCTTGCTGGTCGATCTTTCGCATTTTCCGACCACCTATGAAACGAGCCGCTTCGTGATCCGCACGCTTCGCCCGTATATCACGCATTTTCATATCGGGAACGCGGTGGTCAAGCTCGGCTGCGAGGCGTATGGCGATCAGCATCCGCGCTTCGGCTTTCCGCAAAGCGCGAACGACGTTTTTGAGCTGACGGATTTCTTCCGCGTGCTGCGCGAGGAGGGCTTTTTCTGCGCGGAGAACCCCTATGTGCTTTCGTTTGAGGTAAAGCCTTGGGGCGATGAGGATGAAGATATTATTCTGGCGAACTGCAAACGCGTGATCAACCGCGCGTGGGCGATGGCATAACAGAAGGAGGAGAGAATATAAAAATCGTAGTATTGGACGGCTATACGGAGAATCCCGGCGATTTGAGCTGGGCGGGCTTGGAGGCGCTGGGCGCCCTTACGGTATATGATCGCACGCCGATCGGGGACGAGGCGGAGATCGCGCGGCGCATCGGCGACGCGGAGGCGGTTTACACGAACAAAACGCCCATTTCGCGCGCGGTGCTGAACCAATGCGGTCAGCTTCGCTTCATCGGCGTGCTGGCAACGGGGTTCAACGTTGTGGACGTTGCCGCGGCGAAGGAGAAGGGCGTTGTCGTATCCAACGTTCCGACCTACGGCACCGCCGCCGTGGGTCAATTCGCCATCGCCATGCTGCTCGAAATCTGTCACCATGTCGGGCATCACGACGCGGTCGTGCACGCGGGGAAATGGACGGAGAACGCCGACTGGTGCTTCTGGGACTATCCGCTGATCGAGCTTGCGGGCAAGACCATGGGCGTCATCGGGCTGGGGCGCATCGGGCAGGCTACGGCGCGGATCGCGGGTGCGCTCGGTATGCGCGTGATCGCGTTCGACGCGCATCCGACCGACGCGGGGCGCGCGGTTGCGACGCTTACGAGCCTTGACGAGCTGCTTGGCGAATCCGACGTGATCGCGCTGCATTGCCCGCTGTTCCCGTCCACGCAGGGCATCATCAATAAGGACAGCATCGCGAAGATGAAGGACGGCGTCATCCTGCTGAACAACAGCCGCGGGCCGCTCATCGTGGAGCAGGATCTTGCGGATGCGCTGAACGCGGGCAAGGTGTATGCCGCGGGGCTGGACGTTGTATCCACGGAGCCGATCCGCCGCGACAACCCGCTGCTTTCGGCGAAAAACTGCATCATCACGCCGCATATTTCGTGGGCGCCCAAGGAGAGCCGCCAGCGCCTGATGGATATCGCGGTGGATAATTTGAAGGCGTATTGCGCGGGCGCGCCGATCAACGTGGTCAACCCGTAAACGCGCGGATATGGAGAAACGAATGACGCAGGCGGACGGAGACGCGGAACAGACCGAGCAAAAGAGCGACATGGTTTTTCGCGCTTTGCTGGGCGCGATCGGCGGCGGCGAATTTCCGACGGGTGGCAGGCTGCCCTCCAACGAGGCGCTTGCAAAGCGGTATGCCGTTTCGCGCGTTTCCGTCCGCTCCGCTTTGGAGCGGCTCAAAGGGCTCGGCGTATTGAAAAGCGAACGCGGCGGCGGCACCTATGTATGCGCCCCGCAGAGCGAGGACGGGCTGTTTTCCGCGCTTTCCGCGCTGATGCAGAGCGGCGTGGATCGCATGAGCCTGTTCGAGTTCCGCCGCATCATCGAAGGGGAAACGGCGGCGCTTGCCGCAATGCGCGCGACGGCGGAGCAGGTTGACGCCATGCGGGACGCGACGAAACGCATGCGCGACGCTGTGTCCCGCGCCGATCAGCGCCGCTATGACGTGGCGTTTCATGCGCTCGTCGCCGAGGCGAGCGCCAACCCGATCATCGTTCGCGTGTTCGAGCTGATGCGATCGGGGTATGACGTCTTAATCGAGGGAAACGTGGGCGTAATGGGCGCGGCGGGCGCGGCGTATCATGAAAAGATCGTCGCCGCCGTCGAGGTTCGGGATGCGGCGCTTGCCAAGGCGCTCATGGACGAGCATCTCGTTCATACCATGCAGGAAACGCGGTCGATCAATTAGATCCGCCGCGTTTTTCATGCGTGCATTTTCCTTGCGAATTCCCTAAATAGCGTGCATAACGTGGTCTGCTTCAACCGACGCGATTCAGCGCGCCGATTCAATAAACGTCAGAACATCCGAAAGCAAATCAAGCGACGCGGCGGGCGCGCCAAGGTTGACGAACACGGGCAGAGCGCCGTTTCCGCCCGCGCAAAACACCTGTTCGCCCGCGTAAGATTCGCCGTCGAACAAGCCTCTCCAATTTCCTTGCGGCAGGTATACGCGGCGCGATTCGGCGTTTTCGTCCAGCAGCGGGAAAACGAGCAGCGCGTCGCCGAAGAGATACGCGTCGTCGGTGAACACGGCGTTTTCGTCCTGCGGAAAGGCGTATCCGAGCGGCCGCATCATGGGCAGGCTTTGCGCTGCGCATTGCCGCGCCGTGCGCAGGATATACGGCAGGAGACGATAGCGCAGCTTATGCCAAAAGCGCATCTCGTCCAGAAACGTGGGCGCGTGATATGCCGCGGCCATGTTCCAGGGGCTTCGCTCGTTGTCGCCCTCGCCGCCCGCCATGAGCGCGCGAAACTGTCCGCCGTCCGGCTCCGAATGCCATTGCATGATCGGGCAGAAGCACGCAAGCTGCGTGGCGCGCCGATACAGGTCGAGCGACGGCAAAGGGCCCGCGAAGCCCGCAATATCGAAGCCCCAGAAGGGGACGCCCGTCGCGGCGAGGGATAGACCCGCCGTCAGCGCGGCGGAAAGCTCGCTGTTTTGAGATTGCTGATCGCCCGCCCAGTGAATCGGCACGGTGTGCTGCCCCGCGTAACCCGCGCGGCTGAACAGCACGCGTTCCTCTCCGATAAAATCGCGGTACGCCTGCGTGTAATCGCGCGCATAGCGGTTGACGCCCTGCCTGCCCGTGCTGCCGTCATAAAACGCTGCGTCGTCCGTATAGATAAATTCCCCGCCGTCCGTCTTAAAGCCGTCCACGCCGATTTCGAGGAGATAGCGGCGCTTGTCAAACCATGTTTTTACGGTTTCGGGATTCGTAAAATCGGGCAGCATCGAGCCGGCAAACCAATGTCCCTCGGGGATGCGATAGGGCGTTTGATCCGAAAGATGCACGCAAAGCCCGCGCTTGGCGGCGTCTTCCCAATCCAGATCGTTCTGCGCGTTCTGTTCCTCGGTTTCGTCCTGCTTTTTATAAACGGGAATCTGCCATAGCACCACGCGCAGCCCCGCTTCGTGCAGACGCTCGATCATGCCCTTGGGATCGGGCCAGGGCGAATCCGAAAAGTCGAAGTCCTCATATTTCGGCGCGCCGCCGTCTTGAACGGGCGTGTATTTGGCGCCGTTGAAGATATAAAACGTGGCCTCGTCGCTCCACGCCTCGAAAACGATCACGGACGCAGGAAAGTCGTAGCGCCTGAGGTTCTCCGCCTGCAAAAGCGCGTCCTTGCGGGATTTCCAATGGTTGGCGGAGATCCATGCGCCGAAAGCCCAATCGGGCGGTAAAACCGCTTTGCCGAAAAGCTGCATATATTCGCTTACGATCGCGCGCGGCTCGCCAGAAAAAACGCACAGGCGCGCACCCTGCGGCAGAGAAACGCAAACGCATCCTTCCTGAAACGAGAAAGTCGTTCCTTCGCAGGTATCGACATACAGCCCAAAACCCGTATCCGTCCAAAAGAACGGCGCGGGACAATACGTCTTTTCGCCCTGAAAGCAGAATTTCTCCTCAACTTTGCAAACGACCGTCTTGCCCTTTTGGTTCAGGCTGTCAAACTTTTCGCCCATCCCGAACGCGCCCTTATAATGCAGCGCTGCGACCAAAGCGCCGTTTTCGCAAAATAGCGCGGCGCGCGTGCGCGGGCAAGCCGCGCTCGCATACAGGTTTTTATCGAATCGATACGTTTGCATGGAGCTTGAACCTCATCCCTTGATGCCGCCCGCCATCATACCGTTTTGAAAGTACTTTTGGGCGAAAATGTAGATTAGTATAATCGGTATCATCGAAATCAGACTGCCCGCCATCAGCACGTTGTATTCCGTCGCATACTGACCGTTGAGGGTGGATAAAGCGATGGGCAGCGTCATTTTGGTCTTGTCGGTCAGCATCAGAAGCGGCCAAAGATAGTCGTTCCAGGACTCCATAAACGTCGTGATGGAAAGCGTTGCGAGCGTCGGCGCGCAGAGCGGCAAGGCGACCTTGCGGTATACGAGGAACGTCGAAGCGCCGTCGATGGACGCGGCGTCCAGATAGTCGTTCGGTATGGTGCGCATCTGCTGGACGAGCAAAAACACCGCGAACGGGCGGAAGATCGACGGCAGAATCACGCTTGCGTACGAGTTGATGAGCGATAGCTTGTTCATCACGACGAACAGGGGGATGATGGTCACCTGCGTGGGTATCATCATCGCCGCCAAGAAAATTTTAAGCAGCAGATCCGCCTTCGGAAAGCGGATCTTGGCGAACGCGAACGCCGCCATCGACGCGGAGAAAAGCGTAATGAGCGTATACGCGATCGAGATGAACAGGCTGTTGCCGATCGTTTGAACGAACGGGAATTTCGAAAAGACTTTCTCGTAGGCGGCAAGCGTCGGTTCCTTGGGGATCCATTCGATCGGTATGCTCATTAAGGCGCCGCGCGCTTTGAGCGAGGTCGACAGCATCCAAAAAAACGGGATCATGGACGCGGCGGCGATCAGGACGCCGATCGTATAGTAAGCGGCGGTGGAGAGCCGTTTTTTATGCGTCATAGTTGACCCACCTCTTTTGCATACGCATTTGCAGCGCGGTGCAAGCCATGATAATCAGAAACAGAATCCAGGAGAACGCCGAGGCGTAGCCCATCTTGAAGTAGCGGAAGCCGTATTGGTAGATGCGCTCCACCATGACCTGCGTCGCGCCGTTCGGCCCGCCCTCCGTCATAATCATGATCTGCGGGAACAGTTGAAACGAGTTGATGAGGCTGACGATCAGCACATAGAATATCGCCGGCGTCAAAAGCGGCAGCGTGATGCGCCAAAATCGCGTCCACGCGCCCGCCCCGTCGATTTCCGCCGCCTCGTAATAGCTTTGGTTGATGCCGACCATGCCGGAGAGCAGGATGAGCCCGAAAAAGCCCATGTCCTTCCAAACCGAAACGAGCACGATCGCGGGCATCGCCCATTTTTCGTCCAGCAGCCAACCGGGGCCCTGTATGCCAAAGAAGCCGAGGATGGCGTTGACCGCGCCGTACTGCGGCGAAAGAATGCTCCGCCAAATCAGCGATGCGGCGACCCAGGAGGTCAGCACGGGGATATAGTACAGCACGCGGAACACGCCTACGCCCCTGCGCTGTTTGCTCAAAAGCGAAGCGACCGCGATGGACACCGTCAGCATCAGCGGGATATACAGCGCGATATAGGAAAGCGTGTTGCCGAGGACGTGCCAGAACTCCTTGCCCGTTAAGATGCTTTTGAAGTTGTCGAGCCCGATGAAATGCTCCTGCAAGAACCCCGGCGCGAGCAGGCGGTCAAGCCCGTTCCAGTCCGTCAGGCTGATGAGGATCGAAACCAGCATGGGCGCGAAAAAAAACACCGCAAGCCCGATCAGGCTCGGCAGTAAAAACGGGGATGCGGTCAATAGGCCGCCGCGTCGGTTCCGTCGTTGCTCTTTGATGCGTTGTTTCATATGCGCTCCTCGTTTGCCCTGCCCTTGTATCACGTCGGAAAAGGAGGGGCGAAAACGCCCCTCCCGCCGTTCTGTCGGTTAACCCAGCTTGATCTGCGCTTCGCATTCCGCCTGCGCGGCGTTCAGCGCTTCCTCCGCGGTCATGGTGCCGTCCGCCGCCGCCGCGAGGTTCTTCGTGATGATGTCGCTCATCAGCGCGTAATCCTCGATCACTGGAGGCATCACGAGGTAGTTCAGGCTCTCGAACACGGCCTTGCGGTTTTCGGGAGGCGTGATTTTAAGATAAGCCGCGAGCGTGTCCATGTCTTTCAGCGCGGGCAGATCCCAGCCTGCCGCCAGACGGATGTCTGCGGAAGCGGTCGAGGAGGTCAGCCAGCTCAGCCACGTTGCAACCTCTTCGGGATGCGTGGTTTCGGGGTTCATCACAACGCAGTTGGAGAAGAAGTGCGTCGCCTTTGCGGTGCTGCCGGGCTCAACCGCGATGTCCCAATCGAACGAGCAGTTCTCCGTGAAGGTTTGGAACGCCCAAATGCCCGTCGGGATCATGCCGAGCTTGCCGCTCATGAACCAATCCCAGTCGCCCATGCCGCCCTGCTGAACGGTGGTGGGCTGGACGTTGCTGACAAGCACGCGGTCGATCAGCGTCTGCGCCGCTTTGAGGTTTTCGGCGGAGTTGATCGTGAAGGCGGTCTTGTCCGCGTTCAGCAGCGAGCCGCCGTACTGCGCGACAACCTTGAAGAACTCGTTGTAGGTGATGGGCTGCCAGATGCCGAAAATATCGTCGCCCAGCGCGCGAATGGCTTCCGCCGCCTTTTGCAGGTCGTCCTGCGTCCAGTCGTCGGTCGGGTAAGCGACGCCCGCCTTGTCAAACAGATCCTTGTTGTAAATCAAAACCACGTTGGAGAAGCTCTCGGGCAGACCGTACTGCTTGCCGCCGACGTTGAACGCGTTGAGAGCGGTCTCGTTGAGCGCCGCGGTGTCCGCGCCGACGATCTCGCCGAGCAGGCCCTTGTTGGCATACGCGGCAAAGTTCTCGATGTTCAGCTCGTAGCAATCCGGCGCGGTGCCGCCGGCGACGCGGGTCTGCATCTGCGTGAAGTAGTCGTTGTAGCCGATGGTCTCGACCTCGACCTTGATGTTCGGGTTCTCCGTTTCAAACGCTTCGACCATCTTGGCGAGGGTCTCTTCGTTCGAGCCGGACGCGTTGAAGTTGCAGTAGGTGATCGTTACGGGCTCGGCGGGCGCAGCGGGTTCCGCTGCGGGCTCCGCTGCGGGCTCCGTTGCCGGTTCGGCCGCAGGCTCCGCGGCGGGTTCGGCCACGGGGGCTTCCTTCGCGGCGCAGCCGGTAAACAGAGCGGCTACCATCAGGGCGCAGATGATCAGCGAAAGAATCTTTTTCATTTTGGTTCCTCCTAATTTGTTGATTTTTGCGGCCCGTTTCGCTTACAATGATTGGAAGCGACAGGGCCTTTTGTCGGGTGCTTTCGCTCTGGCTTGCACGAACTTTGATCAGGGCTGTGCAAGCCATTTTTATCAGACCGATTCGATGATCGGCTTTGTTTCGATCGTTTTGACCGAGCCGCGCTCGATCAGCCGCAGCGGCAGGATCTCCTCCTGCTTGCTGAGCGTGGGATCCTCGATGTGTTTGAGCAGAAGCTCGACCGCGCGCTGTCCTTTCAGCGAAATCTGCTGCTTGACGGTGGTCAGACCCGGCGTCAGGTAGCTTGACACCTCAAGGTCGTCAAACCCGACGAGGGAAACGTCGTCCGGCACGCGAAGCCCTTTTTCATAGAGGCTTTTCATCGCGCCGATGGCAAGGATGTCCGCCGCGCAGACCACGCCCGTAACGGGCAGACCGCTTTTGACCAGCCGATCCGCCATGGTCACGCCGCTTTCATAATCGATCTGCCCCTCAAACACATATTTTGCGTCGTACAGGACGCCGTATTCCGCAAGCGCCTGCCGATAGCCCAGGAGCCGCTTTTTCATAACGCCGTTTTCTTTGAGCTGACCCGCAAAAAACGCAATGTCCCTGTGCCCGCAGCGCAGCATATGGCTTGCGGCGAGATAGCTGCCGTATGCGTCGTCGATGCGAATGTTGTCGTAGTAATGGTCGTTGCAGTAGCTGTCGATCAGAACGATGGGGATCTGCGTTTTCTTCATCTCGTTGTAGAACGCGTTCGGGTACATGCCGATGACGATGATGCCGTCCAGATTGCGCTTTTTCGCAAGCGTCATATAGCTCTCGTTCGCGTCCGTCGCCGAGATGAGGATGTGGTAGCCTCTGTGCCGCGCGTAGTACTCGATGCTGCCGAGCACCTCGCTGTAAAAGCTGTTTTGAAACATCAGCCGTTCGCCGGGTTCGGTTTGCGGCACAACGACGCCGAGCAGCTTGGAATCCCGCGTGCTCAGCCCCTGCGCGTTCAGGTCGGGCACATAGTCGAGCGTTTCGACGGCGCTCATCACGCGGTCTTTCGTCTCGCCGGAAATGGTGCGCTTCCCGCTCAAAACGTAGGATACGGTGGCGGAGGATACGCCGGCAAGCCGCGCAACGTCCTTTAACGTGGATCGACCCATGACATTCCCTCCCCCCAACTTTGTTTAACCGCTTAAACCCTTCTTACGCGAACAGTATAGCGTGACAATTCCGACGTGTCAACATATTTTTATGCTGATTTGTAAGTCGTTCTTGACAATAGAGATTTTTTTGATATATTTAGCTTGTGATATGGTTTAACCGATTAAACAAGTTGGAGGCGTTATGTCCGCGTATTTACCGACTGCAAATGAAATGATTGCTCTCCCAACGATCCGTGAGGCGACGGGCGCGGTCGAGAGCCTGTCGTTCCTTTCCATGGGGTTGAAGGGGCAGGTCGAGCTTTGCGGGGACAAGTTGCCCGTCGTGCTTCCGTTTATCGAGGGCGTGAGCGCGCCAAACGCGACGGCGTGGGAGCGTCTGCATGATTGGGTTCCCGCTCTTACGCAGAAAAGCGACGCGTATGAGCGCCGCGTGATTTACCTTGCGCCCGTCGGCGAGCGCGGGTTTTTGATCCGCATGGAGCTTGACGCGAAGGCGCCGCTGCGTTTCGTCTGGGGCGCGGAGGGCGAGATCTGCCGCGTCAACCATTGCGTCAACGAGACAAAGCCGCTCGACGGCTTGCTGCATTGCTATGAAAGCGGTTGGAACCACGGGTTCGTGATTGATTATCGCATGGGCGCGCCGCTGTTTGCGTTCGCGCCGATGTGCGACCAACCGTGCGAAACGGAATGCGCCATGACGGAAAGCGGCGTTCGATACCGCATCGTTCGGCAAGAGGAGATGGCTGCGGGCGAATCGCGCGCGCTGACGTTGTTTTTCGGGCTGGGATTTGAGGAGGTCGCCGCCGCGACGTCGGCAAAGGAGATGCTGCGGCGCGGCTATGCTTGTGAATATGAAAAGACCGCGCGTTATTTGGACGCGCGCGCGCGGCGGATGCAGAGCGACAAGCGCACGCATCTATATAATAGGAACCTTTTCTTCTGTATGTTTTATGCCGCGGGGATGACGATGGACACGGAGGAGCTCGTCTGCATAACGAGCCGCAGCCCGCGCTATTACGTCAGCGCGGCATACTGGGATCGGGACACGCTTTTATGGGCGTTTCCCGCCATACTGGACGCGGATCATGCGCTCGCGCGGCGCATCCTGACGTATGTTTTTACCAGGCAGCGCCGCAACTTCGGCGTTCATTCGCGCTATATCGACGGAACGGTGCTCGAACCGGGGTTCGAGCTGGACGAGCTTGTTTCGCCCATCCTCGCGCTTGCCGCATACGTCAAGGAAAGCGGCGATCACGCGTTTTTCTGCGAACGCTTCGTGCAGGATGGGGTAGCGGAGATTCTGACAAAGCTCGAGGACGCGCGCTGCCCTGCGCTCGACCTTTACGAAACCTTCCTGCAACCGACCGACGACGAGCGGACGCATCCGTACCTGACCTACGACAATGTGCTGGTTTGGCGCGCCTTTTGCGACCTGCTCGCGCTCGATCCCGTCAAATATGCGTCGTGCAGGGCGGCGGCGGACGGCGTGCGAAGGGCGATTCAAGCGCGCTGTGTCTTTACGGATGCGGCGGGCGCGTATTACGCCTGGTCGGTGAACGAAAACGGCGATCACGACGTATACGACGAGCCGCCGGGAAGCCTTCAGCTTTTGCCGTATTACGGCTATTGCGGCATGGACGACGCCATTTGGCAAAACACCGTGAAAAAGATCCGCTCGTCCGATTATGCGTTTGGCTTTGCGGATTGTCCCGTTGCGGAGATCGGATGCAGACACGCGCCGCATCCGTGGGTATTGAGCCTTTGCAACAGCCTGCTTTGCGGATATGGCGCCAAGGCGTGGCGCGAGCTGGATTTCATTACGATGGATAACGGCGTCGCGTGCGAAAGCGTGGACGAATTCGACGGCGCGTGCCAAACGGGCGCTGCCTTTGCGACATGCGCGGGCTTTGTTTGCCACAGTATGCTCGTTGCAAGCGAGGAGGGTCGAATATGACGAACGCGGTCGCGTTGGAAAAATGGCGCATATCCGCCGTTTTCTCCGATTGGGCAGACGACTATTCGGAAAGCGTGTTTTTCATCGGCAACGGCAGGATGGGCGTTCGCGGCTATCTGCCGTTCGAGCCGGCGCTTCGCCCCGTTCGGCGCGGGATGTTCGTTGCGGGCATATTCGGCGAGATCAAGCCCGGCATCACGGATTTCGTCAACCTGCCAACGCCCGTTTGGGAGCAGGTTTTGATCGACGGCGAACAGGCGGCGCTCTGCTCCGACATTCGCATCACGCTCGATTTGAAACGCGCGACGTTCCTTGCCGCCTGCACGCTGCAAGCGAACGAAAAGCGGCTGGATATCGAGTATGCGCGCTTTTTTTCCTCGGAGAATACGGCGCTGCTGTTTCAGCAAACGACGTTTCTTCCGCGGGCGGATATGACGATATCGCTTGCAAGCGGCGTTTTGAAAGCGAGCGTCAACTGCCCCGTGCCGGACGATCAAACGCAGGATAATACCGAGCGCATTCAGCTTGCGCGGGCGGTCGAAAGCGAGACGCTTGCCGACGGCTTTGCCGTTCGGTTCGAGATTCGCGGCAGCGGGCAACGGCTGACGCAAACCGTGCGATTCTCCGCAGACGGCTGGACGCGCGGGCAAACCCGATTTGATGAAAACAGCGTCACGGCGGAATACAAAGCGGATGCAAAAGCGGGGGAACGCGTCCGTTTTGACAAGCTCGCCTGCATTCTGACGAGCCGCGACGTCGACCCGCGCATCGAAAAAGCGCCCGCGGAGGTTCGGTTTGACGACGCGCTCTCGCGCCACGAAGCATGGTGGCGGCATAAGTGGGAGATATGCGACCTGCCGTCCTTCGCGCCCGAAGAAGAAACGCAAACGGCGCTGCGCTACAATATATATCAGCTCATCGCAAATTGCAGCGCGCAGGATCCGACCGTCGGCGTCGGCGCGCGCGGGCTCACGCATACGCGCTACAAGGGCTGCTATTTCTGGGACACGGATCTGTTTATGCTGCCGTTCTATCTGGAAACGGATCGAACGGCCGCATACAGCCTCTGCGAATATCGCGTGGGGACGCTGCCCGCGGCAAAGGCGCACGCGCGGGAAATGAACACGCAGGGCGCGCGCTATCCATGGATGGCGGCGCTCGACGGCTCGGAGCAATGCGAAACATGGGACATCGGATGCAGCGAGCTGCACGTTACGGCGGACGTGGCTTACGCGCTGGCCTCCTATTGCGCGGCGACGGGCGACGAAGCGTTTTATCTCGATCACGCGGCGGAGGTTTTGATCGAGACTGCGCGCTTCTGGCGCAGCCGATACACGTTCGATCCGGAGAGCGGGCGCTGCGACCTTCTGTTTTGCAAGGGGCCCGACGAGTATTGCGGCGTGGTCAACAACAATCTTTTTACGAACGCGATGGCGCGTTATAATTTGGAGCTTGCGTGCGCCGCGGCCAAGGCGCTTGCCTCCTTGCGGCCCGCGCGATACGATGCGCTTGGGCTAACCGTATCCGAGCGGGATGATTGGCAGCGCCTGCATGATTGTATCCGCCTGCCGCGCGACCCGAATACGGGGCGGCTGACGACCGACGATAATTTCCACCTGCTCGAACCGGTGGACGTTTCCGCGCTGAAACCCGATCTCGGCGCGGCGTATCATCATGTCTGCTTCGACCGTTTGCAGCGCTACAAGGTCGTGAAGCAGGCGGACGTGCTGCTGGCGATGACACGCCTGCCCGATTGCTTTACCGACGCGGAAAAACGCGAGGCGTGGGCGGATTTTGAGCCGATCTGCCTGCATGATTCCACGCTGAGCTTTGCGAGCCACGCGCTGTTTGCCGCCATGAACGGGCTGGATGAACCCGCCAAAGCGTATTTCGAGAAGGCGCTGTTCCTCGATTTGCGCGATTTGATGGGCAACACGGGCAAGGAGGGGCTGCATCTTGCCTGCATGGGCGAGACGTGGCAGGCGGCAAAGGCGATTTTGGCGGCGCGGCGCGAACCGAAAAAGCGATGATTCGCTTCAAGGCTGTTGAATAGTGTTTGGTTTTTCGACAGGACAACCGCTTTCTTACGAAAACAGCATAAGATACGGCGCGTAGCCCTGCGCTTCCATCTCCGCCTTCGGCACGAAGCGCAGCGACGCGCTGTTGATGCAGTATCGAACGCCGTTGGGCGATTCGACGTCGCCGTCAAAGACGTGCCCGAGGTGCGCGTCGCTTTCCGCGGAGACCTCCGTGCGGGTCATGCCGTAGGAGGTATCCTGCTCGTAGCGGACGCTTCCCGCAAGGATCGGCGCGGTAAAGCTCGGCCAGCCGCAGCCGCTGTCGTACTTATCGCGCGAGGAAAAGAGGGGCTGCCCCGTCGTTATGTCAACATACACGCCCTCGCCATGCTCGTTCCAATACGCGCCGCTGAACGGCGCCTCCGTGGCGGCGTTTTGCGTAACGTCATACTGCTCGCTTGTCAGCGTGCTTTTGAGTTCTTCATCCGAAGGCTTGGCATAGGCGCGCTCCGCGTTGATGACGGCGACCACGTCCGCAAGCTCGGCCTGCGGAATATGACAGTAGCCGAGCGGGTTCTTTTCGAGATAGTCCTGATGGTATTCCTCTGCGTCGTAAAAGCGGGTCAGCGGGCCGTACTCAACCGCGAATACGCCGTACCGCTTCGCCTCCTGCGCGGCGATGCGCTCGACAACCGCGCCCGATGCGTCGTCGCTATAATAGATACCGCTTTGATACTGCGTGCCGACGTCGTTGCCCTGCCTGTTTTCGATCGTGGGGTCGATAACGAGAAAATACGCGGACAAAATCTGTTCGAGCGTGATTTTTGCGGGGTCGTATTCCGCGCGCACGGTCTCTTTATAGCCTGTGCCGCCGCGGCAAACCATTTCGTAGGTGGGTGAATCGACCGTTCCGTTTGCATATCCGCTCACGGCGTTCGTTACGCCCGGCAGCGCCTGCAAGAGCCGCTCCATGCCCCAAAAGCAGCCGCCCGCCAAATAGATCACCTCGACGCCGTCCTTTTTTTGATACGTTCCGTCGATCAAATCGTTCGCCATAATCGTTTCCTCCCGATGCGTTTCGTTTCCGCCGGGTTTCGGCGCGCAGCCGCAAAACAGCGCGGCGCAAACGGTAAACCCGACAATTGCAGACAGCAAACGTTTCATCATGATCCTTCCTGTTCCGCGCCCTTTGGCGCAAACAGCCTGCCGTCGATCTGCGCGATCGTCATTGCGGAAAGCGCGCTGCGGCAACAGGCGTCGAGCTGCCCGAAAACGTCGTCCATAACGGGCGCCATGCCCGCGGCGATGGGGCAGTCCATCTCCGCGTCGCCCGAACGCCAGGAAACTTTGATGAATTTGCTCCCAACGGCGTCAAATACGTCCAGAAGCGTTACCTTGTCCGCGTCCGCAGTAAAGAGGTAACCGCCCTCCGCGCCGTTGTGGGACGAGAGCAGCCCCGCTGCTTTGAGCTTGTGCAGCACCTTGCGCACCCGCGCGGGATTGGTGCAGACGTTTTCCGCAATCACCTCGCTGGAATACGACGTTTTCTTGTGATTCAGAAATTCGATTGCGTGTACCGCGACGATGAATTCTGCGGTCAAACGAGGTTCCTCCCATCCGTTTTCAATCCGTAACGGTTCCATAGCTCCAATCGTTGATTCCGCCGAAATCGTAAACGGCGGTATAGCCCATGGCGATGAGCTTTTTCGCGGCCTGCGCGCTGCGGTTGCCGGAGCGGCAATAGACGAGAATTTCCGCGTCCGCATCGGGAAGCGCGGCGGGCCTCTCCGTGCCGATGTCCTCGTTGGGCAGCAGAATCGCGCCCGCGATGTGCCCGCCGTCGTATTCCTCGCGTGTGCGCACGTCGAGTATGATGAGCGCGTCGCCGCTGTCCATGCGCGCTTTTGCCGCCGCGGGGGTCAGCTTGCGGTATTCCGCCGCGCCGCCTGCGCTCTTTCTTTGGTTGTTTTGCAGCCATACGACCGCTAGGCACAGCAGCGCGATTGCCGCGGCGATCAGGATGATTTTTTTCATGTCGTCTCCTCTGTAACAAGCATTTATATGTAACTAAGTCAGTTACTGTTGAAAGCATCGTAACATGCAAAGCCGCGCCTGTCAACCCCAATCTTTTTTTCGCCCGTACACACCCGCTGCGGGGTAATATGCCGACGCGCGAAAGAGCGCCCGTCTTGCCCTTTGACGGAAAAGAGGGTATGATAGGGCGAGAAGAATCAGGCGACGGAGGTAGCTTTTTTATGCTGTATGACATCATCGACCGCACCTTTTCGGAGCAGCTTGACGCGCTTGCCAAGCTGATCAAAATACCGAGCGTTTCGCGCGGAGAGCCGGAAAAGGGCATGCCGCTCGGCAGGCATGTAAACGACGCGCTGGAAAACGCGCTGGCGCTTTCCGAACGGCTGGGGTTCACGGCGCGTTCGCTGGACGGCTATTGCGGCTATGCGGACTATGGCGCGGGCGAGGAGACGCTGCTCATCATGGCGCATTTGGACGTTGTGCCGGCGGGGCCCGCGTGGACGAGCGACCCGTTTACCATGACGGAGCGCGACGGCAGGCTTTTCGGCCGCGGCGTGCTGGATGATAAGGGCGCGGCGGTATCGGCGCTGTATGCCTTGGCGGCGGTTAAGGAGGCTGGCATACCGCTCAAACGCAAGGTGCGCGTTCTGTTCGGATGCGATGAGGAGCGCGACTGGGCGGGGATCGAGCGCTATCAGCAGACCGAGCCGGAGCCCACGCTCGCCTTTACGCCGGACGGCTGCTATCCGCTGGTGAATTCGGAAAAGGGCATCGCCCATGCGACGTATGCGCGCAGGATGGATCACAGCGAGGTAAGGATCTCCTGCGGCTTTGCGGCGAACGTGATCCCCGGCGAGGCGGAGGCGACGCTTCCGTTTGCGGCCGAACCCGTCAAGGCAAAGAAAGGGTTCGCGATGACGAACGAGGGCAATGTGCTGCGCGCGGTTGGGCGCGGCGGTCATGCGTCCTGCCCCGAGGACGCGAAAAACGCCATGCTCATGCTGTTGTCCGCGCTGCAAGAGCAGCCGCTTTCGGGCGACGACGCGTTCGTTGCGGGCGCGCTTTCCGCGCTGTTGGGCTTTGATCTGCATGGCGAGGGGTTTGGCTTGGACGTGACGGACGAATCGGGGCGGCTCACGCTGTCCGCCGATATGCTGGAATGGGGCGAGGACGAGGTTTCTCTTACGCTGGATTGCCGCCATCCGTTCTCCGTGACGGCGGAGAAGCTGTTTGAGACGATGGACGAGGCGTTTGCCGCGCTCGGGTTTACGCGCACATACAAAAAGACGTCGGCGGGACACTTTATCGACCCAAATTCCGAATTGGTGACCAAGCTGCTCACGGTATACGAAAACGCCACGGGCAAAAAGGCGAAGCCGCTCTCCATCGGCGGGGGCACCTATGCGCGCGCGTTCCAAAACGCCGTTGCGTTCGGCACCGAACCCGAGGGCGAGGTTTCGCAATGCCATATGCCGGACGAATCGGTCGCCGTCGAGGACGTTCGCTTCAACACGCGCGTCATAGCGGATGCGATTGTTGCGCTGGCGGGAAAAGAAGGCGACAAATAAGCGAAAAAGTCGGGAAGAATGCGTTTTTT
>CAZBVC010000009.1:0-18121 GCA_964495255.1 uncultured Oscillospiraceae bacterium
ACCCGGGACCTACGGCTTAGAAGGCCGTTGCTCTATCCTGCTGAGCTACAGGCGCTCATGCAGCGAGTTCCGAATTAGTATTATACTCAAGCAGAATTTCCCTGTCAATCAAAATCGGCAAAAAGATGGCGTTTGTTTTTGTTTGCGGCAGAATTGGAAGCAGCGTCAAGCCGAAAACGTCGTGTCCGCGCGATCCGACCCACGCGAATCAACAACGCGGTCGATATTCCCCCTACTCGTCCTCGTCCGAGCCTTTTTTTTGCAGCTCGCTCGCAAACGAAATCGCGTTGTTGCCGAATCGCGTGCGGATCGAATCCATTACGCCGTCCAGCTTCTCGAAGCGCACGCGCGCGTCCGTTCGGTCGTCGATCAATCGCATCTGCCCCGCGCTTTCGGTCGTCAGGTTCGTCGCCGTGACCGTCAGCATGCGAATAGGCGCGCTCTTTGTCCAATTCTTGTTCAGGATGGCGAGCGTCGTTGCATAAATCTCCTTTGTGACGTTGGTCGCTTCGTCCGTCTTCCCGCTGCGCTGGATCGTATGAAACTGCGGGTCGCGAATCGTAAGCTGTACGCCTGCGCAGTATTGCCCGTTCCTGCGCAAGCGCGTGCCCACGCGGTCGCAAAGCGTCAAAAGCGCAGCGGAAACGTCCCGCGCGTCCGTCAGATCCTGCGCAAACGTCGTACCGCAGCCGACGCTCTTGGCGCGATCCTCCGCGCTTGGCGGACGGACGGGGCTGTCGTCCAAACCCGTGGCGGAAAGATACAGCGTTTCGCCCGAACGCCCGAGCAGCGAGCAAAGCCGTTCCCGCCCCGCGCGCGCCATGTCCCCGATGGTCAATATGCCGTTTGTACGGAGCGTCTCTGCGCTCGCTTTTCCGACAAACATCATGTCCTGCACATCCAGCGGCCATAGAACGTCCATGAAATTCTTGCGCGAAATGACGGTTGTTGCGTTGGGCTTTTTATAGTCCGATCCGAGCTTGGCGAATATCTTGTTGAACGACACGCCGACCGATATCGTAACGCCGATCTCCTCATACACGCGTTTCCGCAAAGCGTCGGCGATCTCCTTGCCCGTGCCGAAAAGGTGCATGCTGCCCGTTACGTCCAGCCAGGATTCGTCGATGCTGAACGGCTCGACAAGGTCGGTATAGGAAAGGTAGATCTCGTTGATCTTTTCACAGTATTTCTCATACAGGTTGTGATGCGGCACGACGAGCAGCAGGCGCGGGCACTTGTTCAGCGCCTGACGAATCGTTTCCGCCGTCTTGACGCCATACGCCTTGGCAAGCTCGTTCTTTGCGAGTATGATGCCGTGGCGGCGCTTCGGGTCGCCGCAGACCGCCATGGGTACGGTTTTCCATTCCGGATGGTCGATGCACTCAACCGAGGCGAAATACGAATTGCAGTCGCAATGCAGTATCGTTCTGTCCATGACGCGTCCTCCCCTCCCTCATAATAACGCAAAACCCGTTTTCGCACAATCGCAGAATCGGTGCAGGTTCGTCGTGGAAACCGTTTGTATTTCACAATGGAAATTGACAAAAATGTGACGATATGTTAAATTTATCAGATTGAGAGGAGCGTCGCGGCATATGAACGCATTGGTTTTTCAAAGCGATTTCGGAAAAGCGGACGGCGCCGTCTGCGCCATGTACGGCGTGGCGGAAACGGTTAACCCGCAGCTTCGCATCTTCGACCTGACGCACGAAATCGAACAGTACAACATTTGGGAGGGCAGCTATCGCCTCATCCAGACCATGGCGTACTGGCCCGCGGGTACGGTATTTGTTTCGGTCGTCGATCCGGGCGTCGGCTCAACGCGGCGCAGCATTGCCGCGCTGACGCAGAGCGGGCATTATGTGATTACGCCCGACAACGGCACGCTGACGCATATCAAACGGCTTTGCGGCGTCAAGGAAGTGCGCGAGATCGATGAATCGGTCAACCGCCTGCCGCAGTCAAGCGACGTTTACACCTTCAACGGACGCGATATTTACGCCTATACGGGCGCGCGGCTTGCCTCGGGCGCGATTGATTTCGCGGGCGTCGGCCCCACGTTGGGTCTCGATTCCTTGCAGGTTTTGCCCATATGCGAGCCGACCTTCGACGGCGACGTGATTCACGGAACGATCGACGTGCTGGACGTTCGCTTCGGCAGCATTTGGACGAACATCCCGCACGAAATGTTTGACAAGCTCGGCGTTTCCCATGGCGGTCGCGTGCAGGTAAGCGTCAGCAACGACACGCGCGCGCTGTATCGCAACGTATTGACCTATGCGCGCTTGTTTGCGGACGTGTTCGTCGGCGAGCCGCTTGTCTACATCAATTCGCTGGACTATTTGGCGGTCGCCATCAACCAAGGGTCGTTCGCGCGGGCGTATAACATCGGAACGGGCAACAGCTGGCATATCGACGTCGGCAGATCGCCGTTCTGATCAAGCGGGATGCCGCGCGGGTAAATCGCATGCGCCGAATCGCATGACTGCCGCGAAACGGCAGCGGCGTTCCACCCTCCCCGATTGTTGCACAGTTCTTCTGTGTGATAATAGATCAAACAAAGGAGCTTTGGTATCATGTGGAAAATTAAAATCAAGACCATCGTCGCCATCGGCATCGGCGCAGCGCTCTTTTTCGTGCTCGGTCGCTTCGTTGCGATTCCCAGCCCGATTCCGAACGTGACCATCAGCGTGCAGTACGGTCTTCTCGCCTTCATGGCGGCGCTGTTCGGCCCCATCGCCGGCTTCCTGATCGGTCTCATCGGACATTTCCTGATCGACCTCAGCTGGGGCTGGGGCATTTGGTGGAGCTGGGTTATCGCGTCCGCGCTGTTCGGATTTCTGATGGGTCTGCTCGGCAACCGTACCCGCCTTGCCTTCGGTCAGTTCGGCTGGAAGGGCGCTTTGAACTTTAACATCGCGCAGGTAATCGGACATATCGGCGCTTGGATCGTGATCGCGCCCGTGCTGGACATCCTGATTTACAGCGAGCCCGCGAGCAAGGTCTTTCTGCAAGGCGCCGTAGCGGCGGCAAGCAACATCGTGACCACCGCCATTATCGGCACGCTGCTTTGCTTTGCATGGGCAAAGGCGATTCCCGACAAGGGCAGCCTGAAAAAAGAAGCGTAACAGAGCGTAACCAAACGATTCTTTGGGGGACGGTCGGAGGCGAAGGAATTCGGCTTCTTCGTCCCCCGCGTTTTTCAGCGGAGGCGTCATGGAAGAACGACAAGCGGTCATCGAATTTCAAGATTTCGGGTTTCAGTACGACGCGCAGGCGGAGCCGACGCTCTATGACGTCAACCTGACGATTTATCGCGGCGAGAAGGTGCTCATCGCGGGGCCGTCCGGCTCCGGCAAGAGCACGCTGGCGCATTGCATCAACGGGCTGATTCCGTTTTTCATACGCGGGGAAATGACGGGTTCGCTCCGCCTAAACGGCGCGGAAACGCGCACGCTTTCGCTGTTTGAGATTTCCAAGACCGTCGGCACCGTGTTGCAGGATTCCGACGCGCAGTTTATCGGGCTCACGGTCGCGGAGGACGTCGCGTTCGCGTTGGAGAACGACTGCGTTCCGCATGCCGAAATGCTGGAACGCGTGGCAAAGGCGGCGAAGGACGTCGATATTTGCGAGGTATTGCGCCACGCGCCGCACGAGCTTTCGGGCGGACAAAAGCAGCGCGTTTCGCTCGCGGGCGTGATGGTGGACGACGTTTCCGTTCTGCTGTTTGACGAACCGCTGGCAAACCTCGATCCCGCAACGGGCAAGCAGGCGATTGAGCTGATCGACGAGATACAAAAGCGCACGCACGCGACGATCCTTATCATCGAGCACCGCATCGAGGACGTTCTGCATCGCGACGTAGACCGCGTAATCCTGGTCAACGACGGGCGCATCACGGCGGATTTGCACCCGGACGACCTGCTCTGCGGCAATTTGCTGCAAGAAACGGGGCTGCGGGAGCCGCTGTATGTGACCGCGCTCAAATATGCGGGCGTGGCGCTGACGCCCGAAATGCATCCGCAGCACATCGAATCCATCGGTTTGAGCGAAGGCGTAAAACGGCAGGTGCAGGATTGGTTTTATGCGACCGCGCAAGCAACGCCGCCGCCCGAGCGTGAGACGCTGTTTACCGCCGAGCATATTCGCTTTGCCTACCCAAACGGAAAGGAAGCCCTGCACGACGTCAGCCTGCAAATCGAAAAGGGCGAAATACTCTGCATCGTGGGTCAGAACGGCGCGGGCAAATCGACCTTTTCCAAGCTGATTTGCGGCTTTGAGACGCCGCAGGATGGGACGCTCACGCTGAACGGGAAAAACCTTTCCACGTTAAGCGTCAAGGAGCGCGCGGCCCACATCGGCTATGTGATGCAGAACCCGAACCAAATGATCTCCAAAAGCATGATATTCGACGAGATTGGTCTGGCGCTGAAGCTCGGCAACGTGCCCGAGGAGACGCTCCGTGAGCGCGTGGAATACACGCTGAAAATCTGCGGTCTGTACCCGTTTCGCAACTGGCCGATCTCCGCTTTGAGCTACGGGCAGAAAAAGCGCGTGACGATCGCCGCGATACTGGCGATGCAGCCCGAAATTATCATCCTGGACGAGCCTACGGCGGGGCAGGATTTCCGTCATTATACGGAGATCATGGAGTTTCTGGTCGAGCTGAACCGCAGGGGCGTTACCATCGTTATGATTACGCACGATATGCACCTGATGCTCGAATACGCGCCGCGCGCGGTCGTATTTGCCGACGGGAACATCGTTTGCGACGACAGCGCGGCAAATGTTTTGACCAACCCCGCGATTATCGAGACGGCGAGCTTAAAGGAGACGTCGTTGTTCACGCTTGCCGTGCGCTGCGGTCTTGACGAGCCGCGCTCGTTCGTGCAGCGGTTTATCGACCATGATCGGGAGGTGCGCGGCAAATGACCAACCTGTTCAACTATTTGCCCAGAAATTCCCCCGTGCATCGCCTGACGGGCGCGACCAAGCTCGCGGCGCTGCTGCTTTTGTCCTTTGCGTGCATGACCTCGTTCGACACGCGGCTGATCGCCGGCGTCGTCGCTCTGTCGATTTTTCTGTTCCCCGTGTCCAAGATCCGCTTGCGGGACGTATCCGCGCTTCTATGGTTCACGTTCGTGTTCATGGTGCTCAACAATTTGCTGATCTACGCGTTCGAGCCGGAGCAGGGCGTGTCCATATACGGCACGCGGCACGAGCTGCTGCATCTGTTTGGACGATATTACCTCACCAAGGAACAGCTTTTCTATCAGTTGAACGTCGTTTTGAAGTATCTGGCGATGATACCGCTCGTGATCCTGTTCGTTTCAACGACGAACCCGAGCGAGTTTGCCGCCTCGCTCAACCGCATCGGGATCAGCTATAAGATCGCCTACGCCGTTTCGCTCGCAATGCGTTATATCCCCGATATTCAGCGCGAATATCACGATATTTCGCTCTCGCTGCAAGCGCGCGGCGTCGAAATGACAAAGAAGGAACGCTTTTTCAAGCGGCTCAAGAACGTAGCGACGATTCTGTTCCCGCTCATTATGACGAGCATGGCGCGCATCGACGTCGTCGCCAACGCCATGGAGCTGCGCAGCTTCGGCAAGAAGAAAAAACGCACCTGGTACGCAGCGAATCCGTTCCGCTTTTCGGATTATGCGGTCATCGTGTTCAGCGCGCTCGTGCTGCTGCTGTCCGTCGTGCTCACGCGCGTCAACAGCGGCAGGTTCTACAACCCGTTCGTGTGACCAAAGCGCCGTTTCCTCTCTTCTTTTCTCTCTTCTTTTCTCTTAAAAGAGAAAAGAAGCAAAAGAGAATTCATTACCATGAGAAACAAAACGGAGTTCACCGCTTTCTTTGATTGATTCTTCCCATTCGCTCCTTATAACCGAAAAGAAGCAAAAAAGAATTCATTTGCCATAAGAAGCAAAACAGAGTTCACCGCTTTGTTTGAGTGATTCTTCCCATTCGCTTCTTATAAACAGAAAAAACCAAGCCCCACGCACAAACGCAGGGCTTGATCAACGAAACCTGTTATACCGCGGCTCAGATGCCGTAGCGCTTCTTGAAGCGATCGACGCGTCCGCCGCTGTCGACGAGCTTTTGTCTGCCCGTGTAGAACGGATGACACTTGCTGCAAATTTCGACCGTGAGCTCCTCTTTGACAGAGCCGGTCTTAAACGTTTCTCCGCAAGCGCAGCGAACCGTGGCTTCGCCGTAATTCGGATGGATGTCCTTCTTCATGATTTTCACTCCTTTTTCACAGTACCAACGGATATTATAAAGAATCCCGGCAGAAAAAGCAACTACTATTTTCAAAATACGCCGCTTTTCCGCCCAAATTCGATTCGGGAACGGAAGTTTTCGTTATTTCCCGTAGCGGCTCGTCGACATGGTCGTATAGCCCTCTTTTTCGTAGATGCTGACCCATTCCTTCAAGCGCTGCAAAAACTCCGAATTGCTCGCGGTCTTGTCCATCATGCCGATGAGCTGTTCCGTCACCTCGGCGGGGTTTCCGCCCGAAAGAACGCGGCGGATCGTGCGCACGCCTTCGAGTTCCTCGCTTGTGAGCAGCAGATCGTCCCTGCGCGTTCCGCTCTTGTAAATATCAATCGCGGGGAATATGCGGCGCTCGGACAGCTTGCGATCCAAATGAATCTCCATGTTGCCCGTGCCCTTGAACTCCTCATAAACCATATCATCCATGCGGCTTCCCGTTTCGGTGAGCGCCGTGGCGATAACGGTCAAACTGCCTCCGTTCTCGATCTTACGCGCCGCGCCGAAAAAGCGCTTGGGCTTATGCAGCGCGCCTGGATCCATGCCGCCGGACAGCGTCCGCCCCGTCGGCGGGATCGTGAGGTTGTATGCGCGGGCAAGCCGCGTAAGGCTGTCCAGCAGGATCACGACGTCCTTGCCCTGTTCGACCAGACGCATCGCGCGTTCCTGCACCATCTCCGCAACGCGCGTATGGTGCTCGGGCAGCTCGTCAAACGTGGAATACAGCACCTCGCCCTTGATGGAGCGCTGCATGTCCGTGACCTCCTCGGGTCGCTCGTCGATCAACAGCACGATCAAATGCGAATCGGGGTAGTTGGTCGAGATGCCGTTTGCGATGCTTTTGAGCAGCGTTGTTTTGCCCGCTTTGGGCTGGGAAACGATCATGGCGCGCTGACCCTTGCCGATCGGCGCGATGAGATCGATCAGGCGGATGGCAAGCGTGTTTGCGCCCTTGCATTCCAGCGTGTACCGTTCAAACGGGAACACGGGCACAAGCTCTTCAAACGGCTTGCGTTCGGCGATCTTTTCGGGCGCTTCCCCATTGACCGCAGTGATATACAGCATCGCGAGAAAACGCTCGCCCTCCTTGGAGGGACGCGTCTTGCCCGTTACCATGTCGCCCGTTCGGAGGCCGAAACGGCGAATCTGCGCGATGGAAACATATACGTCGTGCTGACCGGAAAGATAGTTCTCGCTGCGCAAGAAACCGTATCCGTCCGGCAAAACCTCGAGCACGCCCTCCGCGTCCCCGCATTCGCCCGTCTGCAAAATTTCGGGAACGGCGGGATTGCTCGTTCCATAGTCTTTATTATAATAACCATCCGTGCGCGGCCGATAGCGGCGATCATCGTCATAGCCCGGCTGCGGTTCCTGCGGATAGCCGCCCTGTTGACCGTAGCCGCCCTGCTGACCATAACCGCCCTGCTGACCATAGCCGCCCTGCTGACCGTAGCCGCCCTGCTGACCATAACCGCCCTGCTGATTATAACCCTGCCGATAGCCGCCCTGCTGACCGTATGGCTGTCTGCGCGGCTGATAGCCGCCGCCTTGCTGCGCGGAATAGCCCTGCCGATAGCCGCCGCCTTGCTGCGCGGAATAGCCTTGCCGATAGCCGCCGCCTTGCTGCGCGGAATAGCCCTGCCGATAGCCGCCCCCCTGCTGCGCGGAATAGCCCTGCCGATAGCCGCCCTCCGGTTCGGCGCTTTGCGGTATCTCCTCCGCCTGCGGGATCGTTTCCTGCGGCGTTTGCGCTTCGTCCGTTTGCTGCGGCTGACTCGCCTGACGCGATTCGGCTTGCGCTTCCTCGGCTGCCGGCAACGCGTCGGATTCTTCTTCGGCGCCCGCTTTTCCCGGTGCTTTTCCGCCCGCCATGATAATCTCGATCAGTTCGCCCTTTCGATACTTGGTTACGGATTTTACGCCCATCATCTTTGCGATTTCACGCAAATCAAAAAGGCTCTTTGCCTCCATCATTTCTCTGTCGTCCAACGGGAAACTCCTCTCTTATTTGTCGCCTATCCTATCATGAAAAAACATCAGAAGCGACCGTGATATGCTTTATTGGATAGATTAAGAATACCGTTCGAGGGAATGTTTGTCAATATCCGCCGCGCCAATTTTCCCAACATTCCTTGAAAACGACACATTTTGCGGCACGTTTGCCATATGTGCGCATCGACATAGCGCGCGCCTTTCGCGCATATATATGTCCGACAAGCGAAATCCCCGCAGTTAAGGAGGACGAAACGTATGGAGCGACAAGGCGGCGAAATCGGCAAGCTGCGTCCGCGCGCGCACAGCATTCATATCGACAATCGTCTGCGCACGAGTATTACGGGCGTGATGGACGTTGTCAGCTTTAACGAGCAGGAGGTCATGCTGCTGACCGAAGCGGGCGCGCTGAACCTGGTCGGCAACAGCCTGCACTTGGCGAAGCTGAACCTCGAGGACGGGCAAATATGCATCGAGGGTGAGCTTCTCGCGCTGGATTACGAACCGCCCGAAGGACAAAAGCGCGGGCTTTTCGGCAGATCCGGCCGTTGAAGCCATGCGCAACACGCTCGCGCAGCTTTATGAGTTTTTCGGCTTTCTGTATGCGGGATGTATCGTCGGCGCGTTGAGCGTGCTGCTCTGCGCGCTTCGTATGCGTATGCGCGGCAAACTGATTCTGCGCATGCTGGACGTGCTTTACGCGCTCCTGTGCGGCGTCGTCTGTATCGCGGCGTATTACCGAATTCTGAACGGCGAACTGCGGCTGTTCGGGCTGCTTGGCGTTGCGCTTGGCGCGTATGCGTTCTTTCGCATCGTCAGTCCGCCCCTGAAAGACCTGATCTGTAAACGGAATGCCTCCAAGTCGGGGCGTTGACTGCGGTTTTATGCAGATCTGTGTTGTTACCAATTTGAAAAAAGAGCACATCTTTTCTTTTCATCCTCGTAAAGACATGTTAGAATGCAGTTATGGCAGCCAAGAAGAAACGAAAAGTCAAAATCGAGCAGCAGCAACAGACGACGCGTTCGTTCGCCGTTCGCCCGCTCTATATCATTCTGGTGTTCGTTCTGACTGCGTTTGTGCTCGCGGGCGTGTTTATTTCGCAGCAGAGTCAGCTTCGCTCCATCGCGGCGGAGAAGGAGACGCTGCAAAGCAAGCTCGACGACCGCAAGGTTGAGAAGGAACGTCTCGAACGCATGCTCGAATACATGCAAACCGACGAATACTTGATTCAATATGCGCGCGAGAAGCTCGGCTACGTTTTCCCCGACGATTGGAAGTTTTATGAGGATACGACGGGCAACGCCGCCCCGTGACGAACGATGGACGCATTTGACATTACGCCGCGCCTGCTCGTTTTCGATATCGGCAGCAACTCCGTCCGAACCGCCAGATGCTCTTTTCGCGGCGGGCGCTTTTATGTTTTTGACAAGCAGGTATATACCACGCGTCTTGCGGAGGGTCTTTTGCACACGCGACGGCTTTCAAACGCTCGCATGCAGCAGTCGCTCGACGTGATCGAGGCGTGTTTTGCGCGGGCGCAAACGGACGGCTTTGCTTCCTACGCCTACGCGACCGCCGCCGTGCGGGATGCGGAAAACGGCGCTTCGTTTTGCGCCGCGGTCGAGGCGATGATCGGCAAAGGACGTCTGCGCGTGCTGCGCGGAGACGAGGAAGCGCGTTTTGCGCGGCTCGGCGCCGATGCGGGAGAAACGCGCCCGCTCATCGACATCGGCGGGGCAAGCGCGCAGATCGTTACGCCTTTGCAGGCGATCAGTTACCCGATGGGCTGTGTGCGCGCCAAGGACGCCGCGCCGTTTCCGACGCTTTTTGAAATACAAGCCGCTCTTTTTCCGACGCTTGACGCGCTGTTTTCGCCGCTTCCGCGCGTTTCGGACGATGTATCGATCGGCGTGGGTGGCACGCTTACGACGCTTGCGCTGCTCTGCGCGGGGAAAAACGAGTTTGACCCGCTCTTTCCGTTTGACGAACACGGCATGACGCAGGAGCGTCTGTTTGACACGCTTTCCCGCCTTTCCGACATGGGCGACGCGGTTCGCAAGGAGATCCCCCTGCTTTCCGAGCGGCACGACGTGATCCTGCACGGCGGCGCAATCGCGCTGTATCTCATGCGTAAGCTGAACCTGCGCGCCATGTACGCTTCCCTGTGCGACGGTTTGGACGGCTATGCGCGGCATCTTTGCGAAACGCTGCAAACGCGCGCGTAACGCCCCATCGCGAGAAACCCGATGCAACAGAAAAAGAGCGGCGCGTGAAAGCGTCGCTCTGTTTGATGAATGGTCAAGCGTTACGGCGTTTGCTGCCCCTGCTCGACATCGTCAAAGTCCATATCGCTTTTGTTCTCGATAATCAAGGTCAAATCGACGTATGCTCCGTCGCGATATACGGTCAGCCGGAGCGTGTCGCCGATCAGGCAGTTCTGTACGATGGCGATCAGATCCTCCTTGGTGACAATCTCCTCGCCGTTGGCCTTCACGACGATGTCCCCCGCCAGCATCCCCGCTTTCGCGGCGGGACGATCCTTGACGACGCTCTCGATCGCAGCGCCGACGACCGGAATCCCGTTTTCCTCGGCGGTATCCGCGTCAAGCGTGTAGACCGTTACGCCGATGCCGGGGCGCACGATTTCGCCGTATTGGATCAGCGTCTCCATGATGCGCTTCACCTGATTGATCGGCAGCGCAAAGCCGATGCCTTCCGCGGCGACCGCATTGCCGTATTGGTCATAGCCGGCTGTAATCGTTTTCGCGCTGTTGACGCCGACGACCTCGCCCTTCATGTTGAGCAGCGGGCCGCCGCTGTTGCCGAAGTTGATCGCCGCGTCCGTTTGAATATAGGTGTTGGTATACGAATCGATCATAATCTCGCGCGCCTTCGCGCTGATGATGCCAAACGTAATCGTGTTGGCGAGCGCGTCCTGATCGAGCGGATTTCCGATGGCAAGCACATACTCGCCCACGCGAATCGCGTCCGAATCCCCAAGCGTCAGCGGGCTGAGCGTCACGCCTTCCACTTTCAGTACGGCGATATCCGTTTCTTCGTCCAGACCGATGAGCTTTGCCGTAAGCTCTTCGTCCATATCGTCGAGCTTCACGCCGATCTTATCCGCGCCGCTGACCACATGCGCGTTGGTGACAATATAGCCGCTGCTCGACACCACGAAGCCCGTTCCGCTGCCGTATGCCTCATAGCGGACTTTCAGCGTGCGTTCGGAGAGGGTCTGCGTATAGTTGATGACCCCGACCACGCCCGGCGCAACCGCGTCGTAAATATCGGGTATGGGGTTATCGACGGAGAAGCTGAACGCGGGCAGTTCGCCGTCCAGATCGGGCATGACGCGATCCGCGTCGTCCACGGCGGGCGTAAGCGACGGCTGCTCGGTTTCGCTCGCTTCGCCGCTTGGCGTGGCTTCGGGCGCGAGCGTGTCTTTTGGCAGGGCTTCGCCGTTCTGCTGCGGCTTCGGCGTCGGCGTCGTTTGAACGATTTCGGGCGGCGTAAACGCTTTGCCGCCGAGCAGCTCGGGCCAAAACAGTCCGACGATCAGCAGCGCCAGCAAAATGAACACGCAGACGATGACGATCGTCGCGAACGCGCCGGAACCTCTGCCGCTTCTCGCGTTTTCCCCCTTGTTGTCGTATGGCGCGAAGGGGTCGCCGGAAGATTGATAGCCGTTATCCATTTTTTTTACCTCCGTCCAATGTGCGCTTCGGCGCAGGCGCGCGCTTCAGCGTAAACGTAAAATTGCAGCCCTTGCCGCGTCCGCTTTTGAGCGTGATCGTCTGCCCGTGCTGGTCGATGATGCGCTTGACGATCGAAAGCCCAAGTCCCGTACCGCTCTCCTTGGTCGGCGTGTGCGCCTTTTCCACCTTGTAGAAGCGGTCGAACACATGCGGAACGTCCTTTTCGGGCACGCCCGGCCCCGAATCCTGAATGCTGACATATACCTCGCGCCGAAGCGCGTAGGTCGCGATGCGCAGGCGCGTATCGTCGGGCGAATACTTGATCGCGTTGTCGATGATGTTGCGCAAAACCTGCGAAATCTGCGCGCTGTCCGCTTCCACGAAATATTGATCCTGCGCGAACTTGACGTCAACCTCCATGCGCTTTTCGTAGATGCGCGCTTCAAACGTGATGAGCGTGCGGCGAATCAGCTCGTTGATGTCGAACAATTCCAGCTTGATCGCCGTCTTGCCCGATTCGATGCGCGCCAGATCGAGCAGATCGTTGACCATCAGCGCCATGCGTTTCGTTTCCGAAAGCACAATGTCGATGTACTTGTCGTAATCCTCGGGCCCGATCGTTCCGTCGTGCATCGCTTCGAGGAAGCCCTTCATACTGGTCAGCGGCGAACGAAGCTCATGGCTGACGTTTGCAACGAAGCTGCGGCGCGTCGCTTCGAGATCTTTGAGCTGATCCGCCATATTGTTGAAGCTCACCGCAAGCTGCGTAGCTTCGTCGATGCTGCTGATCGGAATGCGGACGTTGTAATCGCCCTTTGCGTACCGCTGCACCGTCTCGTTGATCTCGTTGAACGGGTTGGTCAGGCGCATGGTCGTATAGTATACCGCGATGACGGCGATCAGCATGCCGATCAGCGAAACGAGCGCGATTTCCAAATACGCCGTCTCGACCAATGCGCTTTCGTCCGAAATATCGACGAAGAACCGCACCGCGTGCGTTGCGACCCCGTTCGTTCGGTACGGCAGCGTGCCGACCATGGCGTGAACGGCGCCCCTGTATTGGGTAAACTTTACGACGTCTCCGCTCGAAAGCGCCGTGTCGTAAAGCATACGCGCGATTTCATCGACAGTGTACGGCGTGTTCATCACGTCGTTCCACTTTTCGCCCGATGCGTACTGCTCCATGGAGCCGTCGTCCGCAACGATTTGGATCAGCCCGTCGTAATGGCGCACGATGAGGTTCATTTCCGAAAGCGCGACGCCGCTTGCATAGCTGGATTGGCTGGCGTTGCGGTATAAATCGGAAATGACCGTGATCTCCCGCGCGATTTCCTGTTTGACCTCCCGCAGAATGAAGCCCCGCACCAGCGCCGAAATCGTTACGCCCGATAGAAGGAATAAGCCGATCGCGACGCTAATATACGTCGTCAGCATGCGGGAAAGCAGCGTTCTCAGAAAGTCCTTTCGCATCGATCAACGGTCACTTTTGCTCGAATTTATACCCCACGCCCCAAACGGTTCGAAGCTCCCATTCATGGTCGTTTCCCAGCTTCTCGCGAATGCGCTTGACGTGAACGTCAACCGTGCGCGAATCGCCGAAGAAGTCAAAGCCCCAAACCTGTTCGAGCAGCTGCTCGCGCGTGAAAACCTTGCCCGCGTGCGACGCGAGAAAATACAAAAGCTCGATTTCCTTTGGCGGCATTTCGAGCTGTATACCGTCCAGTATGACGGCATAGTTTTCGAGGGAAACGGAAAGCCCCGGCAGGATGATCGTGCGCTCCGGCTCGACGGGCGCGCTTCTGCGCAAAACAGCCTTGATGCGCGCGATGAGCTCCTTCGCGTCAAACGGCTTTGCGATATAATCGTCCGCTCCAAGCTCAAGCCCCTGCACACGGTCGCCCGTGTCGCCCTTTGCCGTCAGCATGATGACGGGCGTTTCGCACTCGGTTCGGATATCGTGCAGCACCGCCCAGCCGTCGCGGCCGGGCAGCATAACGTCCAGTACGACGAGCGACGGATGCGTTTCGTGAAACGCCGCCAAGGCGGAGCTTCCGTCCGCGCAGGTATAGACCGTGAACCCCGCTTTTTTTAGGTAGAGCTCGATAATGGCAAGGATGTTGCGATCGTCGTCTATGACCAGTATGGTGTTGTTATCCATCCGATCACCTCCGTTGTCGAAAATGCTTTTCATTTGGCAGTAGTATAACAGATTCGCTCATATTTGTCCAACATACGCGCCGAATGTCCCCAAAACGTCACGATTGCGCGGGGTTCAGCTTTTCAGCGTAACGACCGTTACGCCCGCGTCGCCCTCGCCATACGCGCCCATTCGGTAGCCCTTTACCTTCGGATGCGTGCGCAGATAGTTCTGAACGCCCGTTCGAAGCGCGCCCGTGCCCTTGCCGTGAATGATCGAAAACTCGGTGACGCCCGAAAGCGCCGCGTCGTCGATAAACCGATCGATCTCCATCGCCGCCTCATCCACCATCTTGCCGCGCAGATCAAGCGTCAGCGAAAACGCGCGATCCTTATCAAGCGTTACGCGCGAGGATGTATTTTGCGCGCGCTTCTTTTGCTCGATGCGGCGCACGGACGCAAGCGGCACGCTCATTTTGATGACGCCCGCCTGCACGACGACCTCGCCCTTTGCGTCCGCCGCTTTGAGTACGCTTGCTTCCTGCCCCAGCTTGACGAGCATAACGCGTTCGCCAACCTTTAAGTCCCGCGGCGTGTCGCCGATGTTTTCCTTCCCCCTATCCTTTTCCGCCTGCTCCTCATAGAGGCGCTCCTCCGTTTCGCGCATGGCGTCGCGGCTTTTTTGAACGGCGCGTTCCAGCTCCTTTTTATCGATGTTCTTGACGGCGCGCAGCTCGGCGATCAGCGATTCCATCTCGGCGCGCGTCTCCTTCAAAATGCGCTTTGCATCCTCTCTCGCACGCGCGCGAAGCTCGTTCTTTTCGTCCGCAAGCCGCTGCTTTTCCCGTTCCAGCTCGTTTTTGATCCGCTGCGTCTCTGCGTTCGCCAAAGCCGCCGCATCGCGCTCCTCCTCGGATGCGCGCTTGGCTTCCTCCGCCTCGGCAAGCACGGTTTCAAACACGACGTCCTTCTTCTGCAAAAAGGTTTGCGCACGCGCGATCACGGCGTCGTCCAGCCCGAGTCTGCGGGAAATCTCGAATGCGTTGGATTTGCCCGGTATGCCGATAAACAGGCGGTACGTCGGGCAGAGCTTGTTGACGTCAAACTCCATGGAGGCGTTTTGCATGCCCGCGTGCGTCAGGGCAAACGCCTTGATCTCGCTGTAATGCGTGGTGGCGACCGTAAGGGCGTTTTTTTCATACAGAAATTCCAAAATCGCCTGCGCAAGCGCTGCGCCCTCGATCGGATCGGTTCCCGCGCCAAGCTCGTCGAGCAGCACGAGAGATTTCTCGTTCGCGCCGTCCAAAATGCGCACGGTGTTCGTCATATGCGACGAAAACGTGGATAACGACTGCTCGATGGACTGCTCGTCCCCGATGTCGGCAAACACCTCGTCAAACACGGAAAGCTCCGTTCCGTAATCCGCAGGCACGAACATACCCGCCATCGCCATGAGCGAAAAAAGCCCCACAGTTTTCAGCGTTACGGTCTTGCCGCCCGTGTTGGGACCCGTGACGATCAGCGTGCGAAACGTTTCGCCGAGCCAAATATCAATGGGCACGACGGTTTCGCGGTTCAAAAGCGGATGCCTGCCGCGCTTGATACGGATGCGTCCCTCGTCGTTCAGCTTGGGACAAACAGCGCGCATATCCCGCGCCAAAATCGCTTTGGAGAAGATCATGTCGATCTGCCCCATGACGTTGACCGAGTTATGAATCTCCTGCGAAAACGGGGAAACCAACGCCGTCAAGCCCGAAAGGATGCGCTCGATCTCCGTTTTTTCCTCCGCCACGAGGCGCTTCATTTCGTTGCCAAGCTCCACGACCGCCGACGGCTCGATAAACAGCGTCGCGCCGCTGCTGCTTTGGTCATGCACAAGCCCCGGCACCATGTTGCGATATTCGGACTTGACGGGCAGGGCGTATCTGCCGTTTCGAATGGTAATGATCGGCTCTTGCAGGTATCGCTGCGTGGTCTGGCTGCGGATCATACCGTTCAGGCGGTCGCGCACGCGCTCGTTGACGATCTTCATTTGGCGGCGGATGCGGCAAAGCTCCTGCGAGGCGTTGTCGGATATCTCGTCCTCGGCAAGGATGCAGCGGGCAACCTCCTCCTCGATCGAGCGATGCGAAACGAGGCGGTTTGCCATGTTGCTGAGCAAGCCCTCGGCGTCGCCGTCCTGCAAAACGTTCTTTGCCTCTCTCGAAGCGCGCAGCGCCTGCGCGATTAGCAGCAGTTCGCCTGCGGAAAGAAACAGCGAGGCGTGCATACGCCCCACCAGATCTCTTACGTCGGGAAAGCTCGTAATCGGCGACCTTCCCGTGCGGGAATAAACCGACTCCGCTTCCTCCGTCTGCCGCAACAGGCGCGTTGCGTCCTCATGGCGGCTTGCAGGTTTCAGCGCGTCGGCGCATTCTTCCCCGACCGTTGACGCGAGATACGTTTTCAGAATGCCGATAATCTTGTCATATTCCAGCGTGACAAGCGCCTTTTGGTTCTTCATGTTTTCCCCTTATGACGGTTGATTCCTCATCCTATCACAAAATTCGCTTTCTGTATCCCGTTTCATACGAACGGGCGGATGCTATTCACCCGCCCGCAACAGGGTAACCCCTCAGCGAATCGTTTGCAGAAAACGTGCGATGCGCGTCAGCGCCTCTTCCAGATCCGCCATGGACGTTGCGTAGCAGCAGCGGATAAAGCCCTCGCCCGCCGCGCCGAACGCGCTTCCCGGAACGGTTACGACCTTCTCGGCGGCAAGCAGCGCGTCGCAGAATTCTTCGCTCGTCATGCCGGTTGAACGGATGCACGGAAAAACGTAAAACGCGCCCTCCGGTTCATGGCAGGTGAGCCCCATCGCGTTAAAGCCGTTGATGACGAACGTTCTGCGCCTTGCGTATTCCTCGATCATGCGGCGCGTATCGGCAAAATCGTCCCGAAAGCCCTGCTCCAACGCGGCGATACCCGCCCATTGCGCGGGCGTCGGCGCGCAAAGCATCATAAGCTGATGCACCTTGCGCATTGCGGCGATGAGATCCGTCTGCCCCGCCGCATAGCCCAGCCGCCAGCCCGTCATGGAAAACGCCTTGGAAAACCCGTTGATCAGAATCGTGCGGTCGCGCATACCCGGCAGGGATGCGATGGACGCGGGTTTTTTGCCGTTGAACGTCAGCTCGGAATAGATCTCGTCCGAAATGACGAGAACGTCCGTATCGCGCAAAACGTCCGCAATCGCTTCGAGATCCTCTTGCTCCATAATCGCGCCCGTCGGATTGGTCGGAAACGCAAGCAGCAGCGCCTTTGTTCGCGGCGTGATCGCCTTTTTGAGCGCGTCCGCGCGCAGACGGAACTTATCCTTTTCGCAGGTGTTTACATGAACGACCGTTCCGCCCGCCAGCTCGACCGCAGGCAGATAGGAAACATATGCGGGTTCATGAATGATAACCTCGTCGTTCGGGTTCAGAATCGCGCGCATGGCAAGATCGATGGCTTGGCTTGCGCCGACGGTGATAAGCACGTTGTCGATGCTCTCATAGCCGCTTACGCCGTACCGCTCGGAAAGATAGCGCAGCAAAAGCGCGCGCAGATGCGGGTCGCCCGAGTTCGACGTATACTTAACGCGCCCGCTTTCCAGCTTTTCCGCGACAGAAAGACGAATATGCTCGGGAGTCGGGAAATCGGGCTCTCCGACGCCGAGGCTGATATGGCTGTCGTCCAACAGATCGAAATATTTGCGAATACCGGAGGGCGGAATCTGTTTCACGCATTCGGAAACCTTGCTTAGATAATTCATGATTGCCTCCTTCCCCCTCAAAAAAATCTAGTCCATCATAGCATTTGCGGGGATAAACGTCAAATAAAATATATTCTTTCGCCTCTGTCGGGTCTTGGCAGCGCAAAAGACCGATGCCATAGCACATCGGTCAAATGCAGTAGTTGCGTTGTCTTGCGGCTATCTCATGAGATTGGAGCCGCTCATGTTCGTTTGCGCATACGCGATCATGCGCTT
>CAZBVC010000009.1:18221-67244 GCA_964495255.1 uncultured Oscillospiraceae bacterium
CGCATACGCGATCATGCGCTTCACCATCTCGCCGCCGATCGAGCCCGCTTCACGCGAGGTCAGGTCGCCGTTGTAACCCTGTTTCAGATTCACATTGAGAGAATTGGCTACCTCGCTCTTGAAGGTATCCAGCTTCGTCTTGGATTCGGGGATCAAAGCTCCGTTTCGTGCCATTGTCTTTCACCTCCTTTTTTCGGATGTATTGTTATGTTGCGCAGCATGCAAACGAATATAACAGGTAAATATTTCGCCAAATAGCAAAAAATCTCGCACGAAAAAAATCCCGCGTTTTTTCGCGGGATTGCGTTTTTGGGTTTTCTCGTTTTGTCAGTTCATCGCGATTTGCGCCTGCCAAAGCGCATACTGCCGTTCGGCAAGCGAAACGACCGCGGCGCAGGCGTCGTTCGGCGTTTCGACGACCTCCTTTGCGGCGCGCTTCGCGCTTTCGAGCAGCTTTGCGTCCATGCCGACGCAAAAGCCGCCGAGCATCGTTTCCCCGTGCTGCCGCGCGCCGATCAGGTCGCCCGGCCCGCGCAGAAGCAGATCCCGCTCGGCGATCTCGAACCCGTCGTTCGTTTGTTCCATCACGCGCATGCGCTCCGTTTCGCCCTGCGCATTCTCCGAGCAGAGCAAGAAGCAAAACGACTGCATATCGCTCCTGCCGACCCTGCCGCGAAGCTGATGAAGCTGCGACAGCCCGAAGCGCTCCGCGCTCTCGACGACCATGTACCTTGCTTCGGGTATATGTACGCCAACCTCGACGACCGTCGTCGCGATCAAAAAATCGAACGCCCCGTCCCGAAACGCGCGCAGCGTCTCGTTCTTTTTCTCGTCGCGCATGCGCCCGTGCAGCAGGGCGATCCGCGTATTCGGCAAAAGCGCTTTCAGCTCGGCGGCGAGCTTGTCCACGCTGCGCGCCTCGATTGATTCGGAATCCTCGATCATCGGGCAGACGACATAGACGCGCGCGCCGTTTTCGCTTGCTTCGCGCGCAAGGTATTCGTACATATCCTTTCGCTTTCCCTCCGCGATGATGCGCGTTTTGACCGGCTTCCTGCCCGCGGGCAGCTCGTCGATCACGGACAGATCCAAATCGCCGTAAAGGATCAGCGCAAGCGTGCGCGGAATCGGCGTCGCGCTCATTACGAGCACATCGGGACGCGCGCCTTTCTCCGCAAGAAGCGCCCGCTGCCGCACGCCGAAGCGATGCTGCTCGTCGGTCACGATCAAGCCGAGGTCGAAAAAACGAACGCCGCTTGAAAACAGCGCGTGCGTACCGACGATCACGCGCGCCGTCCCGTCTTGAATGCGCGAAAGCGTTTCGTCCCGCGCCGCCTTCTTCATTCCGCCCGTGAGCAGCGCCGCACGCTCGCCGAACAGCGATTTCATCTGTTCGTAATGCTGCATGGCGAGGATCTCGGTCGGCGCAAGAAGCGCGCCCTGTCTTCCGTTCTCCGCGGCGACAAACAGCGCGAAGAGCGCAACCGCCGTTTTGCCCGAACCGACGTCGCCCTGCAAAAGCCTGCTCATCGGCCGCGCCGTTGACAGATCCGAAGCGACCTCGCGCATCACGCGAAGCTGGGCGTTTGTCGGCTGAAACGGCAGCTTTTTCAGAAATGTCTCGATCAAGCCCTCCGTATGAAACGCGTACCCGTCGAGGCGCATGCGCTCGTCTCTTTGCAGCTCCACCGCGACCAAATACAGCAGCGCGTTCTCAAAATCGAGCCGCTTCCGCGCGTTCTTCAACGTTTCTTCGTTAAACGGAAAATGCGCGTGCAGCAGCGCGAACTGAATCGAACACAGACCGTATTTGCCGAGGAGCGCGGGCGGCAGCGTTTCCGTCAGCTCGTCCCAAACGAGCAGCAACGCCGCGCGCACCGCGTCGCGTATCGTGCGCTGGGAAAGCCCCTTTGTCGCTGGATAAACGCCGAGTATGCCGGGAAGCTCGTCGGAAAGCGAAGGGTTTATCAGCGAAACGCCCTTTTTCGTCGACACGCGCCCATATGCATAAACCGTTTTGCCCTCGGTAAGCCGATCGCCCCGATACGGCTGATTGAACCATTTGAGCGTAATCGCCGCGCCGTTTTCGTCCCTTGCCGACGCGGATAGAACGCTCATTCCGCCGCGCCGAAAGTATCCGCCGCGTTTCTCGATTTTGACCCGCACCGCCGCATACGTTAAGTCCGTCAGCGCGGAAATAGGCAGAGCCGCGTCATAGCGCAAATAACCGCGCGGTAAATGAAACAGAAGCTCCCGCACGTTTGAAACGCCGAGCGTCTGAAACAGAGCCGCGCGCTTTTCGCCGATTCCCTTGACGCTTGTCAGCGGCAGATCAAGCATAGCCTACCCCGATAAACGAGGAACCAAGGCGGTTTTGCCTCGGTTCCGTTTTTGCGTGCGTTTGGACGCGGCTTTACTGAACCGCGATATAGTAGTAGTAAAGCGGCTGACCGCCCGATTGGGTCAAAAAGTCCGCGTTCGGATGCTTCTGTGAAAGCGTTTCAACCAACGCTGCGGCGCCTTCCGCATCCTGCCCCTCGCCGTAATACAGCGTGACGGTGCAGGCGTCCTCGCCAAACTGTTCGATCATTTTGGAGATCAAATCGCAGCAGGTTTCCCCAACGCTGTTGCCGACGACCGAAAGATGATTGTCGATGAGCCCGATGACGTCGCCCTTTTTGATCGGCGTTCCGTTGAACTTCGTTTCGCGCACGGCATACGTCACGGCGCCGCTGACCACCGACGCAATCGCCTCGCGCATATTCTGCTCGTTCTCCTCCGCGCTCGCATCCGCCGAAAACGCCATGAGCGCCGCAACGCCCTGCGGAATCGTTTTGGTCGGGATCAATATAACGCGCTTATGGGTCAGATCCGCCGCCTGCTGCGCCGCCAGAATAATATTGGAGTTGTTCGGCAAAACGAACACGGTGCGCGCGTTGACCTTGTTGATCGCGGATGCGATGCGGTCGATGCTCGGGTTCATGGTCTGCCCGCCCGAAATCAGCGCGTCCGCAGAAAGCGCCGTGAACAGTTCGTCGAGCCCATCGCCCGCGCTGACCGCGATCACGCCGAATTCCTTCTCGCTGCGTTTGCGTTCCTCCGCCGAGGCGCGGTTTTGCTCGCGCAGGTTTTCAATTTTGAGCTGATCCAATTCGCCGAGACGCAGCGCCATTTGAAGCGCCTTGCCGGGGGAATTGGTGTGCACATGCGCTTTGAGCGCGCCGTCTTCGCGGGAAACGACGACCGAATCGCCGATGTGTTTCAGGTGGCTCGCAAAGCTCTCGACGTCCGCATCGGTAAAATCGGGGTTGGGATGAATAATAAAAAATTCCGTGCAATACCCGAACGCGAGCTCATCTGCGGAAAGCGCGTCTGCATCGAGCGTCTCGATGGAGCCGGGCGTCTCGGCGACCTCCTCGTAGGCTTCGATCTCCTCGCCGTCGAGCGAGAGCTTGAACCCGCGATAGATCGTCAAAAGGCCCTTGCCGCCCGAATCGACGACGCCCGCCTCTTTCAAAACGGGCAAAAGATTCGGCGTGTCGGCAAGCGCGCGCTCGCCGCTTGTCAGAATCTCGTCAACGATGCGGTATACGTTCGCGCCCTGCTCGGCAAGCAGCGCGACGTCCTCCGCAATCCTGCGTGAAACGGTCAGTATCGTGCCTTCCTTGGGCTTCATGACAGCCTTGTACGCCGCTTCGCTGCCCATGGTGAGCGCCTTTGACAGAAGCTGCGCATCTACGGCGTCCGCGCCCTTAAACGCGCGCGAAAAACCGCGGAATATCTGGGACAGAATAACGCCCGAATTGCCGCGCGCCCCGCGCAGCGCGCCCATGCTCAACGCGTCCGCAACCTTCGCCGCGCTCGCGTCCTCGGGCAGGGCTTTCAGTTCGTGAACGGCGCTCTGCATCGTCATGGACATATTCGTGCCCGTATCGCCGTCCGGCACGGGAAATACGTTCAGCGCATCGATCGCCGCCTTGTTCTTTTCCAACAGCACCGCGCCCGCAACGATCATTTCGCGAAGCTGCGCGCCGCTTATCAACATTTGATTGTCCAACTCGTTACCTCCGAATGCTTGGCGTATCGCCAAAAATCGCATCAAACGCGGATGCTCTCAACGTGTACGTTCACAGCGCGCACAGTCAAGCCGGTCATCTCCTCGACGCGGTATTTGACGTTGCTTTTCGTGTTTCTTGCCACAGCGGGCAAAGACACGCCGTATTCAAGCGTAACATACAGATCGATGTCGATCACGTCGGGCGATACCACCGTTACCTGAACGCCGCGCCTGAGATTGTCCTTGCCAAACAGCTCGATGAAGGAATCCGCCGCTTTTTTTGCGTTCATGCCGACGATGCCGTAGTTCTCCACCGCCGCATAGCCCGCAATGCTCGCGATCAGATCGTCTGTGATCATGATCTTGCCAAGATTCGTTACGATTTCCGCTGCCATATTCGACCTCCTGTTCTGATTCTTCTGAGACACACTTCCGTTTCGCCCGACGGCGTTATTCGTCCTCGGGCAGAATCGCGTTATGGAACACCTCCTGCACGTCGTCGTTTTCATCGAGACGTTCCAGGAAACGCTGCACCTTTTCGACGGTCTCCGCGTCGGATATTTCCGCCGTGTTCTGCGGGATCATCTGTACCTCGGCGGAGATAAACTCAAAGCCGAGCTTCTCGAGCGCTTCGCGAACCATGGAGAAATCCGCGGGGTCTGTATACACCTCAAACGCGTCGTCCTGCGCCACAAAGTCCGCCGCGCCCGCCTCGAGCGCCTGCATCATGACCTCGTCCTCGTCCATCAGGGCGGTACGCTCGATGACGATGAGCCCCTTCTTGTCAAACATCCAGGAAACGCAGCCGCTGTTGCCCAGATTGCCGCCGCTCTTATCAAATATATGCCGCATTTCCGCCGCGATGCGGTTGCGGTTGTCGGTCAGCACCTGCACGATGACCGCCATGTGTCCGGGCCCGTAGCCTTCGTAGGACGACTCTTCGTAATTGATGCTGCCGCTGTCGCCCGCCGCCTTCTTGATGGAGCGGGAGATGTTGTCGTTCGGCATATTTGCGGCCTTCGCTTTGGCGATTACATCGCGCAGGCGGGAGTTGTTTGCGGGATCCGCCCCGCCCTCCTTGACCGCGATGGCAAGCTCTCTGCCGATCTTCGTAAACACGCGCCCGCGCTGGGAATCCGTCTTTTCCTTCTTGTTCTTGATGTTTGCCCACTTGGAATGTCCCGACATATTGCCTCCTGTATTGTTTCAAATCGGTCTTAGCCGATGGAATTACGGGTCGTATCATTGATCGGATAACTCGACGTCGGCTTGCCGATAATCATTACGATTCCCCTCAAATCAGATCCGCCGCGTCCTCGTCCAGCATAAAAATCGCGTTGGGATGAAGCTGCAAATAGCTTGCCGGCAGGCTCGGCACGATCGGCCCGCTGACCGCAAGCCCCGCAATCTTCGACATCGCTGCGCCCGAAAGCACGACGATGATGCGCCGCGCGGACATAAGCGTCGAAATGCCGACGGTAACGACTCGCCCCGCCTCCGTGCGCTCCACATGCGTAACGGGCGCAAGCTCCGACGCGGGCAGATTATACGCGATCGAGCCGTCCTGTGAAACCGAAACGAGCGCCGTATCCGCCCCGCCCATTTCGAGCAAGGCGTTTTCATACTCGTTGCACATCTGGCTCCAATCGTGCCCCTCCGTGTTGGGCGCAAACAGCGATTCGGGCGGGATGTTCACGCGGTCGTAAAGCATGAAACGCATATGCGAATCGTCCGACGCGTCCACGTCCGCACGAACATGCTCATAGAGGTTGAACGCCCGCACGGCGCTCCAATCCAGCAGACCGTCCGCCGTCATCTGCGCGAGATTCCTGTAAACGCCCGCAAGCGACTTGGAACAATCCAGCGCGAGCACGCTCGCCGGTTTCTCGATGATGCAGCCCGCAAGCAGCGTCGCGGCCGCCTGATAGAGCGTATCCGCGTCGCGATAGACCAGCACGCTCATTTGTCCAGTTCCCCCATGACCTCGACCGCGTCCACAAACAGCAATACGTCGTTGTAGACCTCGGTTCTGTTGATCTCGTTGAGCACCTCGTGCCGCGCGCCGTCATAGAGCTTCATTTCGACGGAACGTCCCGCCTTGACAAGCCGTGTGTAAACCTGCTTGACGCCCTTCCCGTTGTTCCCGACGGGGTCGCACGCGCCCGAAATAAGCAGAATCGGCTTGTTCGGCACGCGGGAAGCCCAGTCCTTCGCGGAAATCTCCTTCAAGCCCGTGAACACGTCGTACATGGCGCACGCCGTAAACGGAAAGCCGCATTTTTCATCCGCCACATAGCGATCGACCTGCGCCTCGTCGCGCGAAAGCCAGTCGTTCTCCGTTCGGTTCGGTTGGAACGCCTTATTATACGAGCCAAAGCTCATTTTGAACAGCGTCATGCTCGGTTTGTCGCCGCCCGTTTTCCGGATCTCGCGCTTGGCAAGCCACATGCCGATGCCCAATACGGGGTTGGTGCCCGCCGTGCCGGAGAAGATAAACGCGTCGAAATCAGTCCCGTCCCGCCCCGCATAGGTGCGCGCAAGGAACGAGCCCATCGAATGTCCCATCAGGATATACGGCAAGCCCGGGAATTCTCTTTTCACAATGTCGCGCAGCGTGCGCATATCCTGCAAAACCGCGTCCCAGCCGTTCTTCTCGCCGAAATAGCCGAGGACGCCGTCCGCTTTGACGCTCTTGCCGTGCCCCGCGATGTCCATGCCGTAAACGAGCACGCCGTTCTCCGCCATAAAACGCGCAAAATCATCATAACGGTCGATATGCTCCGCCATGCCGTGCGTAATCTGCAACGCGGCATGCGGTTCTTCGGGGATCCACATGCGATAGCGAATATCGCAAAGCCCCGTGGCGGACGGGAAACGTTTTTCGCGCAGAGAAACGGACATTTTTCATACCTCCCGCAATGATAATAAAAAAGTATACCACCTTTCGGCGGAATACTCAACCTTTGAATTACGGCTTGTCTGCGCCGTCGGCAGTTTTGCGCTTGTCAGAGGCGGATAAACGCCCTTGCGCCGAGCAGCGCCGCCTCGCTTTCATCGTGCGTCACGAGCAAAACAGGCTTTCGCTCGGCTCGTATCGCATCCGCGGCAAGGCGTTTTCGCTCCTCATCCAAGCCCGTAAACGGCTCGTCCAGCAGCAGCATATCCCCCGCGTATGCAAGCGCGCGCGCGATAGCGACCCTGCGCGCCATGCCGCCCGAAAGCGCCTTGGGCAAAAGCGATTCCGCGTCCGACAGACCAAGCTGCAAAAGCCGCTTTTTCGCCTCCGCTTCGTTTGCGGCGAGCGATACGTTTTCAAGCGCGGTCGCCCAAGGCAAAAGGCGATCCTCCTGAAACACCGTTGCAAGACGCAGCCCGTCCAAGCCCGTAAGAACGCCTTGGTCGGGTTTGACGAAGCCCAAAAGCAGGCGAAGCAGCGTTGTTTTCCCAGCGCCCGAGCGCCCGAACAGAGCCGTCGTGCCGAAAAGCGGGATTTCGCAGGAAAAGCTTTGAAGCACGCGATGCGTAGAAAAGGATACCGATATGTTCTGTAACGCGATTCGGTCAGTCATGGCGAATCCTCCGCATACAGCGCACGAGCGCGAATTCCAGCAGCATGGACAAAAGCACGACCAACAGCGTCCATGCGAACAGATCGACCGTTTCGATATGCAGCTTGGATTCGTAAAGCATATAGCCCACGGAGTTCTTTGGCAGCGCGATGATCTCCGCCGCCACGCCCGATTTCCATGCAAAGCCGAGCGCGGTCGTACACGCCGCCAAAAACTGAGGCAGCACAGACGGGATATAGATCTTCTTCACGATCTTCGCCCGCGAAAAACCGAACGCGCGCCCCATTTCGACAAGCCTGACGTCGGTATGCAGAATCGCGTCCGCCGTATTCGTCCAGACGATCGGCACGACCATCAGAAACGCGATGAACATCGGAACGAGCGCGCCCGCGATCCAAAGCAGCGCAAGCAGGATGAACGACGTGACGGGCGTTGCTTTGACAACGCCGCGAAGCGGGGCAAGCAGCGCCTCCGCAAGCGGAAAGCGCGCGGTCAAAACGCCCAGCAGCGCCCCGCACACGACGCCGCAAAGGAAGCCGCCCATCACGCGCAAAAGCGTCAAAAGCGCGACCATCCAGCTCTCCCGTTCGCCAAGCAGCTCGAAAAAGCGGGCAAGCGTCGTAAACGGCGCGGGAAACAGCAGCTCCTTGCCGACGAGAAGGGAGATGAGTTCCCACGCCGCGAGATAACAGGCGATGATCGCCAGCGTTTTGAATACGCGTTTCTCAACCGCCATAGATGTCGTCGTTCGGCAGCTTGCCGCCAACCGATTTCGCGTTCGCCGAAAACAGCACGTTCAGCATCGCGGACGCGGAGGAAACCATCTCGTCTCCCGTAATGCAAACGATGTTGCAGCGCGGAATCGCGCCTTTCGCAACCGCTTCGGACGGAAGTATGCCGTTCTCCGCGATCACGCTTGCGGCGGTTTCCTCGGTGTTGACGCGCATAACGCTCTTTTCGTAATCCGTCAAAAACGCTTTGATCTCCTCGGGATGCGATTCATAGTAGGCGCGGCTTGCGATGTAGCAGCCCTGCACGATCTGCGTGCCGCTTGCTTCGTTCCATGCTTCGTTCAAATCGAGCGCGACGCGCGTATCCGCGTTCTTCATCAGCGTCGCGGTCACGTTCGGTTCGGGCAGCATGGCGATATCGACCTCGTTTGCCGCGACCATTGCCGCAAGCGCCGCATGCTCGCCGACGAATTCCACCTGAACGGAGTCCGTCAAGCCGTTCTGTTCCAGCAGGTAGGAAAGCACATATTCCGGCGTGCTGCCCTGACCCGTTGCGTAAACCGTTTTGCCCGCGAGATCGGAAAGCGATTGAATCTCGTTCCCGTTTTCCAACAGATACAGTACGCCCAGCGTGTTCACGCAAAGCATGACGACGTCGCCCTCGGTTTTATTATACAGCACGGACGCAAGGTTGATCGGAACCGCCGCAACATCCACCTCGCCGCTGATAAACTTGCCCGTCAAGGCGTCCGGCGCGTCGTACAGCTCGATGGAATAAGCGCTCGTGTCCTCGGACATCATGTAGGCGAGCCCCATGCCCGTCGGGCCCTTCAGCGCGGCGATGCGCACCTGTTCGAGCGGCTTTTTCGCGCAGCCGAACGCGGCGAACGCCAACAGCGCGACAAGCAGGACTGCAACAAGTCTTTTGGTTTGTTTATAAACGTTCTTTTTCATTTTTGATCCTCTTTCTGCGGGATGTTTCTCTCGCTCGTATATCGAATTTCTTCTCTCTTCTTTTCTTGAAAGAAAAGAAGCAAAAGAATTCTTGCTTTATAACTTCGTTTCCTATATAAATCTTTTATCAATTATAAATCTTTTATCAATCACAATCGTTCCTCTTTCTCCTCTTTTTCTTTTCAAAACGACACCTGTACCAAACAAAAGTTTCTCTTGCATCTTCTCTTTGTTAAAGAGAAGAAGGCACGTCCGTGATGCGATAGGTGCGCCCGTCCTTCGTCAAAACGCCCTCCTCCATGAGTTTGCCCACCGCGCGATAGAGCGTTGCACGGCTGATGCGCAGCGCGTCCGCAAGCGACTGCATGCCCTTCTCGGGCGCATATGCCCCGTCCTTTGCGTATTGCCGCATATGATGCAGCACGCGTTCCTCGACGCTCTGCGGCAAAAACGTATCGATCCGCCCGCTCAGAAACCGAATGCGCGCCGTCAGATACCGCATATAGTTTTCCGCAACGTCAAATTCGTCCCGCATCATCGCTTTGAGCGCGTCCTCCGAAATCAGCAGCGCCCATACGCTCTCCTTCGCGTAAACATGCGCGACGTATGGGTCGTTTCCCCGAAACAGCGACGCCGCGCCGAACAGCTCGCCCTGCTTTAACACACTCATCGGGATGCGCGCGTTCTCGCTCTCCTTCATAACCGCGCACACGCCATGCAGCACGACGCCCAGCATACGCGTTTGCGATTCGCGGGAAAACACCGTTTCGCCCTTTTCAAACCGAACGACGGAAACGCCCTCCCGATTCAGAAGCGCGGCGATTCTCTCATCGGTCACGCCCCGAAACAAAAACGTCTGCCCAAGCATGGGAATATATGCGTTTGGCTGCTTCGATCGGCTCATAACTTCACTTTCTGTATCATTTGATACACTTTATGCGTTTATCTTAACAGTCATTTGGTCATTCGTCAAGCGTTGCGCGGCGTAAGCCTACAATATATTTTCGTCGCATGATAGGGTGGCGTTTTTCCCAACGTATGGTATACTGTGTTTTATGAAACTGACTTCCTGGAACGTAAACGGTCTGCGCGCGTGCATGAACAAGGGCTTTGCGGATTATCTTGCCGCCGATTCTCCCGATCTTGTCGCATTGCAGGAGACAAAGATGCAGCCCGAGCAGCTCGAAGGCGGGTTTGACGGCTACCAAATCGCATGGAACAGCGCCGAACGAAAGGGCTATTCGGGGACGGCGGTGCTTTATCGGCGCGCGCCCCTCGCTATTTCGCGCGGCATCGGTCTTTTGCCGCACGATACGGAGGGTCGCGTCTTGACGCTGACCTATCCGAGCTTTCACTTTGTCTGCTGCTATACGCCGAACGCGCAGGACGGTTTGGCGCGCCTGCCCTACCGCATGGAGTGGGAGGAGGCGTTCCTTGCGTATCTGCGTCGTTTGGACGCGGACAAGCCCGTCGTTCTCTGCGGCGATTTGAACGTCGCGCATGAGGAGATCGACATAAAGAACGCAAGATCAAACCGCGGCAGCGCCGGCTTTACGGATGAGGAGCGCGCCTGCATGACGCGGCTTTTGCAAAACGGCTTTACGGACACGTTCCGCCATTTTTATCCCGATTTGGCGGGCGCATACAGTTGGTGGAGCTACCGCTTCCACGCGCGCGAAAACAACGCGGGATGGCGCATTGATTATTTCATCGTGTCCGACCGCCTGCTGCCAAAGGTCAAGGACAGCGTCGTTCGATCGGACGTGTTCGGCAGCGACCATTGCCCCGTCAGCCTCATTTTGGAGGAGCTATGATCATTCTTGCATCCGCGTCCCCGCGCCGCCGTGAGCTTCTCGCGCTCATGGGGCTTACCTATGCGATCATTCCCTGCGCGGGCGAGGAAAACCCGCCCGAAAGCAAAGACCCCGCGACGTTTGTTGAAACGCTCGCGCTGCAAAAGGCGCAAGCGGTTGCAAGCTTACACCCGACGGACTGCGTCGTCGGCGCGGACACGATCGTCTATTTGGACGGAGATATTCTCGGAAAGCCGCACACGGCGGAGAGAGCCAAGGCGTTCCTTTCCCGCATGCAGGGCAGAACGCACACGGTGTTTACGGGCGTTGCGATCGTCAAAGGCGAGCATATCGACGTGCGGCATTGCAAAACGGACGTAACGTTCGCCAACATGACCCAACGCGAGATCGAGAACTATGTAAAAACGGGCGAACCGCTCGACAAAGCGGGCGCATACGGCGTCCAGGGCCCCGGCGGCGTATTCGTCGAGCGCATCGAGGGCAATTATTTCAACGTCATCGGCATGCCGCTGCCGCTTCTGTACCGTATGCTGCTGGACGCCGGCGAGAACGTGGAAATCGGCGGCGCGATGAACGCCGAGCGTGCAACGAGCTGAAATGAACGACGTTATCGAAGAAAAGCTGAAACTGCTTCCCTCCGAACCGGGCGTATACAAGATGTTCAACGCCGCGGGCGAGGTAATCTACGTCGGAAAGGCGATCTCGCTGAAAAACCGCGTGCGGCAATATTTCCAATCCTCCAAGGCGCATACCGTCAAGGTGACCGCCATGGTGCGCCAGATTGCGGACTTTGAGTATATCCGCGTGACGAACGAGACCGAGGCGCTTTCGCTCGAAAGCAATCTCATCAAGCAATTCCATCCGAAATATAACATCCTGCTCAAAGACGATAAGCATTTCCCCTATGTTCGCATGGATATGCGGCAGGATTTCCCGCGCATCGAGGTCGTTCGCAGAATCAAGAAGGACGGAGCGCGCTATCTCGGGCCGTTTCTCTCCGCCACGCAGCTTTACGACGCGCTCTCCATCGTGCGCGAGCATTACCCCATCCGCCATTGCAAAAAGGATCTTTCCCGCGCGATTGCGAGGCGCGAGCGCCCCTGTCTCATGCACCATATCGGCAAATGCTGCGCGCCCTGCTCGGGCGACGTTTCGCGCGAAACGTACCACGCCATGATCGACGAGGTCTGCGCCTTCCTCTCGGGCAGGACGGACGCGGTGCTCCGCGCGCTGAAACTCGAAATGGACGCCTGCGCCGATCGGTTGGATTTCGAGCGTGCCGCCGCCCTGCGCGACCGCATCCGCGCCATCGAGAACCTGAGCCAGAAGCAGGCCGTCATTGCGACGACCGACCTCAAGCTGGACGTGTTCGCCCTTGGCAGAGTGGATGACAGCGCGGCGGTGTTCGCGCTGTTCGTGCGCGGCGGAAAGGTTGTCGGCACGGAGCGGTTCCGCATGGACGCGGGCGCGGACGAGAACGACGCGGATATTCTTTCGGCGTTTTTGACGCAATATTATATCGACGCGGCGGATATCGTGCCCGAGGTCGCGCTGTATCAAGAGATTGAAAACGCAGACGCGATCTCCGCATACCTGACCTCGCTCGCGGGGCGAAACGTGCGCGTGCATACGCCGCAGCGGGGCGAGAAACGGCGCTTATGCGAGCTTTCCTACCGCAACTGCATCGACGCGCTGGAAAAGGACGCTTCCCTGCAAAAGCGCGCATGGGAACGCGGAGAGGGCGCGCTTGCGCAGCTTTCCTCCCTGCTTGGGCTGGATAGCGTGCCCGAGCGCATCGAATGCTTCGATAACTCGCATCTGATGGGGCGCGACACGGTTTCCTCCATGGTCGTGTTCACGAACGGACAGCCGAACAAGAGCGCGTATCGCCGCTTTCGCGCAAAGGAGGATCTCGGCGGAGACGATATCGCCGCCATGCGCGAGGCGCTGACGCGGCGTTTTCAGCGCGCGGCGGAGAACGAGAAGGGGTTTCTTCCCCTGCCCGACCTGCTTATTTTGGACGGCGGCAGGGCGCAGCTTGACGTTGCGCTTTCGGTGCTGTCCGCGTTCGATTTGGATTATATTCCCGCCGTTGCGCTCGCCGAATCCGAGGAGGTCGTTTATATGCCCTCGGCAGACGAGCCGCTGTATCTGCCGCGAAATTCCGCAAGCCTGCACTTGATCGAGCGATTGCGCGACGAAGCGCACCGCTTTGCCATCAGCTATCACCGCAGTCTGCACAACCGCAACCTGCTCTATTCCGAGCTGGACGCCATACAGGGCGTCGGAGACAAACGCAAGCGCGCCCTGTTCGACGCGTTTTTGACGCTCGACAAGATCAAGGAAGCAAGCGTGTCGGGGCTTTGCGCCGTCAAGGGCATGGATTCCCGCGCCGCGGCCGCCGTGTTTGACCATTTTCACGCAGATGATTCCGTCAAGGCGGACGGTTCGGTCGAACCATCGCCGCAACCGACAGATTAGCCGATGCACGCATACGAAGAAAGACGCTCCCGTTCCAACCGAGAGCGCCTTTTTGATTGGTAAACTCAGATGCGCGCTTGAATATTCGCCTCCGCGCCGAGCAGATCGTCGATGCAGGGCACGGTGAACGTCTCGTCCTCCGTTTCGATGGTCAAGGCGACGGACGGTTGCTTCCGCGTAAGCATGATCTCGCATTTGCCGACGGAGCGGATCCGCTCATACGGAACTTCGAACGCGCGTCCGTTCGGATGCGCAAAATCCCGCTCGCCGGGTCGCGGCATGGAAACGCCTGACACGCCGTCGTTCGTAATCACGAGCTTAACCGCCGAAAGCCGCCGTTTGGTCGCCGCCGCCGCAAAGCTGCGATAGATCATCAGCACACAAAGCCCGGCGCATACCGCAAGCAGCAGAAACGTCGCGGAGGAAATCTCCGTTTGCGCGCGCAGATCCTTCATCGTGTTGAGCGCCGTAACGACGATCAATATCACCGTGCAGACGAGATTGGTGCCGACGTTGACGTTTAACACGGATATGGCGTCCTTCCCCACTCCGTATTCCTGACGAAACTCGTTTTCTTCCATATGTCCTCCGAATGTCCTCCGATTTGCAAACCGTATGAAAACGGAGGGCGACGCGCGCCACCCTCCGCCGGTTCATCTTTGCTTATTCTTCGTCGTCGTCCTCGCGCTTGGACTGCTCGATGATTTTCTTCGCGATGAGCGCAGGCACGTCCTCATAGCGGACAAACTCGCTCGTAAACGACCCGCGGGACTGCGTCATGCTGCGCAGGTCTGTCGCGTATTTGATCATCTCGGAGAGCGGCGCTTCCGCTACGACGACCGTTCCGCCATCCACGGGGTTCATGCCGAGCATACGGCCGCGGCGCGAGGGGAGGTCGCTTGTGATCGCGCCGACGTAATCGTTCGGCACGAAGATCTCGTAATGGTAGATTGGCTCGATCAGGGTCGGGTTCGCCTTGGCGCACGCCGCCTTGTAGGAGAGCCTTGCCGCAGACTTGAACGCGACTTCCTTGCTGTCTACGGGGTGATACTTGCCGTCGTACAGCGTCGCCTTGACGCCCGTCATCGGATAGCCCGCGAGCACGCCGTGCACCATGGCTTCCTTCAAGCCCTTCTCAACCGCGGGAATGAATTCCTTCGGCACAACGCCGCCGACGATCGCGTTGACAAATTCATAATCCGTGCCTTCGGGCGCGGGCTCAAAGCGCATCTGAACGACGCCGAACTGACCGCTGCCGCCCGTTTGCTTCTTATGCTTGCCTTCCGCTTCCGCCATCGCGCGAATGGTCTCGCGATACGGAATGCGCGGGTCGGAAATCTGCGCTTCGACGTTGGACTTGTTTTTGAGCTTGGAGCAGATCACGTTGATGTGCATTTCGCCCAGGCCCTTGATGAGCACGTCGCCCGTTTCGGGGTTCTTTTCGAGCAGGACGGACGGATCCTCTTCCAAAATGCGAGCCAGACCCGAAATGACCTTGTCGTCCTCGCCCTGCTTCTTTGCGGAAATCGCAAGCCCGATGGAGGGCTTCGGGAAGTCGATGGGCGCGAATATGACGGGCGCGGACGCGTCGCAAAGCGTGTCGCCGGTTGCGGTATACTGCAACTTGGGCAGCGCGCCGATGTCGCCCGCGTTCAGGCGATCCACGGCGATGCTCTTCTTGCCGCGCAGAATAACGGGCGCGGACGCCTTCTCGCTCTTTTCCGCGTTGGCGTTGTACGGCGCGACGGAGAGATCCAAAGCGCCGCGATAAACCTTGACGATCGAGAATTTGCCGAACTGGTCGTACATGGTTTTGACGACCTGCGCGGCGAACTTGCCATCCTGGGAAACAACGACTTCCGCGCCGCTCTTCGGGTCGGTCGCCGCGGGCGCCTTGCCGAGGTCGGCGGAGGGCAGATAATGCACCATGTTGTCGATCAGCGTGGGAACGCCGATGTTCGCCGCCGCGGAAACGCAGCAAACGGGCGTCACGACGCCGTCGCGCACGCCGACGGACAGACCGCGCAGGATCTCCTCGCGGGTCAGCTCGAACGTTTCGAGGTATTTCTCCATGAGCTCCTCGTCGCTCTCGGCGGCGGCTTCCGCGAGCTTTTCATAAAGCGCCTGCGCCTCGGATTCGAGGCCTGCGGGGATCGGGGCTTCCTTCTCACCCTTGCCGTCAAACAGCTTGGCGGTCATATGAACGATGTCCACATAGCCCTTGAACGCGCCGCCCTCGATGATCGGAAGCTGGATGGGCACGACGGACGAGCCGAATTTGGCGGCAATCTCGTCCATAACCTTCTCGAAGTTCGCGTTTTCGCGATCAAGCTGGTTGATGACGATCATGCGCGCCTTGCCCTGCTTTTTGCACATGTCCATCGCCTTCTCGGTTCCCACCACGGGGCCCGAAACCGCGCCGACGACGATCAAAGCGCTGTCCGCAAGCGCCATTGCCGCGGCAACCTCGCCGTAAAAGTCGAAAAAGCCGGGCGCGTCGATGACGTTAACCTTTACGCCCTTCCATTCAAACGGGGCGAACCCGACGTTGATGGAGATGCCGCGCGCGTTCTCCTCGGGGTCAAAATCCGTTGTCGCCGTTCCGTTTTCTACCTTGCCCATGCGATCGAGCAGACCTGCGGAAAACAGCATCGCCTCGGTCAGCGTCGTTTTTCCCTCGCCGCCATGTCCGAAAACGCCAATGTTGCGAATCTCTTTCGCGGTATATTCCTTCATTTCGGTTCCCCCTGTGCTTTTGTTTATTCAAACCACCGCGTGAAAAAGCGGATTGATTCCCGATCGAAGCGCAAATGCGCCAACAGTTATTTTATCAGCTTGATTGCGGGTTGTAAACCATGAATTTGCCGCAATCAAACCTCGTAAGCGTCCAGATACGCCTTTTGCGCGTCCGTGAGCGCGTCGATCGACACGCCGAGCGCGGATAGCTTCAAATGCGCGACCGTTTCGTCGATCTCGCGCGGCACGGCGTGCAGCCCCGCTTTCATCTCACCGCGGTGCAGCGCGAGATAGCGCGCGGAAAGCGCCTGTATGCCAAAGCTCATGTCCATGATCTCCGCGGGATGCCCGTCGCCCGCCGCAAGGTTGACCAGCCTTCCTTCGGCAAGCAGATAGAGCCATCTGCCGTTTGCCATGCGATAGCCCGTAATGTTCGGCTTCATGTCCCGCGTTTCACACGCGCAGGCGCGCAAAGCGGCGGCGTTGACCTCAACGTCGAAATGCCCCGCGTTGCACAAAATCGCGCCGTCCTTTATCAGCGGGAATTCCGTTTCGCCGATCACATCCTCGTTGCCCGTCACGGTGATAAACAGGTCGCCGATACAAGCGGCCTCCTGCATGGGCATAACGGCAAACCCGTCCATGACCGCCTCGATCGCGCGAATCGGATCAACCTCCGTTACGATGACGCGCGCGCCGAGTCCCTTCGCGCGCATCGCCACGCCCTTGCCGCACCAGCCGTAGCCCGCGACGACGACGGCCTTTCCCGCGACGACGAGGTTGGTCGTTCGGTCGATCCCGTCGAACACGCTTTGACCCGTGCCATAGCGGTTGTCGAACAGGTGCTTACAGTCCGCGTCGTTGACCGCGATCATCGGGAAGCGCAGCTCCCCCGCCTTCTGCATCGCCTTCAAGCGCACGATGCCCGTCGTCGTCTCCTCGCATCCGCCGAGAATGCGCGGCAGAAGCTGCGGAAATCTTGCGTGCAGAGCGTGCGTGATGTCGCCGCCGTCGTCGATGATCAGATCCGGCTTTGCCGAAACCACGCTATCGATGCAGAAATCGTATTCCGCCATGGTGCAGCCATGCTCGGCAAACACGTTGATGCCGCCTCTTGCAAGCGCCGCCGCGACGTCGTCCTGCGTGGAAAGCGGATTGCTGCCGGTTACGAACATCTCCGCGCCGCCCGCCTGCAACACGCGGCAAAGATACGCGGTTTTCGCCTCCAAATGGATGGAAAGCGCGATTTTCAGCCCATCGAACGGGCGCTCCTTCGCAAACCTGCGTTCGATCTCGTTCAAAATGGGCATGTTGCGCAAAACCCATTCGATCTTCTTTTCGCCCGACGGCGCGAGCGCAATGTCCTTGATGCGGTACAAGAAGAAATCCTCCGTTGCTTTTCTAATCGGTTATTTCGCGTCTTGCGCGCTTAGGGATACGCCCAATACGGAAAGCGCGCGGGCAAGCTGCGCGTCGCTCTCGCGCGGCAAACGATCAATCGCCGTTTCCCGGTATTCCGAAGGCAGCTCGCAAACGACGTCGGGCGTGACGCCCGTGCCATGAATGCAGACGTCGTTCGGCGTATAGTACGCGTCCGACGTGAGTTTCAGCCAGCTTCCGTCCGACAGACGATAAAAGCTCTGGACGATGCCCTTGCCGAACGTTTGTGTGCCGACCACCGTCGCAAGCGCATAATCCTGCAACGCGCCCGTAAACAGTTCGCTTGCCGACGCGGAGTTGCCGTTGACCAGCACGACGATCTCGGCGTTCTCAAGCCGTTCGTCGCCCTCTGAGACGTAAACGTCCGTTTCGTCCGAACGCGACTTGACGGAAACGATGGTTTTCCCCCTCGGCACGATATAGCTCGTTACCGCGAGCACCTCGTTGAGGCCTCCGCCCGGGTTGTCCCGAAGGTCGATGACGAATCTCGTAACGCCCGCATCGGCAAACGTCTTCGCCGCCGTCCAAAACTCGCTCGCCACGCTGCCGTTGAACTCCGTGATGCGAATGTAGCCGACGTTCCCCGCCAGCAGCTCGCTTTTCACGCGGTCGATATGCACCGTGCCGCGATAAATGACGAACGTCAGCGTTTCCTCGCCGCGCGCGCAAACCAGCGTGTCTGGCGTTTCGTTATCGGTAGAGAACAATGCGGTGAACGCATCCATGCTCAGGCTCGCGACCGCTTTCCCGTTGATCGAAACGATCACGTCCCCCGCCTGCACGCCCGCCTCATCGGCAGGCCCGCCCGGATACACCGTGCCGATCATGCTTCCCTTCTCGTCGGGCGTCATCACCGAGATGCCCAAACCGACGTATTCGCCCGCATTCTCCTTCATCAGCGCGTCGTACTCCTCCTGCGTGAAATACTGCGCATAGGGGTCGTCCAGCGCGGAAACCATGCCGCGGACGGCGCTTTCGGTCAGCTTCTCGTTGGAAACGCCGTTTTCGTCAAAGAAGTAAAACCGTTCGTCGATCGTCTCGGCAACCTCGCGCAACAGCGCGCTGTCGATCGCGTTCTCCTGCAAAGCGCGCTGCTCGCGGTAGGCAAACACCATGCCGAAAGCAAGCGCCGCAATGATGACGACGCAGACGACGATGGACAGAATCGAAGCGTCAAACCGTTTCATGTATCTCTTCTTTCCGCATCTTTTTTATATCTTCTTTCCACGCCTTTCTCCTGCGTATTCTTTCCGACACGTTTTATGCGCCGACCGAGGAAAGCGCGCGCTTCTCCATATCGGCAAGCGCGCAGAGACCCAAATGACGTTCGGGCTTGCCCAAAAGCTCGCTCACGCCCCTCGGAACGGGCGCGTTCGTAAGCGTAAACAAGCGAGAAACGTTGTCGAAATCGCTTGAATCGGGCGTTTCGAATGCGGAAAGCACATGCGTCGCAAACTTGTACGGGTTCGCCGTTGACAAGAGCACCGTCTGCGTCTCGTCGTCCGTTTCCGCACGATAGCGCTCGAGAACGCACTGTGCGACCGCCGTATGCGGGTCGATCAGATAGCCGTAAGAATCGAACGTATTTTTGATCGTTCGGAGCGTGTCGGTTTCGTCGCACCAGCCCGCGGCGAACGTTTTTTGCAGCTCGGCGCGCTGGTCGGGCGAAATCTCATAGCGCCCCGTTTCGCGCAGAAGGCGCATTTTGTCGATCACGCGCGAGGCCTCTCTGCCGTCCAGCTCGAAGAGCAGACGCTCCAAATTGGAGGAAATCAATATGTCGATGGAGCAGCTCATGCTGCGATAGAACGTGCGCCTGTCGTCGTATACGCCCGTATGGAAAAAGTCGGAAAGCACGTTGTTGCGGTTGGACGCGCAGATAAGCTTATGCACGGGCAGACCCATCCTGCGCGCGTATTCGCCCGCGAGAATGTCGCCGAAATTGCCCGTCGGCACGCAGAAATTGATCGGCTCCCCAACCTTGATGCTTCCCGCTTCGACCAAGGCGCCATAGGACGTAAAGTAGTAAACGATCTGCGGCAGAAGGCGCCCGAAATTGATCGAATTCGCGCTCGAAAGCCGATAACCGATCGCTCCGAGCCGCTCCTTTGCCTCCGCCGACGCAAAGATGCGCTTGACGCCCGTCTGCGCGTCGTCAAAGTTGCCCGTAACCGCGCAAACGTCAACGTTTTTCCCTTCCTGCGTGACCATTTGCAGCCTTTGCGCCTCGCTGACGCCGCCGTGCGGGTAAAACACGAGCACGCGCGTGCCTTCCACGTCTTGAAAGCCGGAAAGCGCCGCCTTGCCCGTGTCTCCCGAGGTCGCGACAAGTATGAATATCGTATCCGACACGCCCGTTTGATCGAGCGCGTCGCGCATGAGCCGCGGCAGCATTTGCAGCGCAACGTCCTTGAACGCCATCGTCGGGCCATGCCATAGCTCCGCGACGCATTCGCTTTGCGAGAGCATTTTGGTTGGCGCGACCGCGTCGGAATCAAAGCTTCCGTACGCCTCGGAGATCATGGAGGCGAGCTTTGCTTCGTCCGTGTCGGGCAAGTAGGCGCGCATCACGGAAAACGCGGTTTCCCGATAGCCTCGTTCGGCGCACAGCTCCGCTATGGAAAGCTGCGGAAACGCTTCGGGGACGTAAAGTCCGCCCGATGGGCAGATGCCGTTGAGGATCGCCTGCGCGGGCGAAACGCTTTTCCCGCCCCGGGTGCTGAGATATTGCATGGTAAAATGTTCCTTATATATAGATTCCCGTCAAAGCAGCCGTTATGTGTTTTTCAGCACATGGGGACGCAGGAAATCGGGGATCGAATTCTCGGTCGCGTTGACGCTCAGGATAATGGAAAGGTTGTGCTTATCCGCAAAGCGTTCGAGCTCGGCAAACAGCTCTTTCAGCGTATCGAGCTCATGATGCACGATGTTGAGCAAGCCGTCGATATAGATGAATTCCAAATCAAAATCGCCCGCCGAAAGCCCGCATAAAAAGCCGTAAAGCATCTTGGGCGTGCAAACGCCGTAATCCGAGGCGTTGATAAAACGCGCCTTGGTCGAAAGTTCGTACATGTAGCTGTTGTCGCTGTCAATGAAGATCGTGTTGCCCTTCGCGGTGAGAACGGATTGGTTGGCGAGTTCCAAGATGTGTTTCGTTTTGCCCGTACCCTTTGCACCGAAGATGACTCCAATCAAAATCGTAGCCCTCCATTCGCTTTTTTTTATTATAGCCCGTTTCGGGTGATAGAAGCAAGCCAAAACACGAAGTTTCAAGTTCCTGCCGCGTTTCTTTTTGTTTTTGCCATGCCCTGCCGTATTTTTCGCGCGGAAGGTTCCTTCAACAAGCGGTTGTATGCTATAATGACAGAACTGTGATATATGGGGGATTTATGGATCTTTCGCTTTTGAACGAGCCGCAGCGCGAAGCGGTTATGACGACCGAGGGCCCGCTCCTCGTGCTTGCGGGCGCGGGCAGCGGCAAAACGCGCGTGCTCACGCACCGCATCGCCTATTTGATCTCCGAAAATCGGGTCTCCCCGCGCTCTGTTCTCGCGCTGACGTTTACGAACAAGGCGGCGGGCGAAATGCGCGAGCGCGTGGAATCGCTCGTCGGCGCGTCCGCGTCCGATATGTGGGTTATGACGTTCCATGCCTGCTGCGCGCGCATCCTGCGCATGGACATCGACGCGCTCGGGTTCGAGAAAACGTTTGTGATATACGACGACGCGGATCAGCTCTCGCTCATGAAGCGCATCATCAAGGAGCTGAATCTTTCCGATAAGGACTTTGCGCCGCGCATGCTGCTTTCCGTGATTTCGGAGGCGAAGAACCACTCCGTCGACGCGATGGCGTATTTTCGCGACACGGCGACCTCCAAGGAGATCGTTTCGGTCTATGTGCTCTATCAGCGGCGCTTGAAGGAAATGAACGCGCTGGACTTCGACGACCTGCTGCTTTACACGCTGCATCTGTTCGAGCAGTATCCCGACACGCTGGAAAAATACCGCCGCAGGTTTCGCTATATCCTCGTGGACGAATATCAGGATACGAACCTCGTGCAGTATCGCATCGTGCAGCTGCTCGCCGAGGCGCACGGAAATATCTGCGTGGTCGGCGACGACGACCAAAGCATCTACGGCTGGCGCGGCGCGGACGTTCGCAACATTCTGGAATTCGAAAAGGATTTTCCCGGCGCAAAAATCATTCGTTTGGAGCAGAACTACCGCTCCACAGAGGTCATTCTAAACGCGGCGAACCTCGTAATATCCAACAATCGCGGCCGAAAGAAAAAGACGCTTTGGACCGCGCAGAAGGGCGGCGCGCCGCTGGACGCATACGAGGCGATGGACGAGCGCGACGAGGCAAACCGTATTTGCGGGCGCATTTTGGAGGGCGCGCGCATGGGCGAGCGCAGCTATGACGATTATGCAATTCTGTACCGCACGCATGCGCAGAGCCGCGTGCTGGAAATGTACCTGAAAGGCTACAACATCCCCTACCGCGTGTACGGCGGCACGTCGTTCTTCCAACGCGCGGAGGTGAAGGACGTCGTCGCGTATCTGCGGCTTTTGCAGAATCCGAACGACGACATGGCGTTTTTGCGCATCGTCAACGTGCCGCGCCGCGGAATCGGCGACGGCGCGACGGACGCGCTGCAAGCCTACGCGCATGAAAAGGGCGTTTCGCTGATGCGTGCGGCAATGGCGCTGAAAAGCGACCCCTCCGCCGTGCCGCGCGCGCGCGCGAAATTCATACTGTTTACGGATTCGATGACGGACGTGTATATGCGCTTCGGCACACAGTCGTTCACGGAGGTTGTGGAATACCTGCTTTCCTCGATCGAATACGACGCGTATCTGCGCGAGGACAAAAAGGAAAACTACGAAGCGCGGGCGGAGATCGTCAACGAGTTTGTCAGCTACATCCGCGAATTTTCCGCAGGCGTGGACGAAACGCAGACGGACGTTTTGACCGCCTTTCTCGAAAACGTCGCCCTGTTTTCCGCGGCGGACGACGTGGACGAAAAGAGCGGGCGCGTTTCCCTCATGACGCTGCACAGCGCAAAGGGGCTGGAATTTCCCGTCGTATTTCTGCCGGGTCTGGAAGACGGGCTCTTCCCCTCCTCCCGCTCGATATCCGAGCCGGAAAAGCTGGAGGAGGAGCGGCGGCTACTCTACGTCGGCATTACGCGCGCAAGGGAACGGCTGTATCTCTCCATGGCGAAGCAGCGCATGAACTATGGACGCATCGAAACCGCGGCGCCGTCTCGCTTTTGGGACGAATTGAAGGACGCGCTTCCCCCGCGCGACCGTCCGGAGACGTTCCGCCCCAAGCCCGCGCCGTCCGCGCAGCAGCCGTTCGGTCTTTCCATGCACGCGCTGACGGATCGCAGCGAGCGAAAAGCAAAGCCCTTATCGGTTTCTTCGCCGCAAAACGCCGCGCCCGCCAAGCGGTCTGACGTATCCTTTGCCGCTGGCGAACGGATCCGCCACGCAGCGTTCGGCGCGGGCACGGTGCTCTCCGTAACGGGCAGCAGCGGCGCTTCGATCATCGAGATTGCGTTTGATTCGGGCGTCAACAAGAAATTCGCAGCGGCATACGCGCCGATCGAAAAGCTCACGGGAGGAATGGACAAATGACGCGTCAAGAGGAGCTGACAAAGCAGCTCGCCGCTTACGCCGAGGCATATTACAACAGCGACGCGCCGTTCGTTTCGGACGCCGAATACGACGCGCTCTACGACGAGCTTCTCTCGCTCGAACGGGAAAGCGGCGTCGTCCTGCCCGATTCTCCTACGACCCGCGTGGGCGCGAAGACCGACGCAGCGGCAGCTTCCGCACCCGCGTTTCTGCCGCACACGCATCTACGCCGCCTGTACAGCCTCGACAAGGTTCGCACCTTTCAGGCGCTTTCGGACTGGGCGGAGCGCTGCAAAAGCGGCTGCGTCGACATAGGGACGCCCGCGTTCGCGCTGGAATACAAGTTTGACGGGCTCACGATCAACCTGACCTATGAGAACGGACGCTTTGTCAACGGCGCGACGCGCGGCAACGGCGACGTCGGCGACACCATATATGATCAGCTTCTTACCGTCCGTTCGATCCCGCGCACGATTCCGTTTTTGGGGCGCATGGAGGTGCAGGGTGAGTGCATCATGCGCCTGTCGATCTTGGACGAGCTTAACAAGACCTCGACCGAGCCGCTGAAAAACGCGCGAAACGCCGCCGCGGGCGCGCTTCGGAACACCGATGCGTGCGTGACAGCCGCGCGCAGACTGGACTGTTTCCTTTACAACGTCGGCTACATCGAGGGCAAGACGCTCTCCTCTCAGACCGAAATGCTTGACTTTCTGCGGGAAAACGGCTTTCCCGTCAGCCCGTTTCTCCGCATCTGCCCCGACGCGGAATCGCTCGAAAGGGAAATTGACGCGGCGGAGGAGACGCGCGCTTCGCTCGACTTTTTGATCGACGGCATGGTCGTCAAGGTCACGGATTTCGCCCTGCGCGACGCGCTCGGCGAAACGGAAAAATTTCCCCGCTGGGCGATGGCGTATAAGTTTGCCGCAGAGGAAACGACAAGCGTCGTGCGCAAGGTGACCTGGGAGGTCGGGCGCACGGGTAAGCTGACCCCGCTTGCGCATCTCGACCCCGTCGAGCTTGCGGGCGCGACGGTCAAGCGCGCAACGCTCAACAACTTTGACGACGTCTGCCGCAAGCGCGTTGGAATCGGCTCGCGCGTGTTCATCCGCCGCAGCAACGACGTGATACCCGAGATTCTCGGCGCCGTGCCGAACGATATGCCCGAACGCCCCGTCGAAAAGCCGACGCGCTGCCCGCAATGCGGCGCGCATGTCGAGGAGCGCGGCGCACATCTGTTCTGCACAAATTCGCTCTCCTGCACGGCGCAGATCACGCTGCGCATCGCGCACTTTGCCTCGCGCGACGCGATGGATATCGAATCGCTCAGCGACAAAACCGCCGCGCAGCTCATCGAGGCGCTGAACGTGACCTCCGTGCCGCATCTGTACGCGCTTTCGCATGAACAGCTCGTATCGCTTGACCGGTTCGGCGAAAAGAAAGCGCAAAATCTGCTTGCCGCATTGGAAAAAAGCAAGACGCGCCCGCTTTCGGCGTTTCTGTTCGCGCTCGGCATCCCGAACGTCGGGCTCAAAACCGCGCGCGACGTGGCGCGGCGCTACGGCACGCTGGAAGCCGTGCGGCAGGCGACCCGCGAATCGCTTTTGGAGATACCTGACGTGGGCGAGATCATCGCCGACAGCATCGTGACGTTCCTTTCCGATCCCTCGATCGTAAGCCAAATCGACGAGCTGCTCTCCCTGGGCGTTTCGCCCGCGCCCGAAGCCGCCGCCGCCGAAAACGCCGCGCTCGCGGGGAAAACCGTCGTGGTAACAGGGACGCTGCCCACGCTCGGACGCAGAGACGCCGAGTCGCTCATCGAGAAATACGGCGGAAAGGCGGCGGGAAGCGTCAGCAAAAAGACGGACTATGTGCTTTACGGCGAGGAAGCGGGCGGCAAACTGACGAAAGCGCGGGAGCTGAACGTACCCCTTTTGACCGAGGACGAGTTTTTACGAATGATCGGAGAAAAGCCATGATGCGCTTGGGCAAGCTGGATAACGACGACCTGAATCGGCTCGTGTTATCCAAATTTCACGCAACGCGTCCCGAATCGGCGTCGTCGCCCGCCATCGGGCAGGACTGCGCCGCGCTGGACCTCTCGGGCGACCTCGTCATACTCAGCTGCGACCCCATTACGTCCGCCGGGATCGCGCATCTCGGGCGGCTCAGCGTTCATATTTGCTGCAACGACGCGGCGGCGGCGGGCGCGGAACCCGTCGCGCTGCTCGTTACGCTGCTCATGCCGCCAAGCGGCAGCTTTGACGACATCGACCGAATCGCAAACGATCTTGCATCGGCGGCAAAGGCGGCGAACGTGGACATCGTCGGCGGACACACCGAGGTGACGGACGCGGTCGCGCGCCCCGTGACGATCACGAGCGTTATCGCGCGGCGGCAACGAGACAGCGTGCTTGGCGGCATGCGCGCGGGCAACGCGCTCGTTTTGACCAAATGGGCGGGACTGGAAGGCACGACGATTTTGGCGGAGGATTATGCCGCGCGTTTGACCGCGCTGCCGCAAAGCCTGCTCGCGGAAGCAAGGTCGCTTTCCGCGCATTTGAGCGTCGTCAAGGAAAGCCGCGTCGCGATGCGGTTCGGCGCGACAAGTATGCACGACGTGACGGAGGGCGGCGTGTTGGGCGCGGCATGGGAAATGGCGTTCCAAAACGGCTGCGGCGTTCAAATCGATTCGTCGCGCATCCCCGTCCTTTCCGCAACAAAAGAAATTTGCAGCATTCTTCGCCTCGATCCGCTCCGCCTCATCGGCAGCGGCAGCATGCTGATTGCCTGCAAAGACGGCGAAACGCTGGTTTCCGCCTTGCAGGACGCGGGCGTTTCTGCGGCGATAATCGGCTATGCGGCGAACGCGGAAAGCACGGTGGATGGGGCGCCGCTTGCCGAGCCGCACGCGGACGAGCTCTATCGGCTGTTCGAGTCGGAGCAATAGGGCAGGTTTCCGCAAAGCAAAGCGCAAAAACGCTTCGGAAACGGACGCGGAACTCACAAATTTGCATCAAACGCGCGAATGCTTGTGCGCGCGGAGATTCTGTGCTATAATCAGTTTTCGTAAATTGGGGGTTTATGGGATATGTTAAGTATGACGGGCTACGGCAGGGGAACCGCCGCGCGCGACGGACGCGAAATCACCGTCGAATGCAAGAGCGTGAACCATCGTTATTTGGACGTTGGAATGCGTCTGCCCCGCCATCTCTCCTTTTTGGAGGATCCCATTCGCGGCCTTTTGACCAAGCGGCTTTCGCGCGGGCATATTGACGTATTCGTCAACTATCGCAACACGCGCAGCGACGCGCGCACCGTATTCATCGACGCGCCGCTCATGCAGGCGTATGTGCTTGCCGCGCGGGAGGCGAACGCCGCCTTGGGCTTAACGGACGATCTGACGCTGACAAGCGCGCTTCGTCTGCCCGACGTTTCCGACGTGCGCGAGGAAAACGAGGACGTCGAAGCGGTGACGGCGCTGATGAGCGAGGCCATGAACGCCGCGATCGACGGCTTGATCGCCATGCGCATGGTCGAAGGCGAGCGGCTGAGAACCTATCTTTCCGACTGCCTTGCCACAATCGCCGCGTTGAAGGGCGAGATCTCCCTTCGCGCGCCGCTCGTGGTTGAGGAATACCGCGTCAAGCTCGGCGACCGCATCGAAGCGCTTTTGAGCGGCGTCGAGGTTGACAGAACGCGGCTTGCGACCGAGGTTGCGCTGTTTGCCGACAAGGCGAGCATCGACGAGGAAACGTCTCGGCTGGACAGCCATTTTGCGACGATGCGCACGCTGCTTGACGCAGCCGAACCCGTCGGTCGTAAGCTCGATTTCGTCGTGCAGGAGCTCAACCGCGAGTTCAACACGATCGGCTCCAAGGCGAACGACGGCGCGCTGACGAACCTCGTGCTTTCCGCAAAGGCGGAGATCGAGAAGATCCGCGAACAGGTACAAAACGTAGAGTAAGGAGCGACGCGATATGAACGGCAGCTTTCGCCTCGTCAACATCGGCTTTGGAAACATCGTTTCGGCAGATCGGCTGATCGCGATCGTCAGCCCCGAATCCGCGCCGATCAAGCGCATCGTACAGGACGCGCGCGAAGCGGGCAGACTCATCGACGCGACCTGCGGCAGACGCACGCGCGCCGTCGTCATCACAGACAGCGACCATGTGATCCTATCCGCCATTCAATCGGAAACCATCGCAAACCGTTTGGACACGAAGGCGGAGGAATCCGACGAATAACGGAGGAACAACTCGTTGAAGCAATCCAGAAAGGGCATTTTGCTCGTGGTATCCGGTCCCGCGGGCGTCGGAAAGGGCACGATCGACGCGGCCGTCATCGCGCGCAACTCGAACATCCGCATGTCGGTTTCCGCGACCACGCGCGCGCCACGTCCCGGCGAGATCGACGGCGTGCACTATTTCTTCCGCACAGAGGAAGCGTTTCGCAAGATGATCGACGAGGACGCGTTCCTCGAATACATGCATGTTTTCCATACCAACTATTACGGCACGCCGCGCCGCTTTGTCGAGGAGGAGCTTGCCGCGGGCAAGAGCGTCATCCTCGAAATCGACGTGCAGGGGGCGATGCGCGTCAAGGCGGCTTACCCCGACGCTGTGCTGATCTTTATTGCGCCGCCGTCCATGGCGGAGCTGAAAGCGCGTTTGCTCGGGCGCGGCACGGAAACGCCCGAAGCGGTCGAGCGCCGCTTCAAGACCGCATATCGCGAGCTGGAAAGCGCCAAGGATTACGACTACCTGATCGTAAACGATATCCTCGATCTTGCCGTCGCGCGCATGGAGCATGTCATCTCCGCCGAAAAATGCCGCGCGTCCCGCAATCTCGAAATGATAGACCAACTGCTGGAAGGGAGAGAAAACCATGATTAATTTGCCGTTGAACGATATGATCGAAAAGGCGGGCTGCCGCTATATGCTGGTGACCGCCGTCGCGCAAAGAGCGCGCCAGTTGCAGTCTGACCCGGATCGCCTTGGCGATCGCAAGCCCGTTTCCGTCGCGGTGGACGAATTGCTCAACGATTCGCTCATAATCGAGTATCCGAAGGAGTTCTATCAGGAGTAAGCGCCTACCGCTTACCCCGTAAAACGGATTCTCGCGCCCGAGAACGAACGTATCCTTTATCGGACGCATGCAACGGCCCGCTCGCGGGCTATTGTCGGTTTTGGGAAAACGTTTTTTGACGGAGAGGAGCAGGACTTGCCTTTCGACTGTGAAGTCATCGTGGATATCGCGCACGCGGATGTGGATCGCCTGTTTTCGTATGCCATTCCCGACGAGTTGAGCGTTTGCGTCGGTCAGCGCGTGCTTGTGCCCTTCGGCAGCGGCATGAAGCCCCGCGAGGGCTTCGTCCTGCGCGTGTACGATCGCGGCGAGCGCCCCGTTTCCGACCCGCCGATCCGCTATAAAAGCGTCGTGCGCACGCTCGAACCGTATGCGGCGCTGATTCCCGAGCAAATCGCGCTTGCGCTTTGGCTGAAAAAAAGCTACAACTGTCTGCTTGCCGACGCTTTCAGGCTCATGCTGCCCGCGGAGATGCGCGGCGGGCGCGTCAAGGAGCGCGTCGAGCGCACAATCAAGCTCGCCGACCCGGAGCGCGCCGACGAATGGCTTGCCGCCATGCTCGATCAAAGCGGGAAACCCCGCGCGCCGAGGCAGTATGAGCTGCTTGAAACGCTGAAACGATGCGGCGGCGGCGCCCTATCCGTTTCAGACCTGTATGCGCTCGTTCCGCATGCGCAAAGCGCGCTTTCGCAGCTCCTCCAAAAAGGATACGTCTGCGAGCAGGGCGCGGTTACGTTTCGCCGCCCGCGCGTTTTGACGCCGGCGAATCACAGCCGCGTTACGCTCTCCAAGCCGCAAAAGGACGCCGTGGACGCGATCTTTACCGCCATGATGCAGGGCGGCGGCACGCTTTTGCTGCACGGCGTAACGGGCAGCGGCAAGACCGAGGTGTATATGCACGCCATCGAGCGCTGCTTGACAAGCGGCAGGCAGGCGATCATGCTCGTTCCCGAAATTTCACTCACGCCGCAGACGGTCGGTCTGTTCACCGAGCGCTTTGACGACACCGTCGCGGTTTTGCACAGCGGGCTTTCCGCAGGCGAGCGCTTCGACGAATGGCGGCGCATCCGCTTGGGCAAGGCGCGCGTTGTGGTGGGAGCGCGCAGCGCGATCTTCGCGCCCATGGAAAACGTCGGGCTGATCGTTGTGGACGAGGAGCATGAAAACAGCTACCTGAGCGAGATCACCCCGCGTTACAACGCCGTTGACGTTGCGGCATACCGCGCCAAGCTCTCACGCGCGGCGCTGGTTTTGGGCAGCGCAACCCCCTCCCTTTTGACCTATTACCGCGCGCAGTCGGGCCGTTACAAGCTGCTTACGCTCGCCGAGCGGGTACAGTCCCGTCCGCTGCCGAAGGTGGAGGTCGTGGATATGCGCGACGAATTCCTTTGCGGCAACAACGGCATCTTCTCCGCGCGGCTGACGGAGCTTTTGACCGCGGAATATGAAGCGGGGCGGCAGGCAATGCTGTTTTTGAACCGCAGAGGGTATTCGACGTTCGTTTGCTGCCGCGCGTGCGGGTATGTGGTCACCTGCGACAACTGCGACGTCTCCATGACGTTTCACAAGGGAGAAAACCGCCTGCGCTGCCATTTCTGCGGCGCGGTCAAGCCCCTCCCCGTCGTCTGCCCGCAATGCGGCAAGCCGTTTATCAAGCAATTCGGCGTCGGAACGGAGCAAGTCGAGGAGCAGCTCAAAAAACACTTCCCCGAGGCGAAGATCCTGCGCATGGATACGGACACGACGCGCACGAAGGACGCGATCCTAAACATGCTCTCCGCGTTCGGGCGCGGCGAAGCGCAGTTTCTCGTCGGCACGCAGATGATCGCCAAGGGACACGATTTTCCGAATGTGACGCTTGTCGGGGTCGTCGCGGCGGATTCCGCGCTGCGCATCCCCGATTACCGCAGCACGGAGCGCACGTTTCAGCTCCTGACGCAGGTTGCGGGGCGCGCGGGCAGAAACGAGCTGCCCGGCACGGTCGTTATCCAAACCTATGCGCCGAACCATCCCGCGATTCGCTTTGCGCGCGAGCACGATTACGAGAGCTTCTTTGCCTTCGAGCTGCAACAGCGCAGGAAAGCGTTATTCCCGCCGTTTTCCGTGTTCGTTCGCATCCTGTTTTCGGACGTTGACGACGAGAAGCTGCGCGCGGATGGAAAGCAATATGCGCAGGCGCTTGAAAAAGAGCTCGGCGCGTATTTGGGCGAGGCGGGCAAGCGCGATTTGCTGTTATTCTCTGCGGCGGACGCCCCGATTCGCAAAAAACAGGGGCAGTACCGCTTCCAAATTCTCATGAAGCTCCTGCGCACGGAGCGTGTCGGCGGCGCAATCAAGACGATCTATTCGTTTGCCAACGCCCATCGGGGCACGCTTTACGCGATGGTCGAGGTTAACCCGCAGGATATGCTATGACGGCGCCTCCTCCGCCTCCGTTTCCCAAAACGGAACCCAACCGATCTATGCCGCAGGAAACAGTCTGCGGAGAAAGATAAGCCATGGAAAAACAAACAGAACTGAAAAAGAAAGCGAACTGGAAGCTGATCGGCGAGATCACGCACGGCTTTCGCCATGATCTTGTAATCGCCGCAATCTGCGTGCTTTGCGCAACCGCGTCCGCCTACGCCGCGCCGTTCGTAACGAGCTTCACGCTCGACTACGTCATCCAGGGCGTCGCGGTCAAGCTGCCGCCGTTCCTCGAAGCGGCGCTGGCGCATTTGGGCGGCAGGGCGTGGCTGATTCAAAACATCCTCGTATGCGGGCTGGCGCTCGTCCTGTTCACGGTGCTGAACGGCTTGTTTACGTTCCTGCGCCGCAGAAGCGTCGCGTTTGCCGCGGAGGGCGTCGCCAAAACCCTGCGCGACCGCCTGTATCGCCATCTCGAGGACGTGCCTTACGATTATCATAAGCACGTCAGCACGGGCGACCTTGTGCAGCGCTGCACGTCCGACGTGGACACGATCCGCCGCTTCATTCAGGTGCAGCTCATGGAGATCGTGCGCACGCTTGTGATGTTCACGCTCGCCGCCGCCGTCATGTTTTCGATCAACGTGAAAATGACGCTGATCTCCATGGCGTTTCTACCGATTCTGACGGTCAGCTCGTTCGTATACTTCCGCTATGTGCGCAAGTTCTTCGCCGCGTCGGACGAGGCGGAGGGCGCGCTTTCCACCATGTTGCAGGAGAATCTCACGGGTATGCGCGTCGTGCGCGCGTTCGGTCAGCAGAAGAACGAGATCGACAAATACACGCGCCTGAACGCGGACTATCGCGACAAAACCTTTCGCCTGCAAAAGCTGCTCGGCTTTTACTGGGGGCTTTCGGACAGCGTCGGCTATCTGCAAATCGCGGCTTCGCTCTGCGCGGGCGTGTTCTTCGTTTTGAAAGGCGAATTTACGCTTGGCAACGTCACGCTGTTTACGACCTATACCTCCATGCTGACGTGGCCCGTTCGCCAGCTCGGCCGCATCCTTGCGGATCTCGGCAAAGCGGCGGTCTCCCTCGAGCGCTTGGACGAGATTCTCTCCGCGCCCGTAGAAACCGAGCCGGGCAAGGCGGAGAAGCCCGACATGAGCGGCGACATCGTGTTTGACAACGTGTGCTTCGGCTACGAGCGCCCCAACGACGTTTTGGACGGCGTGAGCTTCACCGCGCACAAGGGCGAAACCGTCGCCATACTCGGCTCAACGGGGTCGGGGAAAACAAGCCTCGTGCAGCTTTTGCAGCGCTTATACGTCTGTACGGGCGGCAGCATCACGATTGGCGGCGTCAACGTAAACGACATCGAGCACGGGCATCTCAGGCGCAACATCGGCATCGTTTTGCAGGAGCCGTTCCTCTACTCCCGCACGATTCTCGAAAACATCCGCATCTGCGAACCCAAAGCGCCCATCGAGGACGTCTATGCCGCCGCGCGCACCGCGTCCGTTCACGACGTCATCGAATCGTTTGAAAGCGGCTATGATACGATCGTCGGCGAACGCGGCGTCACGCTCTCGGGCGGGCAGCAGCAGCGCGTCGCCATCGCGCGCACGCTCATGCAGAAGGCGCGCATCCTGATCTTTGACGACTCCATGAGCGCGGTCGACACGGAGACCGACGCCGCCATCCGCAAATCGCTTCTCGCGCTGCGGCACGACGGCATCACGTTTATCATCTCGCATCGCATCACGACGCTTTGCGAAGCGGATCGCATCATCGTGTTGGAGCGCGGGCGGATCGTTCAGCAGGGCACGCACGCGGAGCTTGTCAATGAGGACGGTTTGTATCGCCGTATCGCAATCATTCAGGACGCGTTGGAGAAGGGAGGCGAGTAAGCCATGTATTTGGAAGAACAGGACTTTACAACCGCAAAAAAGCTGAACGTCGGCATTTGGAAACGACTGTATCAATACGCGCTGCGCAGCCCCAAGCTCGTTGCGTTCATCATTCTGTCGCTCATCATCGTTGCCGCCGTCGATATTCTCTACCCGTTGTTTACGAGCTATGCCATCGATCAATTCGTCGTGCCGAAAACCGCCGACGGCGTCGTTCCGTTTGCGATCGTTTACGCCGTTTGCGTTCTCGTGCAGGGCGCGGGCGTCGTATCGTTTATCCTCGGCTGCGGCAAGCTCGAAATGCGCATCTCCTACACGATTCGTCAGGAGGGCTTCGAGCGCCTGCAAGACCTTTCGTTCTCCTATTACGACAAGACCGCCGTGGGCTATATCATGGCGCGCATGGGCTCGGACGTCATGCGGCTTTCCGAAATGGTCGCGTGGAGCCTTGTAGACGTGCTCTGGTCGCTGCTTTACATCATCGGCAGCATCGCCGCGATGTTTGCGCTTTCCTGGCGGCTTGCGCTGATCGTGCTTTGCGTCGTCCCGCCGCTCGCGTTCGTCAGCGTCAAGCTGCAAAAGAAGATCTTGCAGCATCAGCGCGACGCGCGCAAGCAGAATTCCCGCATCACGGGCGCGATCAACGAGGGCATCATGGGCGCGATGACGACCAAAACGCTCGTCCGCGAGGAGCAAAACGCGCGCGAATTTGAGTCCCTGACGGGCGAGATGCGGCGTATCTCGATCAAGAGCCTGCTGCTCTCCGCGGCGTTTTTCCCGATTATCATGTCGCTCGGCGCCATCGGCACGGGGCTTGCGCTCGCGCTCGGCGGCAAGGGCGTGCTGTCGCCCGAAACCGCGCTGATCGGCGGCGTCACGGCGGGCGCGCTCGTCGCGTTCGTCAGCTACTCCTCGCAGCTGTTCGACCCCATCCAGCAGCTGGCCAACATCCTTGCGGAGCTGCTCGGCTCGCAGGCGTCGGCGGAGCGCGTCGTCACGCTCATCGACACGAAGCCAGAGGTGACCGATACGCCCGAAGTGCTGGCGAAATACGGCGACATTCTGCATCCGCATCGCGAGAACTGGGAGGAAATCACGGGCGACGTATGCTTCGAGCACGTCTCCTTCCGCTATCAACGCGGAGAACGCGTGCTCGACGATTTCTCGCTTACCGTAAACGCAGGGCAGACCATCGCGCTCGTCGGCGAAACGGGCGCAGGCAAGAGCACGATTGTAAACCTGCTCTGCCGCTTTTACGAGCCGACGGAGGGGCGGATCCTCATCGACGGCGCGGATTATCGCACGCGCTCGCAGCTTTGGCTGCAATCAAGCCTCGGCTATGTGCTGCAAACGCCGCATTTGTTTTCCGGCACGATTCGGGACAATATCCGCTTCGGCAGACCCGACGTCTCCGACGAGGACGTGCGCGCGGCCGCGCGCATGGTGCATGCCGACACGTTTATCGAGCGCATGGACGACGGCTATGACACCGAGGTCGGCGAGGGCGGCGCAAGGCTTTCCACAGGGCAAAAGCAGCTCGTTTCGTTTGCGCGCGTGATCCTCAAAAACCCGCGCATCTTCGTGTTGGACGAGGCGACGAGCTCCATCGACGCGGAGACCGAGCAGCTCATTCAAAGCGCGATCACGCACGTTCTTCAAAACCGCACGAGCTTTATCGTTGCGCATCGTCTTTCAACGATCAAGAGCGCGGATTGCATTCTGGTCATACACGACGGAAAGATCGCCGAGAGCGGCACGCATGACGCGCTCATGGCGCTCGGCGGACGCTATCACGACCTGTATACGCATCAGTTTCGCGAGGAGGCGACGACGGAGTCGCTGTCATAAAAACGGTTCGTCTGCAAGCACACAAAAAGGGACTGCGCGCGAACGGCAGTCCCTTATCCGTTTTGAGGGATGATCAGATATAGCGAATCGTCATCGTTGCGAACGACACGTCGGCCTTGACCGGCAGAACCATCGTCGCGTCGGGATCCGCTTCGCCGCGCGTCGTCGTAGAGCCGAACGCCTTGTCCGTTGCGGGCTTTAAGCGGATCGAGCGCGGCACGATAAGCTCCAAGCTGCCAAACGAAACGTCGACGTCGAGCTTTGCACCCGTGCGAAGGCTCGTCACCTGCGAAAAGTCGAACACGCCCTTGCCGAAGCTGATGTCAACGTCGCCGCCTGCAAGCTCCGTCCCCTCGAACTTGTGCGTGGATTCGCCGAACGAGCAATCGCAATGCAGAAAGCCGTCGTTCTCGTCATACTCGCAGACGGGTTCGTGTTCCCCGTCGCCCGAAACCAATTTTTGGCCGCATTTTGCGCGTTTCGGCAGGAGCTTGTCCATCAGTATGGACAGCCCGAACAGAATGATCGCGATCGGCCAAATATAGTTCCAAGTGAGGCGGAATTCTATCGCGCCAAGATTGTACAGCAGGTAATACAGCCCCAGCAGCCCGACGCCCAAGCCGATAAACGAAAACCGTTTGACGCACCAGGATACGCCGAGCCCGAGCAGCACGGCGGGCCAGATCACGCCCCAAACGTTGACGGACAGCACGTTGAGCTTCTCCAAAAGGAACGCGGCGCCCAGCAGGATGATCGCAACCGCAAACCAAATCCCGTCCGTTCCCATGTCAAACCGCCAAGCATACGGGCTGCGCGCGCCCTTGTCCTTCGCCTTGCCGTTGCCGTCAACAATCACGACGCGGGGCTCGAGCGGCTTGACGCCCAAGAGCTCGTCCGTTGATACGCCGAGCACCTCGCCGATCTTCGGAAGAATCGAAATATCGGGGCAGGACGCGTCGTTCTCCCATTTGCTGACCGCCTGCGCGGATACGCCCACAAGCTCGGCGAGCTGCTCCTGCGTATATCCCTTTTCCTTCCTTAGCTGTGCGATGCGCTTTCCCATCGTTTGCTGTTCCATTGGATAAATCCCCTCCCTTTTTGTTTCGGTTGCATTATATCACGGCGAAATAGGTAAATCCATATACCGTTTGTCGAGTTCCCGTTTTCGGCTCAACCCACGGTTGAAAGCAACTCAACCGACGCTTTCCTTTACAGATCGCGCGGAATCGGTTACAATACCATTGGTTGAAAAGGAGGCTCTTTCCATGGCTTTGCGCACGATCCGAACCGATGACGAACCCTGTTTATACAAAAAATGCCGACCCGTCGAACGGTTTGACGGCAGGCTTGCCGAATTGATCGACGATATGTTCGAGACCATGTATGCCGCAGACGGCGCGGGGCTTGCCGCCTCACAGATCGGCGTTTTAAGGCGCGTGGTCGTCATCGACGCGGGCGACGGGCCCGTCGAGCTTGTCAACCCGTCCATCGAGCTCTCCGAGGGCACGCAGGGCGGCTATGAGGGCTGCCTCTCGTTCCCCGGGCAATCGGGCTATGTCGAGCGGTTTCAGCGCGTTGTGCTCACGGCGAAGGATCGCCATGGCAAGCCCCTTCGCTATGACGCGCGGGACTTTTTTGCGCGCGCCGTTCAGCATGAGCTGGATCATCTCGACGGCGTCGTATACCTGACGCGCGCCACCGAACCGCCCGAAGATTACGAGAAGGAGCAAACCGAATGAGAATCGCATTCCTCGGTACGCCCGAATTTGCGCTTCCTTCGCTCAACGCGCTTTTCCTGCGTGGGGACGAGCTTGCGGTGTTTACGCAGCCCGACCGCCCCGTTGGCAGGCACGCGGTTTTGACTCCGCCGCCCGTCAAGGCGTTCGCGCTCGAGCGCGGCGTTTCCGTATACCAATTTGAAAAGATTCGCGCCGCAGAGGGCGTTGCCGCAATGAAGGCGTTTGCGCCCGAGCTGATGGTTACCGCCGCGTACGGGCAGCTTCTTTCCGCGGAAAATCTTGCGATACCGACCCACGGCTGCGTCAACGTGCATGGTTCGCTTTTGCCGAAGTATCGCGGCGCCGCGCCGATTCAATGGGCAATCATCGACGGCGAAACGGAAACGGGAATCACCACCATGCTGACCGACGTCGGCATGGACACGGGCGACGTCCTGCTTTTCGATAAAACGCCGATCGACCCGAACGAAACCGCAGGCGAGCTTTCGGCGCGGCTTTCGGAGATCGGCGCAGGTACGCTGATTCGCACGCTTGCGCAATTTGAGCAAGACGGGGCGTTCCCGCGGAAAAAGCAGGATGAACGCCTTGCGACGAAGTGTCCCATGCTGAAAAAGGAGCATGGCAAGCTCGATTTCACGCGCGCCGCCAAAGCGGTGCACGACCGCGTGCGCGGCACGAATCCTTGGCCCGGAGCATACGCGTCTCTCGACGGCGAGCCGATCAAGATTTGGAAGACTGCGCGAACGAACGAGCCGCGACGCAACGCGCCGTGCGGACTGTTGCGCGGGGATAAAAAGACGGGTTTGTTCGTTGCCTGCGGTGACGAATGGCTGGAAATCGTCGAGCTGCAAGCTGCGGGCGGCAAGCGCATGGACGCAAAAACGCTCCTGCTCGGCAAGGCGATGGAAGGCAAGGTGCTTTCTTGAATCCGCGCAGATGCGCCTACGACGCGTTCCGCGACGTGAACAAGGACGGCGCATACGCGAACCTGCGCTTGAAGGCGCTGCCCGCTTCTTTGACGGGCGACGAACGTCGGCGCGCCTACGCGCTCGTATACACCGCGTTTGAACATTTGCTGACCGTGGATTACCGCCTAAGCCCCTATCTAAACCGTTTGCCCAAGCCCGCCGTGCGCGACGTGCTTCGGCTCGGCGCGACGGAGCTTCTTTACTTTTCCGCCCCCGCCTATGCCGTCGTCAACGAATATACAAGCCTTGCGCGCTCGCTCGGAAAGGGCGAAAGCGTGGGGAAACTCGTCAACGCCGTGCTGCGCGCCTTGACGCGGGACATAGAGGGAAACGCGTTTCTACCGTTTCCGAAGGACACGCCCTCGCGGCTGTCTTTGCAATACAGCTACCCCGCCCCCATCGTTTCGCTTTGGCTCAACGCATACGGCGAAGCGTTCACGGAGGCTTTGTTGTCGGCGCCGCAGGCAAAGCTCACGGTGCGCGCGCAATACCCGTTTTCACGCGACGCGCTGAAGGTCGAATTGCCTGTTTCGGCGAAAATCGGCGCTTGGGACGAAAACGCGCTCCTGCTCGAACGCGGGTTCGACGTGACAAGCCTGCCCGCCTATACGGACGGACGCATGAGCGTTATGGGCGAAAGCGCGATGCTCTGCTGCCGCGCGCTCGGGAACGTTTCGGGGTTACGCGTGCTGGATGCGTGCGCCGCGCCGGGCGGAAAAAGCGCCTATCTATGCTCGCTTTGCGCGGGCGACGTTAATTTGACCTGCACGGAGCTGCATCCGCACAGAACGGCGCTTTTGCAAGAGACGCTTTCGCGCCTGCACGTCAAAGCGGACGTTCAAACCCGCGACGCATCGGAATTTTTCCCCGCGTTTGAGCAAGCGTTCGACGCGGTATTGGTAGACGCGCCTTGCAGCGGGCTGGGTCTTTTGCTCGATAAGCCCGACCTTCGCTATCAAAAGAGCGAAGCGGACATTTCGTCGCTCGCGGCGCTGCAAAAGCGCATTTTGTGCAACTGCGCGCGCTATGTGAAACAAGGCGGCGCGCTGCTTTACGCAACGTGCACGATCTCGCGCGCGGAAAACGAGGCGCAGATCCTTTCGTTTCTCGAAGAAAACCCATCGTTTTCTCTCGAACCGATGCCGATTCCCGTCGAGAACGGCGGTATGCTGCAACTTTTCCCAAGCGTTCACGGCGTGGACGGTTTCTTTCTTGCGAGGATGAGAAAATGTACGAAACAAAGCACCTGACCGATTTGGACTATTCGGCGCTTGCCGAAATGCTTGCGTCGCTGTCCGAGCCCAAATTCCGCGCAAAGCAGGTTTGGGAATGGCTGTGCCGCGGCGCGCGCCCGAACGAGATGACCAATCTCCCGCTTTCGCTGCGCGAAAAGCTCGCCTGTATCCCCTACGGCGGCGTCGAGATTGCAAAAAAGCTCGTCTCGCAGCGCGACGGCACGATAAAATATCTGTTTGCGCTGGACGACGAAAACCTTGTCGAAGGCGTTCTGATGCGGTATCATTATGGAAACACGCTGTGCATCTCCACGCAGGTCGGCTGCCGCATGGGCTGCAAGTTTTGCGCATCCACGCTCGAGGGCTGCGTTCGCAACCTCCGTGCGGGCGAAATGCTGGGCGAGGTGCTCGCCGTCGAGCGCGACGAACCACCTGCGGAATCGGGCGGACGCAGCGTAACCAACATCGTTTTGATGGGCAGCGGCGAGCCGCTCGACAATTACGACGAGGTTGTATCCTTCTTGAAACGCGTAACGGCGCAGGATGGTATTTGCATCAGCCCGCGCAACATCTCGGTATCCACCTGCGGCGTCGTGCCGAAGATCGACGCGTTCATCAAGGATGCGCCGCACGTTACGCTTTCGGTATCTCTGCATGCGCATAACGACGAAACGCGCGAACAGCTCATGCCGATCGACCGCGTTTACCCGATTGCCGAGGTCGTCGCCGCCGCAAAGCGTTATGCGGATCAAACGGGTCGCCGCGTCGTGTTCGAATATGCGCTGATCGACGGCGTAAACGCGGACAACGCCGACGCCGACGCGCTTTCGGCGCTTTTGCGCGGCATTCTATGCCATGTGAATTTGATCCCGCTGAACCCCGTGCCCGAACGCGGGCTGAAAGGAGCGACGCGCGAACAGGCCGACGCGTTTTGCGCACGGCTTTCCGAACATCAGATTTCCGCTACCGTTCGCCGCGAGATGGGCGCCGATATCAGCGGCGCTTGCGGACAATTACGCAGGAGGGTGCTCCATGAAATACGCAGTTAGAACCGAGGTCGGCAAGCGCGCGCACAATGAGGACTCCTATCGGATCCCGCGCGAAGGCGAAACCTGTCCCGCGCTGATCGCCGTTGCGGACGGCATGGGCGGTCACGCCGCAGGCGATTTGGCAAGCGGCTTGCTCGTTGCTTCCTTGGACGAAAGCGCGCCCGAGATCGCTTCCGCGTTATCCGGCGAACAAGCCGCGCCTGCCGCCGAGCTGCTCATACGGGCGATCGATCGGGCAAATACGGCGATATTCTCCGCGGCGGAGCGGGATCGGACGAAGCGCGGCATGGGCTCGACGCTTGTCGCAGCGCTTTTCACGGACGAGACGCATTTTCTTGCCGCGAACGTCGGCGACAGCCGCATGTACCTTTATCATGCCGCCGAGGAACGTTTGGAACAGGTGACGCTCGATCATTCGCTGGTCGAACAGCTCGTGCGCGACGGCATTCTGACGCCCGAGGAGGCGCGCGTGCATCCCCAGCGCAACATTATTACCCGCGCCATGGGCGTTTCCCGCATGGTGCAGGCGGATCTGTTTGAATGTGAATGGCAAAAAGGCGACGTCCTCCTTCTCTGCTCGGACGGGCTGCACGGGCCCGTTGGCGACGAGCTTCTGCAAGAGGCGCTTGCCGTGTCTGCCGATTTGGACGAAACCTGCGAAGTTCTGGTGCAAACCGCTTTGGACGTTGGCGGAACAGACAATATCACGCTGATTCTTGCCGCAAACGACAATGGCGGGGACGAGGACGTATGCTGACAAACGGCACCATCGTCGGACACCGCTACCGTATTACCGAGCAGATCGGCTCGGGCGGTATGGCGCATGTGTATCGGGCGATCAACCTCACAAGCCACAAGACCGTCGCGATCAAGATGCTCAAAGACGAGTATCGGAACGACGCGGAGTTCTTGCGCCGCTTTGAACGCGAGGCGCGCGCCGTGCTGCACCTTTCGCATGAGAACATCGTGCGCGCATACGGCGTCGGCGACGTGGACGGTATCCCCTACCTTGTGCTCGAATACATCGAGGGCATGACCCTCAAGGAGATCATCCATCAAAACGGGCCCATGCCGCCCCGCATCGCGGTCGCCCTCGCCGTCCAGGTTTTGGACGCGCTTTCCGCCGCGCATGCCGCGGGCATTATCCATCGCGACGTCAAGCCGCAAAACGTGATCGTCATGCCGAACGGGCGCGTCAAGCTCATGGATTTCGGCATCGCGCGCGAGGTGGACGCAAGCACCATGACGTTTACGGGAACGACCGTACTCGGCTCGGTGCATTATCTTTCGCCGGAGCAGGCGAAGGGTAAACCCGTTTCCGTCGAGAGCGACTTATATTCCACGGGCGTCATGCTTTACGAAATGCTGACGGGCGACGTGCCGTTCGACGGGGATACGTCCGTTTCCATCGCGCTTAAACACATCGAAGAAACACCCGTTGCGCCGATCGAGCGCAACCCGAAGCTCCCGCCCGCGCTCAGCGACGTGGTCATGCGCGCGCTGAACAAGGATAGTAAGAGCCGCTATGCCTCCGCCGCGGAGATGTCCGCCGATCTCAGGCGCGCGTTGAAAAACCCAAACGGCACGTTTGCGCGCGAAGCGTCGGCGCCCAAGAGCGAACCGGCCGTCGCCAACGAAAAGCCGCGTGCTTCCCGCTTTCACGGCGCGATTCGCATCGGCATACTGGTCGCGTCGATCGTCGCGATCATGATCGGTCTGTTTTTGGTTTTGCGGGACAGCTATAACGCGGAATCCGACGCGTTGGAGGTCGTTCCCGCGCTGACCGACCGTTCGATCGACGAAGCGAAGCAAAAGGCCGAGAACTTCGGCTTCGGCTTCGACATTCTCGATTATGAGGTCAGCGATCTTGTTCCGAGCGGCAGCGTCATGCTGCAATCGCCCGACGTCGGCACGCGCGCCAAGCGCGGAACCGTCATCCAGGTCATCGTCAGCCTCGGCCCCGCCGCGCCGATTGTACCCGCGCTTTCCGGTCTGACGCTTGACGAAGCGAAGGTCGCTTTGGACGCCGCGGGCTTGCTGCTCGGAAGCGTCGAATACCGCATTTCCGACGTGAAGATCGGCTACGTCTGTGCGCAGTCGCTGACGGCGGGCACCGAAACGGTGCAGGGGGAAACGGTTGACGTCTGCATCAGCGCGACGGTCGAGGAACCGTTTGAAATGCCCAACGTCATGGATATGCCCTTAAACCTCTCTCTCGACCATCTGCGAGAAAAGGCGCTCAACAATATTTTTGTGCGATACGCCGCTTCCGACTCGTTTGAGGACGGGCTGGTTTTCTTGCAGGATCCGTTGGACACGATACAGATCGTACCCGAAACGCGCGTAACGCTGACCGTGAGCGGGAGCCCCGACTTGCCGTATACGGCGGATATTGCGTTTAATTTAGATGTGGTCACACCCGCGTCCAAGGTGACCGTCGCAATGGCGGAAAGCTACAACGGGCTGGACTATCAGCGCATTCTGTTTGAAACGAGTCTCGAAAAGGGCGAGCGCATCCCCGTATCGTTTACGGCGGATTCCGAAACGGACGGCATGCGCGAGGTCATTTGCTACCTGAACGGCGTTGAAGTCAAACGGCAGGATTACAACTTTGTCGCGCGAGGCGGCGCATGATCGAGGGACGCATCATCCGCGGCGTCGGCGGGTTTTACGACGTTCTGACGCAGGCGGGTCAAACCGTTCGCTGCAAGGCGCGCGGTCGCTTCCGCAAGGAGCATATCACGCCGCTTGTCGGCGACTTCGTGCGCATATCCGATCAGGAGAACGGCTATGCGCTGCTATCCGAAGTTCTTCCGCGCAAAAACGAGCTGGTTCGTCCGCCCGTTGCGAACATCGACCTGCTCGTGATCGTTCTTTCGGCGTCGCTGCCCAAGCCCGATTTTTTGCTTGCGGACAAGCTGCTCATTCGCGCGTCGCTGCTCGAAATCGAGCCTCTGCTCGTGTTAAACAAGCGCGACGATGCGGACGAAGCCGTAACAAGGCAGTTTTTGAACGACTATGCCGCGCGCTTTCATACGCTGCTCGTTTCCGCCGTAACGCGCGAGGGCGTCCCTGCCTTGGAGGAGGCGCTGGTTGGGCGCGTATCCTGCTTTGCAGGTCAGTCCGCCGTCGGAAAATCGAGCCTGCTCAACGCGCTCAACCCCGAGCTGTCTCTTGCCGTCGGCGCTTTGTCCGAAAAGACCGAGCACGGCAGGCACACCACCCGAAAGGTCGAGCTTTGGCCGTATCACGGCGGCGCTTTGCTCGATACACCCGGCTTTTCCCTGTACGAGCCGGACGAGGTGACGCAGGAATCGCTCGACAAGGCATATCCCGAATTCGGGGACGCGTATCTGCGCTGTCGCTTTACGCAATGCGCGCATATGGACGAGCCGGACTGCGCGGTTAAGGCGCTTATGGAAGCGGGCGAGCTTTCCGAAACGCGCTACAAACGCTATGTGTTGATCCGCCGTGAAATCGAACAAAGGAGAAAGCATCGTTATGATTAAAATTGCGCCCTCCATACTGTCGGCCGACTTTGCGAACATGGGCTTGGCGGTACGCATGCTGGAACAAAGCGGCGCCGACCTCATCCATTTCGACGTCATGGACGGCGCGTTTGTGCCGAATATCACATTCGGGCCGCAGATGTGCGCCGCCGTTCAGCCGCTGACCAAGCTGCCGCTGGACGTGCATCTGATGGTAGAGCGTCCGTCCGACTGGTTCGAACCGTTTCAAAAAGCGGGCGCGCATTACGTCACGTTCCACGTCGAGGCGGAAAAGCACATCCATCGCTCGTTGCAGCGCGTGCGCGAGCTGGGCATGCGCGCGGGCGTCGTGCTAAACCCCGCAACGCCCGCAGAAGCCGCCAAGGAGGTTTTGCCGCTCTGCGACCTTGTGCTGGTCATGTCTGTCAACCCCGGCTGGGGCGGTCAGGCGTTTATCCCCGAATCGCTCCAAAAGATCGCTTCCTTAAAGCGCATGATCGCCGAAAGGGGTTTGCAAACCGAGATCGAGGTAGACGGCGGTATCAATCCCGAAACGGCGAAACAGTGCGTCTCGGCGGGCGCGACGATTCTCGTTGCGGGCAGCGCGGTGTTTCACGCAAGCGACCCCGCCGCCATGATCCGATCGCTGCGCGGATAAGAACCGATTCCCACACAAAAAGAGGCGCTTTTCGGCGTCTCTTTTCTTCTTCTTTTCATAAAGGGATGGGAACGTTTTCTTCTTTTGCTTTCTTCTCTTTCAAGAAAGGAAGGGAACGTTTTCTTCTTTTGCAAAAGAAGAAACAAGAAAACCTCGCTTGCCACGCTCGCTTCCTGCGTGATGAACATAGGGCACGCCGCGTTCTTTTGTTGCTTTTCTTTCAAGAAAAGAAAAGCGTTCTCCCTATTCGAGGAAGTCCTTCAAGCGCTTGCTGCGGCTCGGATGGCGAAGCTTGCGCAGCGCCTTCGCCTCAATTTGGCGGATACGCTCGCGGGTCACGTTAAACTCTCTGCCGACCTCCTCCAGCGTGCGTGCCTTGCCGTCGTCCAGACCGTAGCGCAGGCGCAGCACCTTTGCTTCGCGCGGCGTGAGCGAATTGAGCACGTCCATGAGCTGCTCTTTCAGCAGCGTTACGGCAACCGCTTCGGCGGGCGCGGGCGCGTCGTCGTCGGGAATAAAGTCGCCCAAATGGGAATCATCCTCCTCGCCGATCGGCGTTTCCAGCGATACGGGCTCCTGCGCGATCTTGATGATCTCGCGCACCTTTTCCTCGGAAATACCCATCTCCTTGGCGATTTCGTCGGGGCGGGGGTCGCGTCCCAGCTCCTGCACAAGCTGGCGGTTTACGCGGATGAGCTTGTTGATCGTTTCCACCATGTGAACCGGAATACGGATCGTGCGGGCTTGGTCGGCAATCGCGCGTGTAATCGCCTGACGAATCCACCATGTCGCGTAGGTCGAGAATTTATAACCCTTGCGGTAGTCGAACTTTTCGACCGCCTTGATGAGCCCCAAATTCCCCTCCTGAATCAAATCGAGGAAGAGCATGCCGCGCCCGACATAGCGTTTCGCGATGGATACCACAAGACGCAGGTTCGCTTCGGCAAGGTGATGCTTCGCCTCGGGGTCGCCGTCCGCCATGCGCTGTGCGATTTCGACCTCCTCGCTCGCCGTCAGGAGCGGAACCTTGCCGATCTCCTTTAAGTACATGCGCACGGGGTCGTCGATGTTGACGCCCTCGACCGACGCGAGCGTGGACGCAATCTCCGCGATCTCCTCGTTGATGTCCGCGGGAACCTCAATCTCCTCGACGATGTCGATGTTGAGCTCCTCCATGCGGTCGTAGATCTTTTCGATCTGCTCTTGGTCGAGGTCAAGCTCCTCCAACGCGTCCATGATCTCTTTGTAGGTCAGGATGCCTTTTTGCTTGCCGACCTCGATCAGGTCGTTGATTTTTTGCATGCGCGACGGCTGCAACTGTTCTTTCGATGTTTCCAAATGTCCTTCTCCTTTCCACACGATGCCCGAAAAAGCCTATCGTTATGCGCTCTGCCCCCAAATTTGGTTCACAGGGCGCGCATTCTCAAATTGAGCTGCTGCATTTGGCGAAGCAGCTGCGCCTTCTCCTCGTCCGAATGCGCGGGGTCGGACAGCGCCTGCTTGATCTCCTCGATGTCGCTCGTGATGTCGCAGCGCTCGATGCGTTTGAGACAGTCCCGCACGGTTTTCTCGGGATCCGCCTGGCCGATCTCCTCGCGCAAGATCGCGCCGACGCGTTCCGCAGCTTCCCCCTCCATGTTGCCCGCGATCATCGCCGCGTTCGGTTCCTTTCCCCCGTCCCACGCGTTCAAAATCGCTTTGGCAAACGCCCTGTGCGCTTCCAAGGAGAGCCGTTCCATGCCCCCTGCCTCGAAAAACGTTCTGGAAGCCGACTCGGAGCGATACATGACCGAGAGCATCTCCGCTTCCGCATTCGAGCGCTCCGTTTCCGTTCGCTTCGTTGCCCTGCGCATGGAACGCGCGGCAGACCGATTCGTTTCGTCTGCAAGTCCCGTCGTTCCCGCCTTGCCGCCCTGCGCTTTGAGCGTTTCCGCCGCGTAACCCGTCTTTTTCGAAAGGCGCGCGTAATAGCGCTCCTGTTCGACGGGCGAAAGCGACGCGATAAAGCGGCAGGCTTCCTTTGCGTATTGCTCGCGCTCGTCCTCTCGATCCAAATGGTATGCGCGCGCCATGCTTTCGAGCTTGAACGCGTTGAGCGAGAGCGCGTTGTCCTTGAGCGTATCAAACGCGTCCTTGCCCTCGCTGCGGACAAATTCGTCGGGATCCTGCTCGTTCGGAAACACGATCACGCGAACGCTCAGCCCCTCGTTCGAGAGAATGTCAAGCCCGCGAATCGTTGCGTTCTGCCCCGCCGCATCCCCGTCGTAAGCGATATATACCGTGTTGACAAAACGCTTGATAAGCCGCGCCTGCTGCTGTGTCAGCGCCGTGCCGAGGCTTGCAACCGCGTTGGTTACCCCCGCCTCCGCCAAGCCGATCACATCCGTATACCCCTCCACCATGACCAAGTCGGCAGGCTTCGCGCTCTTTTGCAGATTCAGCCCGTAGAGATTGTTGCGCTTGTTGTATAACGGCGTGTCGCCCGTGTTGATGTATTTCGGTTTTTCGTCGGGTTTGAGCGTCCGTGCGCCGAAGCCGACCACGCGCCCGTCCGTTGCGACGATCGGGAAGATCAGCCTGCCGCGATACGCGTCATACACGCGCCCCGAACGCTCGTTCTTCACGAGTAAACCCGCGTCGAGCAGCTCGTTTTCGGCAAAGCCCTCGCCAAGCAGGAACGTCATAAGCGAATCCCATGTATCCGGCGCATAACCGAGCCCGAAGCGCCGCACGGAATCGCTCTTGATGCCGCGCTTTTTTAGATACGCCCGACCCGATACCCCGCCCTCGCCGAGCAGCGTTTCCATGTAAAACCGAGCTGCAAGGCGATTCGCCTCGGCAAGTCGTTCACGGTAGGCGCGCCTTCTTTGCAGATCCTTGTCGTCTACCTCCTCCGGCATCGCCATGCCGACGCGGTTTGCGAGAAACTCAACCGCTTCGGGGAAGGTGAGCCGTTCGAGCTCCATAATAAACTGAATCACCGAACCGCCGATGTGGCAGCCGAAACAGTAAAAAAGCTGTTTGTCGGGCGAAACCGAAAACGACGCCGTCTTTTCGCCATGCACGGGGCAAAGCCCCCACAGCCGCCGTCCCTTTGGTTTAAGCTCCATATAGGACGAGATCACGGATACGATATCGTTTTTCGCGAGCAGTTCGCTCATCCAGCTATCGGGAAACGCCATCTGTGCCGCTTTTCGTCCTTTCTTTGGTTTTTTCGGTGATTTTCGCTGATAGTATTCGACTAAATTCCCGAATTTCCTGCCGCCATCCAAGATTTCGGCACGAATAGACGTTCGTATTCATTGATGGCGTAATTATCCGTCATGCCGGCGATATAGTCCGCCGTCACACGCTCCGCGCCGTCCGATTCCAGATATTTGAGGTATTCCTTCGGCAGCGCGTCAACATGCTCCATATAGTAGAGGAACAGTGCGCGAACGACGCCCTTTGCCTTGCCCTCCTCGCCCTTTGCCACGGGGTTTTTATAGACGCGCTCGAACATGAAATCCCGCAGCAGGTCAAACTGCGCATACAGCGCGTCGGACATGCGCACATACGGCTGCATAAAGCTTTGCTCCACCACGTCGAGTATCATCGTATTGATGCGCTCACCGTGCGTTTTCCCCAGCGCCCTTGCGCATTCCTTCGGAATATCGCTCTCTTTGAGCACGCCCGCGCGAATCGCGTCGTCGATATCATGGTTGATATAGCCGATGCGGTCGGCAAACGATACGACATAGCCTTCCAGCGTGCAGGGCGTTCCGCTTTTTTTATGATGCTCGATGCCGTCGCGCACCTCGTAGGTCAGGTTCAGCCCGACGCCGTCGTTTTCGAGCAGCTCGACCACGCGGCGGCTCTGCACGTTATGCTCGAACCCGCTCGAAACGAGCGAGGAAAGCACCTCCTCGCCCGAATGCCCAAACGGCGTATGCCCGAGATCATGCCCCATTGCGATCGCTTCGGTCAAGTCCTCGTTCAATCGCAGCGCGCGCGCAATCGTCCGCGCAATTTGGGACACCTCCAGCGTATGCGTCAGGCGCGTGCGGTAATGGTCGCCCTGCGGCGCCAAAAACACCTGCGTTTTGTGTTTGAGACGGCGAAACGACTTGCAATGCAGGATGCGGTCGCGGTCGCGTATGAAATCGGTTCGAATGGAGCATGGTTCCAGCGGAATCTCGCGTCCGCGCGAGTTTTGCGCCAGCATGGCGTAGGGCGAGAGCGTTTCCGCCTGCAAGCGCTCGTAGTATTCGCGCGCGTTCTCTGCCAACGTAATGTTCCTCCGTTTCAAGCGTATACGGTATATATACACCGCAACCGTCAAAAATCCTCTTTTTGGACAAAAATCAAGACTGTTCCGCGCGCAAAAAAGAGGCAGCGCGTTTCACACTGCCACTTTTGCTTGATTCATGTGTTTCCAAACGATAAGGTTTCTTTTCGCTTCCCCTTTACTTCTTGTCGTGGTCGTGATCGCAGTCGCAGCCGCAGTCGTCGCAGTCGCAGCAGGAGAGATCCAGCTCGATCGGCTCGTTGCAGCAGGGGCAGATCAGACCGTCCTCGGAATCGATCATGTCCTCGTCAAAATAAACCGTCTCGCCGCAATGCGGGCACTCAACCTCGATAAAATCATCGTCGTCGAACGCATCGTCGTCGTCGTCCTCGTCCAGATCGTCCAGCTCGTCATAGATGCCGTCGATGCAGTCCGAGAGATCGTCGATGGTTTCGTCATGCTCCTCGAGCGCTTCCGCAACGGCGCCCAGCGCGTCCAGAATGCCGCGAAGCAGCTTGTCCTTGCCCTCGTTATCCAGCTCGATGCCGTCGGCAAGACCTTGCAGATAGGAAACCTTTTCGGAAATATAGCTCATGGTTTGATCCTCAACTTTCCCTGCTTATTTTTGGTTTGATCGGATGAAGTATGGCTCAGACGCGCTCCATGTATTCGCCCGAACGCGTATCCACGCGGACACGGTCGCCCTCGTTGACGAACAGCGGCACGCGGATCTCGTAGCCCGTTTCAAGCGTTGCCGGCTTGGTCGTGCCCGTTGCGGTATCGCCGCGGACGCCCGGCTCGGTATGGGTGATCGTCAGCTCAACAAAGTTCGGCGCTTCAACCGAGAAAGGCGAGCCCTTGAAAAAGCGGACGCGCACGGTCTCGTTCTCGACGATAAAGTTGATCGCGTCCTCAACCTGATCGTGGTTGAGCGGAAGCTGCTCGTAGG
>CAZBVC010000010.1:0-10719 GCA_964495255.1 uncultured Oscillospiraceae bacterium
TTGTTATGAAAAAGCAAAAAAGCCGCGTCGGAGCATTTGCCCTCGTCCTTTTTCTATGTCTGCTGCTTGCCGCTTGCGGCGGAAAAACGCCCGCCGCAGAAGGCGACGCGAACGCCGCCGAGAACACGTCTGGTGCCGCCATTCCCGAGGAGCTTGCCGATCAGTCCGTCGAGGTCGTGGATCCCGATCTGACCTGCACGATCACCTTGGGCAACTGGCCCTCGGACACCGAGCCGGACGCCGTGCAGGCGCTGTATGAAGGCTATCGGGTCACCATGTCGAAGCAATATCCGAATGTAACGCTGATACCCGCCTATTATTCCTACACGCTGAGCAACTATGTCACCATGGCGAAGGGCGGAACCGCGCCGAGCATCTTTCAGCCGCCGTTTACCGACCCGCAGCTTCTCATCAATCAGGGTCTGGTTGGCGACGTGACCGACGCGCTGGAAGCATTCGGCGTGCTGGATAAGCTCAGCCCCGCGTATGTGGCGCTGCTGGGCGACGAAAACGGACGCATTTACGGCTTGCCGCGCGACGGCTATGTGCTGGGCGTTCACATCAACATCAACCTGTTTGAAGAAGCGGGGCTGATGACGGAGGACGGCTTGCCCATGTACCCCACCACGCTGCAAGAGCTGGCGGAATACGGCAAGATCATCAAGGAAAAGACCGGAAAAGCCGGGCTGGTGTTCCCCGCAAGCGAGACTTACGGCGGTTGGCTGTTTACAAACATCGCATGGAACTTTGGCGCGGTCGGCGAGAACGCGCTCGAGGTGCAGCAGGAGGACGGTCGCTGGGTCTGCAACTTTACCTCGGACGAAGCGATCGCCGCGATGGAATACATCAAGTCTCTGCGCTGGGAATACGACATCCTCAACGCCGACGCGACCACAACCGACTGGGCGGGCGCGCATTCCGCGCTCGGCACGGGCGAAGCGGCGATGAACTTTGCCGCCAACGACTCCGTCGAGCATCCGACCGCGAACAAGGGCTTGCCCGTTGATAAATTCGCTCTGATTCCCTTCCCTGCGGGCCCCGCGGGCGCATATGCGCTGACGGGCGGAACCTGCTATATGTTTTCGCCCGATATCACGGCGGATCAGGCGCTGGCGCTGATGGGCTATTTGAAAATCATCGGCCGCCTGCCCTTCCTCGACGACGACATCATCGCCGGAATGCGCGCGGATTACGCCGCCATGCGGGATCGCAATATGCCCGTTTTGCCGTCGATCAGCGCATGGAACGACGAAGCATACAACGCCAAGCGGCAGGAGATCGTGAACGAGTACTCCAACGTGGATATGCGGCTCTATGACGACTTCTTCAATTCCATCACCGACGGCTCGATCCTGCTTCGGGGCGAGGAGCCCGTGTTCGCGCAGCAGCTCTATCGCGAGCTGACCTCTATCGTTCAGCGGGTCATCACCCGCGAGGACGCGGACGTAAGAAAGGGTATGCAGCAGGCGCAGGACGCGTTCCAGGAGTATTTGGACGACGAAATCAACAGCTAAAATAAGCGATCGGGCGTGCGTCGTCCTTTGGCGTATGCCCGCCCATCGCGCGCCTTATGGTTTGACGGCGGAAAGTTTTCGCACGGAAACGGGAGGGATCGGTCATGAACAAGCGCATGAAGCGGGTCGGCAAGGAACCCATGCGCCAAAAGAAGCTCGGAAAGGGTAAGGAAACGCTGACGGCATGGCTCATCATGCTGCCGGGCATCGTCCTGTTCGCGTTTTTCCTTTGGGAACCGCTGCTGGAAAGCATCCGCATGAGCCTGTACGACACCAAGAACGTTGAGCTTGTGAAGTTTGTCGGGTTTGACAATTTCATCAGCGTGTTTCGGAAGGCGGACTTTGTGCAGGCGCTCATCAACACCTTCTCCTATACCTTTTGGTCGCTGTTGATCGGCTTCTTCCTGCCCATGCTGATGGCGCTTTTCATCGGCGAAACGCTGCGCGGGAAGGGCTTTTTCCGAACCGCCGCGTATCTGCCCAACATCCTGCCGGGGCTTGCGGTCATCATCCTTTGGTCGGCGTTCTTCTCCGCGGAAAAGTCGGGCGTTTTGAACATCCTGCTCGGTCGCCTCGGGATTGCGCCCAAGGCGTATTTGAGCCAATCGGGCTATGTGATCCCCATCATCATACTGGTCGCTACCTGGAAGGGCGCGGGCGCGACGGCGCTGATCTACATGGCGGGCATGGCGGGCGTCAATCCCGAATTGTACGAGGCGGCGGCGCTCGACGGCGCGGGCGTATGGAAGCGCGTGCGCCATATCATGCTGCCCGCGATCTTCAAGCTGAGCAGCACGCTTTTGATCCTGCAAATCATCGCGGTCTTTCAGATCATGTATGAGCCGATGGTGCTGACCCACGGCGGGCCCGACAACGCGTCGCTTTCGCTGATGCTGCTCATGTGGCGCTACGCGTTCGGCGGCTCGATGGACTTCGGCAAGGCGTCCGCCGTCGCGGTTATCATCACGCTGATTCTGCTCGTCTTGACCGCCGTCTATTCCGTGGTCAACCGTCGGCAGTCGGATTGGGATTAAAAGGGAGGGAGTCGCTGTGGCAAAAAAACGGGAACCGATGCTCCGCACGGGCGTGATCCGCGATTACGATATGCATTCCCCCGCCGTCAAAATCGGGCTTGGGTTCATCTACGCGCTGTGCATCGTCATGGTAATCATCGCGGTGTTCCCGATCATATGGGTCGTGCTCGCGGGCTTCAAGGATTTGAAGGAGTATATGTCCAGCACGTCCATTCTGCCGAAATCGTTTGCTTTGACGTCGTATATCAAAACATGGACGCAGCTCGACATCGTCAAAAACTATCTGAACTCCCTCTATTCCGTCGCCGGCAGCGTGGTCTGCGCGCTGGTGTTCAACGGGCTGCTCGCCTACGGGCTTGCCATACTGAAACCCAAGGGATACGGCGTCATCAAAAAGCTGGTGCTGTTCTCGCTGCTCATGCCCGCAACGATCAGCATCGTGCCGCTGTTTATGAACATCCAACGCTTGCATCTGGGCGGCTTTTTCACGCCGCTTTGGCTGTCGTTTGGGGCAAACGCCGTGTACGTCGTGCTGTTCATCCAGTTTTTCGAATCCCTGCCGTATTCCATGATCGAAGCGAGCCGCATCGACGGCTGCACGCCGCTGCAAACCTTCTTCCGCATCGTTTTGCCGCTGTCCAAGCCCATTTGCGCGGTTATTACGATCTTCGCCATCAACGCGGCGTGGTCGGATTTCCTGCTGCCCTATCTCGTTCTGGGCAACGGGCCCTGGCAAACGGTCATGGTGCGCCTGTTCACGTTCAGCACGCAGCAGACCATCAGCTATGACACGCTTATGCGCGCCGTAGTGTTCTCGATGGTGCCGCCGATTATCCTGTTCGTCATCTTCCAAAAAAGACTGACGGAGAACATCGTGACCACGGGCATCAAGGGATAACCGCTTTCATTGATTTACGATTTGATTTTTGTAGCTGCGAGGTACGACTGTGGCAAAAGTTGCCGATCAATATTTTCTGACCCACCCATGGAAGGTGATCGAACAGGGCTTTAACCCCGCCTATGCGCGCGTGAGCGAGTCCGTATTCGCCCTGTCCAACGAGAGTTTGGGCGTGCGCGGTTTCTTTGACGAGGGCGGCGATGTGGACGGCCTGCGCGGCTGCTACACGAACGGCGTATACGATTTGGAGAACCTTCCGCGATCCTACCGCGGCATCGTGGACAAGACGCACTTTATGATTCCCTCGGCGGATTGGCTGATGAGCGGCGTCACGCTGGACGGCGAAACGCTGGATCTCGGCAAATCGACGTTCGACGGATTTATGCGCGAGCTGGATATGCAGCGCGGAACGCTGACGCGCAGCTTCGTTTGGCATACGCATGCGGGCAAGGACGTGCGTTTGCGCTTCCTCCGCTTTTTGGATATGCGTCACGGCGAGCGCGCCTATCAGCGCATCACCGTCGAAGCGCTCAATTTCTCGGGCCCGATCGAGCTTTCCGCAGGCTTGTCGTTCGACGTGCTCCACGAGGGCAGGCAGACCTGCTTCTGGGGAGAAACGCGCACGCAAACCGCCGCCAAAAGCTGCCAAGCGCAGGCGCGCACGCTGCATTCGGGGCAGGAGGTGTTCGCGGGCGCTTTGTGGGACGTTCCCGCCGCCTGCACGGGCGCGCAAGCGGGCAAAACGGCGCGCCTCTTTACGACCGTTCCTTTGACCCGGGGCGAAGCCGTTCCTATCGACAAGCGGGTCGTGATTCTGTTTGACGGCAGGACGGGCGACGCGCTTTGGGAAGCGGGTCAATGCGCCCTGCGCGAAACGGAGCGCGTGTCGCTCGACGAGGCGCTCGCCGCGCAACAGGCGTACTGGGCGGCGCATTGGCGCGTTTCGGACGTCATGATCGACTCGGACGCGGCAGACCCCGACGAAAAGCAAGCCGTCGCCGAGGAGCAGCAGGGCATCCGCTTTTGCAGCTTTCAACTCGCGCAGATCTACAACGGCGGAAGCGTGCGCCACAACATCGGCGCAAAGGGTTTGACGGGCGAAGCCTACAACGGACACGCTTTTTGGGATACGGAAGCCTGCTGCCTGCCGTTTTACCTCTTCACCAACCCGACGGCGGCAAAAAGCCTCTTGATGTTCCGCTATAACACGCTGCCGCAGGCCATACGGCGCGCAAAAATGCTGGATTGCGAGGGCGCATGCTTCCCCGTCGCCACGCTGAACGGGGACGAGGCCTGCACGCTTTGGCAGCACGCCAGCCTGCAATTACAGCCCAGCACGGCGGTTGCATACGGCATTTGGCATTATGTGCGCGTAACGGGCGACGTCGCGTTCCTTTGGCAATACGGGGCGGAAATGCTGCTGTATATCGCCCGCTTCCTGTTCAGCCGCGTGGCGAAAAGCGCGCGCACGGGCAAATACGGCTATTTCGGCGTGATGGGCCCCGACGAGTTTCATGTGATGGTAAACAACAACGCCTACACGAACTATATGGGCGCGCGCGCGCTTGCCTACGCGATTGAAACGCTTTCCGACCTGCGGGAAAAAGCGCCCGCACAATATCAATCGCTCCGCGAAAAAACGAGTCTGCGCGAAAGCGAGCTTGCCTCCTGGCAAGACGTTGCAAACAACATGGATATGCCGATTTCCGGCGACGGGCTCATCGAGCAGCACGACGGCTATTTCAACCTGCCGCATATCGATATCCACGCCATACCCGTTTCCGACTTTCCGCTCTACGATCATTGGTCGTATGACCGCATTTACCGCACCGACATGATCAAGCAGCCCGACGTTCTCATGCTGCTTTACCTATACAACGCGTCCTTTACGCGCGAGCAAAAGCGCGTGAATTATGAATTCTACGAGCCGCGCACGATCCATGAATCCTCCCTTTCCCCGTCGGTTCATTCCATATTGGCGGCGGAGCTGGGGCGCATGGACGAGGCGACGCGGTTCTTCGGCTACGCCACGCGCCTCGATTTGGACAACTACAACCGCAACACGGGCGACGGGCTGCATACCACCAGCATCGCCATGGCATGGGCGAACATCGTATACGGCTTTTCCGGCTTGCGTAGCGACGGCGAGATTTTGCGCTTTGCGCCCTGTCTGCCAAGCCGTTGGAGCCGCGTTCGCTTCTCGCTTACCTACAAGGGGCGCATCCTCGATTTGGATCTGCAAAGGGACTTTACGCGCTTTTCGCTTCGGCAGGGCGAAAAAATCGAGCTTTCGGTATACGAAACATCGTACCTGCTCGATCAAGGCGGCTTGACCGTTTACAGCCCGGGTTTGACGCATTGAACGAATGGGGCGTTCGACAAGACGGGTTTTCCCCCGATGATATCGTAACAAACGGCAACCGCTTCCTGCTCGGCAACGGCTATATGGGCTTTCGCGGCACAATGGACGAATGGGGCAGAACGGAGTTTGCCGCGGTCAATCTCGCGGGCGTATACGACCGATATGCGGACAAATGGCGCGAGCCCGTCAACGCACCGAACGGGCTGTTTTGCAAGGTTTTCGTCAACGGAGAGGCAATGGCGCTCGGTACAGCCGCGCATCTGTCGCATACGCAGGCGCTGGACTATCGCGGCGGCGTATTTGAGCGCGAAACGGTATACCCCGCCATGACGCTCAAAAGCCGACGCATCGTCTCCATGGCGAAAACGCATCTGCTTGCCTCCGCCGTTTCGCTCGCCTTCCATGCAGACTGCGAGGTCGAGCTGCAAACGGGCGTTGTAACCGACGTTTGGGACATCAACGGCCCGCATCTGTTCGGCTTTGCATATGAAGCGGGCGACGTTCTCTGCGCTTCGGCGCAGACGGGCGAATTGCGGATCCCCGTTGCGGTTTCGCAGGCGGTTCGCTGCGATTTTCCATGCGACGAATCGTGGGAAACCGAGCCTTCGGGCGTATATCGCCGCATTCGCTTTTCCGCGCGCGCGGGCAAAACGTATTTGATCGAGCTGTTCGCCGCCGTTTATACGGGTTTGGACGGCGATTTGCCCGAAAAAAGCGCGGTCGCGCTTTGCACAGAGGCGCGAAACGACGGGTTTATGCGCTGCCTGTCCGCGCATAAGGACGCGTGGAACGCGATTTGGAAGCGCTGCGCCGTTGAAATCGCGGGAGACGAGAACGCGGCTCTTTTCATGCATTGCAGCCAGTATCATCTAAACAGCATCGCGCCGCGCCACGCAAGGGCGCTCTCCGTTCCCGCGCGCGGCTTATCGGGGCAAACGTATAAGGGCGCAATATTTTGGGATTCCGAGATCTTCCTGTTTCCCGTGTTCGTTTATACCGAGCCCGCGCTTGCCGAAACGCTGTTGCGCTATCGCATCGAAACGCTGCCCGGCGCGCTGCAAAAGGCGAAGGAATACGGCTTTTCGGGCGCGTTTTACGCCTGGGAAAGTCAGGAGGGCGGCGTTGAGGGCTGCACGGACTATAACGTAACGGACGTTTTTACGCATCGCCCCGTGCGCACCTATTTCCGCGATAAGCAGATCCATATCAGCGGCGACGTTTCCTACGCCATGTGGCGCTATTACGAGATCACGGGCGATAAGCGGCTTCTGTTTGAGGGCGGCGCCGAGGTCATTTTGCAATGCGCGCGGTTCTATCTTTCCTGCGCCTGCAAGCGCGTATGCTCCGACCGCGTGGAGCTGATGGACGTCATCGGCCCCGACGAATACCATGAGCGGGTGTCGAACAACGCCTTTACAAACCAAATGGCGGCATACTGCATGCAGTGCGCCTTGGCGCTTCCGACCGTGTTTGCAGGGGAGCCGGGCGATTGGGAAGCGCTTCTTGACAAGCTCGACTTTCGGGGGGGGTTCGCGCTGCTTTCCGCCGTCGCGCCGAAGCTGCAACCCGTGTTTGAAGAAGGCGCGCTGATCGGGCAATTCGACGGCTACTTTCGGCTTGAGGACTGCTCCCTTGACGAGGTGCGCGGGCGCTTATTGGACGAGCGCGAATACTGGGGCACGAACCGCGGCGTTGCGGCGCATACGCAAATCATCAAGCAGGCGGACGTGATCGCCATGATGGCGCTTTTCCCCCGCCTCTTTTCCGACGAAACGGTCGAGAAAAACTGGCGCTATTACGAACCGCGCACCGAGCACGGTTCGAGCCTCAGCGCCTGTATGTACGCGCTGACCGCCTGCCGCTTTCACCGCCCCGATCTTGCATGGGAGTTCTTTGTCAAAACCGCGTCCATCGACCTTCTCGGCGGCGGCAAGCAATGGGCGGGCGAGATCTATATCGGCGGCACGCACCCCGCCGCAAACGGCGGCGCATGGATGATCGCGGTTTTGGGCTTTGCGGGGCTTTCCGTCGAAAACGGCGTTCTCACGCTGAACCCGAACCTGCCAGAGCAGATAACGACGCTTCGCTTCCCCGTTTCGCTTGCGGGCAAACGGCTGATCGTCACCGTTACGCACGACGCTTACACGATCGAAGCGGACGCGTAAACGCGCGCTCTTTCCATCGAAAAAAACCTCCGTTCGGCTTTCGATTTTCACGCCGCTCGGAGGTTTTTGTCGGTTTTTCTGAGCCCGCTTTACAGGTTCGGAAGCTCGAGAATTTCGGCAAAGCGCCCGATTGTGTAATCCGCCTTGTCGTATGTCGCCGCGTCCCCGACGCCGACGCTCGTAAAGCCGCCCGCGTTCGCCGCGTCGACGCCCGCGTACGCATCCTCGATCACCGCGCAGTCCGACGGCGAAAGCGAAAGAAACTCCGCCGCTTTCAGAAACACCTCGGGGTCGGGCTTTGATTTTGCGATGTTGTTGCCGTCCGAAATCGCGTCGAAATAGTCCGAAAGCCCGATACGCTCCAAAATATAGCGCGCGTTCTTGCTCGACGACCCGATGGCAAGCCGCAGCCCCCGCGCGCGAAGCTCGTCCAGCGTTTGCTTGACCTGAGGATCGAGATCGGCGGGAGAGAGCGCGGAAAGCAGCGCGCGATAGCGCTCGTTTTTCTTCGTTGCATAGGCGAGCTTTTCATCATGCGAAAACGGCTTGCCCGCCAGCGCTTCCAAAATATCCATGCACGCCATGCGGCTTACGCCGCGAAAGCGATTGTTCACCTTGCGGTCAAACGGGATACGAAGCTCGTCTGCAAGCTCCTGCCACGCCAAATAGTGCATCTCGTCGGTTGAAACGATTACACCGTCCAAATCGAATATCATCCCTTTTAACATTGGTTCTCCTTATATGCTTTTGACGCTCGCGCGCTCCACTAGGCGCACGGGCAGAATCACGTTGCGCTTTTTGATCGGCTGATGCATCAGCTGCGCCATCATCATCTCGGTCGCAATCGCACCCTTTTTCTCGGCGTCCTGATGAATGGTCGTCAGGCTCGGGGAGGTGAGACGGCAAAGATAGTTGTCGTCAAACCCGACGATGGACTTATCATCCGGCACATATACGCCCTTCTCGCGCAGACCCGCCATGACGCCTGCCGCGAGGATGTCCGCGGAGGCGACGATGCCCGTGATCTCCTTCTTTTCGGCCAGAACGTGCCCCAGCCGCATACCCTCGTCGATCGAAATCTCCTGTTCGAACACGAGCTTGGGGTCGAACGCGACGCCGAACTCCTTCAACGCGCGCTTATACCCATCCAAACGCTTTTCCACAACGCCGTTTGCGCGAATGAACGGAGAGGTGAACGCGATGACGCGATGCCCATGCTCCAACAGGCAGCGAGCCGCCAAATAGCCGCCCTTCTCATCCTCCAAGCCGACGTTGCACACGTCGGGCAGGTCGATATAGCTGTCGATAAGCACGTAGGGAACGCCCATCGCGCGAACGCATTCGAAAAACGCGTCCCGAAACAGACCCGTGAAGATCATGCCCGCCAGGCTCCAGCTATGGCGCAGCGTTTCCAGCTCCCGCGCGTCCGCAACCGAACGCACCATGAGGAAGTATCCCTCCTTGCGCGTGCGGTTCTCCATGCCGCCCATAAACGTGCTGTGAAACGGATCCGCCATAACGCCGCCGCTGTCCTCCGGCACAAGATGGTTGATAAACCCGATGATCGGCGACTCGTTGTTCGCCAGCGTGCGCGCGGTCATGCTCGGCACATAGTGCTCGCGCTCCATGATCTCCCGAATCGTATGAACCAGCTCGGGCGAAACCCGATTCTTTCTGTTGTGCACAACGTTGGAAACCGTCGTCATGCTGACGCCCGCCTCGCGCGCGATGTCCTTCAAGGTGACCATAGCGTCTTACTCTCCCCGATCCGAATTTCTGTTGCGTATTATACCACATCTTCGTGCAGCGCTCAACCAAATCAGCCCTGTGCGCCGAACGCGCCTATGAAAACAGGGGCAGATACACGATCTGCCCCCCCTGTAAAGGCGGTCATACCGCCGCACAATTTATGCGCCTTAAAACTCCGCGAGGTAATCCTTGATCGGCAGATCGGCGGGCTTGCCCGTTTCGGCAACGTTGAAGCCCGCAACGATCGTATCCGTGCTCGTTGTATCGATCGCGCCCACGCCCTCGGAGAACGTGATCTCGTCCAGCCAGATCGTGCATTCGGCAAACGCTCTGATATGCATGGCGTTCGTCATGCCCGGGAAGCCGGATTTTTCGAGATCAATCACAAGATCCTGCCACTCGGTGGTAATCACGGGGTTCGTGCCGTCTTTCAGCACCAGGTCGGAGAAGCGGCAGGCGTAGAACTTCGCGTCCTCGGGATGCCAGTCCATAATGAGCTTCTTCTCTTCGCCGCCGACCTCGCCCTTTACGCGAATGGTCAGGTATTTGCAATACTGGATGCCGTCGAGCGCCCACATATCAATGGCCTCGCCCCAGTTGCCCATCCAGTCTCCCGCTTTCGCATAGTAATCGGCCTCGTCGATGAAATCGTCCGTGTTGAATTCCTTCGGGCGGTAATTGATCTTTACGGCGCCGTCCTCTGCGCTCGCGCGGAGGTTCGCCCAGTTATCCCACCACATGCTTACGCCGTTCGGCGCGGTATCGGGCTTTGCGTTCGGATCGCGGCCGTCAAAATTGTCCCAAACGAACTTGACGACGGACTCCTCGATATACTGCTTGATCGGCAGATCGGCAGGCTTGCCCGTTTCGGCAACGTTGAAGCCCGCAACGATCGTATCCGTGCTGGTCGCGTCCACGGGGCCCGTCGGCTCGGAGAACGTAATCTCGTCCAGCCAGATCGTGCATTCGGCAAACGCTCTGATATGCATGGCGTTCG
>CAZBVC010000010.1:10819-62224 GCA_964495255.1 uncultured Oscillospiraceae bacterium
CCTCGGGATGCCAGTCCATAATGAGCTTCTTCTCTTCGCCGCCGACCTCGCCCTTCACGCGAATGGTCAGATATTTGCAATACTGGATGCCTTCAAGCGCCCACATGTTCACGGCTTCGCCCCAGTTGCCCATCCAGTCGGCCGCTTTCGCATAATAATCGGCTTCGTCAACGAAATCGTCCGTGTTGAATTCCTTCGGGCGATAGTTGATCTTTACGGCGCCGTCCTCTGCGCTCGCGCGGAGGTTCGCCCAGTTGTCCCACCACATTTCGACCCCGTTCGGCGCGGTATCGGGCTTTGCGTTCGGATCGCGGTCGTCAAAATTGTCCCAAAGAAACACGGTCGGGGCAACGACCTCGGGTTCCGGCTCTGCGGCGGGTTCCGTCGCGGGAGCTTCCGCCGCTTCGGGCGCAGGCTCGCTTGCTTTGCACGCAATGAGCGAGAGTGTCATGGCGATTGCAAGTACAATCGCAAGAAGCTTTTTGGTATTCACCGATTTTTCCCCCTTTGATTTTTGAGATTGCTGTTGTACGTTCTGTTCTGCGATTTGCAAGTTTAGCGCTTAACCTTACGACGAGTATATCAAACCGTTCCTGCATTGTCAAGTCGCTTTGCAAAATTAGTTTAGCGCTCAACCACGCTTTCAGTATAGCAACGCGTTTTTTCTCTGTCAAGCCGTTTCCCGAATCGAAACAAAAGATTTTTCGCGGCTTTCCCGCAAAAAGCGTCGTTTGACGAAGCTGCTTCCTATTTTTCCCGATTTCGCTTGCGCTTTCGTTTTGCGTATGATACATTGAATACGGTTACAACGTTTAGCGCTTAACCCAAATGACATTTCGATTGTTCGGATGGGAGGAAAACCATGAAAAACAAAAGCTCCGCATCGTTATATACTTGGATTTTGGGCGTCGCCGCAGCTTTATTTTTGGCGTTCGCATTCTATCTGTTCTTTTCGCCGAACGCGCCGCGTTTTGCCGAGCTTACCGCCCCGCGCGCCGACGAAGCGGCAGTCGGCCCGATCCCGCTGCTGACAATCTACGAAGGTCCGACGACCATGCAGTCGTCAAAGACCGCGTCGATCTCCGCAAACGGCAACGCGCTGTTTGTTTACGACGTAATGGTCAACCACGAGCATATCTGGAACGCGGACACGGTTCCGACGACGACGCCCATGACCTATTTCGACTTTTCGGGGCGGGTCGCAATCGATCTGCAAATACCGGGGCTCGGCAAGGACGTTGAAAGCGCGGTTGTTTTGCCGAGCGCGGCGGGGATCGTTCCCGAAGTATCGGATAACCACGTTCGCTTTACGATCGAAACGCCCGGGCAATATACCGTCGTGTTCAACGGAAGCGTCAACAGGGCGGCGCACATCTTCGCCAACCCGATCGAAACGGACGTTCCCGACAAAAACGATCCGAACGTCGTCTACATCGGGCCGGGCGAATGGGAGCTTGACGCCATCACGCTCAAAAGCGACCAAACGCTTTATCTTTCCGGCGGCGCCGTGCTGCACTCGGTTTTGATCGTTGACAAGGCGGCGAACGTAACGATTCGCGGACGCGGCGTCATCGACGGCTCGACCTATCCCGCGCATAATCAGGCAGGCTCCTATGCGCGCGTGCCCGTGGACATTCGAAGCGCGAAGAACGTTACCGTCGAGGGCATCATACTCGCCAACGCGAACTGCTGGAACTTCAATTCCTTCGCCTCGGACAACGTGAACGTCTCCAACGTCAAGATCATTTCGGGCAGGCAGAACGGCGACGGGTTTACCTTCCAATCCTGCAAAAACCACACGGTGACGGACTGTTTTGCGCGCACATGGGACGACAGCCTCGTCATCAAGAATTACTCCGCCTCGTCGCACGATATCACGTTTGAAAACATCCAAATCTGGACGGACTTGGCGCAGTCCATGGAGATCGGCTATGAGACGAACAAGGGGCTGACGATTGATCCCGAAATCAGCGACATCGTGTTTCGGAATATTACGGTGCTGTATAACTTTCACAAGCCCGTCATCAGCATCCATAACAGCGACGACGCGTTTGTTCACGACGTCGCCTATCAGAACATCGTCGTGGAGAACGCCTTCATGCAGGGCGACAACGGCAGGAACAACGAGCTTATCGAAATGACGCTGCAAAACTCCGGCTGGTCAACCGTGACCGACGCGTTCGGCAGGATCGACAACGTTCTGATCGACGGTTTGACCGTTTTGAACACGCTCGACGGAAAGACGCCGAATTCGCGGTTTTCGGGACAGAGCGCGGAAAACAAAATCACAAACGTGACCCTGAAAAACGTTACGATCTGCGGCAAGCGAATCACGAGCCTGAAAGAGCTGCATGCCGACGTAAACGAGTTTTGCGCCGCCATTACCGTCGAATAAGGAAAAGGAGGAGCGATTCTATGAACAATATGAACAAGAAGCTGATCGTCGTTTTCTTCGTTGTCATCGCGCTTTCGATCGTATGCGCCGCGATTGCGTTCTTCCTGCCGCGCGAGGGCAATAACGCAGGGCTGACCATCGTCAAGGCGCCCGAACAGACCGAGGCCGGTCGCCCCGACGCTTTCCCCGATCCCGAGGAGAACTTTGTCAAGCTGCCCAAGGGAACAAACCTTGCCGAGGGCAAAACGGTTGCCGCAGGCGACGTCACGGAGGTTTACGCGGCGACAAACGCGGTTGACGGGGACGTAACCAGCTATTGGGAGAGCAAGGGCGTGCCGGCGGAGATCGTTATCGACCTCGCGGAGCGCCACAGCGTGCAAACGGTCGCGATTCGCCTCAACCCCGCCGCCATCTGGGAAGCGCGCGCGCAGACCATCGCGGTATTCGTCAGCGACGACGGAGAACGCTTTTCCCCCGCGGCGGAGGCGGCAAAATACGACTTCTCCCCCGACACGGGCAACCGCGTGCGCATCGATTTTGACCCGATCTCGGCGCGCTTTGTCAAGCTCGTCTTTTCCGCCAACTCCTCGGGCCGCTCGGGCGGCGCGCAGGCGGCGGAAATCATGATATTTGAATAACGCTCCCTCAAAAAACGCACAGCCGTCGTTCGCATTCAAACGCTGCGAGCGGCGGCTTTGTGATTGTTTTTCCCTTTCTCCGACCCGAAAACCCGCTTTACGCCCTTCCTGCGGCAAAGCAAATAACCTCCATTGACCGAACCCGCGCTTTGTGTTATATAAATTGTTGTAGCCATGCCGATTCTCCGTGCGCCGCGTTCTTTTCACTCACGCGGAGTGAAACGCCGTGCGCATTCTCGGCGTTGCAAGCAGATCAAGGCGCGAGAATCGGGCGGTCGCTTTTGCAGAATACGAGCCGAAAACCGCTTTTCACATACGAAAGGAGAAAAACCCCATGTCGGAAGAAACAAAACGCACCTATACCCCTTGGCAGGAATTCCCGCAGCCGAGCCGCCAAACGGAATACACGCAGGAAACGCCCATGTTCGACGAAAAGGGGAACCTGCTCGCCAAGGGCTGGGCGCGCAGAAACGTGTTCTCATATGACCGCGACAAGGTTCGCCCCGGGCTGCGCGGCAAGGAATGGGACTTTTACCAGATCTGCAACGGCAGATACATGGCGCAAATCAGCTTCGCCAACATCTCCGTCGGCGGCTATGTTTCCGCAGCGCTCGTGGATATCCGCAACGGTAAGATCCTGAAAAGCGTTATGTCTCCGTTTCTCGGCGGCAGGAACAAATACCCGCTTCCGCCCAAGGGCGATGTGCCGAACACGCTGCATTACAAAATCGGCGGCGCGGAGTTTACGTTTGACACGAAGGAACGAAGCCGCACGCTGCATTTTAAGATGAAGGACGTCGAATGCAGCTTTCAAATGGATATCCTCGAGCATCACGAGAACATTACCACGATTCTGCCGTTTGAACATATGCCCACGCGCTTCTTTATGACCACGAAGCAAAACGGCATGCCCTGCGAGGGCGCCTTCCGCTTCGGCGGCGAGGTCTGTTCGTTTGACAAAAGCGACACGTTCTGCGTTTTGGATTGGGGACGCGTCAACACGCCGCGCAAGCTCGTTTGGTATTGGGGCAACGGCTCGACCTATCTTTCCGACGAGGCGGGCAACAAGCATATCTTCGGGTTCGAAATCACCTGGGCCATCGGCGACGAGCGGCACGCGACCGAGACTTGTATGTTTTACGACGGCAAGGCGCATAAGTTCGGCGCGGTGGACGTTGAAACGTTCCCCAAGCCCGACAAGTATATGCAGCCTTGGCGTTTCGTTTCAGAGGACGGCAGGTTCGACATGACCATGACGCCGTTTTACGACCATTTCAGCGACATGAACCTGAAACTCATCCGCATGGTCAGCCATCAGGTGCATGGGCTTTGGAGCGGCAAGGCGACGCTGGAGGACGGAACCGTTTTGACGATCAACGATATGTACGCGTTTTGCGAATACGTCGAGAACAAATGGTGACGCCTTCTTTCCTTTGAAAAGGAAAGAAGCAAAGGAAACTTCATTTGCCAAGCGACTCAATCGATACAAAAGAGGCTCTCAAACGCGAGCCTCTTTCTTTTAGCCGTGTGTGCCTGGCAAATTTAAGTTCTCTTGTTTCTTCTCTTTCAAGAGAAGAAAAGCGGTTTACAGCCTCGGAACGGACGTTGTTGCGACGACGGATACGCCGTCGTCAAAAAGCGTCTGCCCGATTTGAACCGGCGCATCGGCGGAAACCTCGCGCAGCCTGCGCATCAGCGGCATGAGCTCGCCCTTCTTGATCTGCGACGCGGTCTTGACGCTCACCAGCGCGCGCGCGCCGTTCTTAACGCGCAGCGTGGTCGTCAGCGTGCGACGCGGGTCGGTCAGCTCATCCCTGCCGAACGCTTCGCCGCGCTTGCACGAAGCGCCCTTGATCTCCAATTTGCCCTCGGCGTCATAGGTCGGGAAAAGCGCGCAGCCGTTGGGGCAAACCGTGCAGACAAGCTCGCTCTCCGCGCGCTCGGTGCATTCGTTTTGTATCAGCTCCACGCAAAGCGGCTCCGCGCCGCATAGCGCGGGCAGCTTGATGCGAATCATCTCGGCGGGAGAAAGCCTGCGCATTCGTTTTTCCGCAATCGTCTGTCCGCCGCGATAAACGCGAACCGTCTGCATACTGCCGGGGCTTTTCACGCGCAGGGAAAGAACCGTTTCCTCGCCCGCAACGATTTTTCGCGGCAGCGCGTAACGCACGCCGTCCCCGACATTGAGCGGAATCTGCTCTTTGCCGTCCGCATTTTGCGCGCCCAAAATATAGTCCGACGCAAAACGCGCCGCGCGCTCCGCCTCGGCGGAAACCATATCTACAATATCATGCACATGCAGCCCGTTGCCGCAGGAAAATACGCCCTTTACGCTCGTCATCAGCTCGCCGTCAACCAGCGCGCCGCCCGTCACGGGATCCATTTCTGCGCCGCACGCCTTCAGCAGCTCGTTTTCGGGAATCAGCCCCACGGAGAGAATCAGCGTGTCGCAGGGAATGCGCCGCCGCGTGTTCGGCTTCTCCGCTCCGAATTTGTCCACCTCCGCCGCGACCACCGCTTCCAAGCGATGCGCGCCCTCGATCTCGACGACCGTCGTGCCGAGATGAAGCGGAATGCCGTAATCCATCAGGCATTGCCGAACGTTGCGCGAAAGCCCGCTGCAATAGGGCAGCTTTTCCAATACGCACAGCACCTCCACGCCCTCGAGCGTGAGCCGCCGCGCCATAATCAGCCCGATATCGCCGCTGCCCAGAATCACCGCGCGCTTGCCGACGAGCACGTTGTCGATGTTTGTCAAATGCTGCACCACGCCCGCCGTATAGACGCCCGACGGCCGCTCGCCGGGGATGCGGATGGCGCCGCGCGTGCGCTCCCTGCAACCCGTTGCGAGAATTACCGCTTTGGCGCATACGGTATGCAGCCCGCTTTGATCCGCATAAGTAACGCGCGGGCCTTCCTCCAATCGAAGCGCCATCGCCGAGGGAACGAGCTCCACCCCCGGCTCGTTTTGCACGGACAAAAACCGTTCGATATACTCGGGCCCCGACAGCGACTGACCGAACCGCTCCAAGCCGAACCCGTCATGGATGCACTGGTTCAAGATTCCGCCCGCGATCGGGTTGCGCTCCAACAGCAGAATGCTTTTCACGCCGCGCCGAACCGCCTCCGCCGCCGCCGCAAGCCCCGCCGGGCCCGCGCCGATGATAACCAATTCCCTTTCTTCCATGCGCGCCCTCCCCTACTTGACCATGCCGACAAACATGCGATCATCCGCGTGTTTCAAGCGAATCTGCTCGGGCGGCACGCCGTATTCGTCTTTAAGCATATCCACGATGCGCACGAGGCAATAGCCGCCGTTGCAGCGCCCCATCGTCGCCCGCACGCGGTTCTTGATCGCGATCACGCCGCGCGCGCCGAGCGGATTTTCATACGCCTGCCGCACCTCCGCCTTGGTTACCGTTTCGCAGCGGCAGACGACGTCCCCATACTCGGGGTCGCTTTGGATCAGGCGGCTTTTCTCCGCGTCGGACAGGCTCATAAAGCGCACAACGCCGCGATATTCCGCCTTGAAATCGCTTCTTTCGATCAACGGGAGCTTTTTTTCTATCATGCGCTCGACCATGCGCGCAATCGGCAGCGACGCGGTCAAGCCCGGGGACTCGATGCCGACGAGCTGAATGAGGTTTTCGACGAGCGGGCTTTCCTCGATCACAAAATCGCCGTAGTTCGCCGTTCCCTTGGGCACAAGCTTTGCCCGCACGCCCGCGTATGCGCCGATGATCTGCCGCGTATCGAGGCAGGGCATGAGAACCCGCGCCTCCTCGGACAGGCGCTCGAGCATGCCGCCCGTGGTCGCGTAGGTTTCGGGCGCGGAAACATATTCGCTGGACGGCCCGATGATCAGATTCCCGTCCACGGTCGGGGTCAGGTGCACGCCCAAGCCGCCCACGCCCGCGCGCGGCACGGGGTAAACCGGATGCGACAAAAGCCCTGCGGGCATTTTATCAAACAGATAGTATTCGCCGCGGTTCGGGTAGATGCGATAGCGCGCGTCGCCCGCCATGGCGCTGATTTGATCGGAAAACAAACCCGCCGCGTTGACGAGGATCTTGCAGGTTACCTCCGTTTCGCCCGCGCAGACAAGAAAGCCGCCGTTTTCGCGAACGATCCGCGTCACGGGACTGTTCAGCAGGTAGGAAACGCCGTTTTGCGCCGCCGCTTCCGCCAGATGAATGTTATATAAAAACGGGTCGATGATCGCGGTCTCGGGCGAAAGCATCGCCCATTTTGCGGGGATGTTCGGTTCGAGCGCGCGAATCTCGTCCGCCCCGATCAGCTTTAAGCCGACGCAGCCGTTCTCCGTTCCAACCTTGACGAGCTGTTCGAGCGCAGCGCGATCCTCCGCCGTATCGCCGACAATCAGCTTCCCCGTCTTTTTGTATGGCACGTCCAAGAGCGCCGCTGCCGCTTCAAAGCCTCGGTTTCCGTCCACGCACAGCTTCGCCATGAGCGAGCCCGTGCGGTTGTTGAAGCCCGCGTGCACGACGGCGCTGTTATGCCCCGAGGTTCCCATCGCGACGTCAAGCTCCTTTTCCGCGACCGCCGCCGTAAGCGCATAGCGCGAAAGCCGGTACGCGATGGCGGAGCCGACCGCGCCGCCGCCGATGATCAACACGTCAACCTTCATGCACGTTCCTCCCAAGGTAAGCCGTTCAAAATCGGATTATGCGAAAATACCGCTGCAAGCACATCCGCGGGGACGTTCGTTTTGCCCGCGTAAGCCGCAGAAAGCGCGCCCGCAAGCGCGGAAATCGTGTCCGTGTCGCCGCCGAGCGACGCGCCCATGCATATCGCCTTCCAAACGTCCTCCTTCGCGGCGAAAAACAGCGCGAACACCGCCGCCGTCACGTCTGCGGAGGGCAGACCCGCGCCGTACACATAGAAAAGCTCGTCGAGCAGCTCGTTCGGCGAACAGACCTGCGCCCGCTCATATAACACGCGAATGCGGGCGGCTGCGGACGGCGCGTTCCCCGGCTCGGGCGCGGTTAAGGCGAGCGTCTTTGCGCCCCTGTATGCCGCGCGCACGATTGCCTCCATGGGTTCGCCGTTGACCGCCGCTTGCAGCGCGAAGCCGTATGCGCCCGCCGATTCCAGCGCCTCATAGGTATTATGCGTGCAAATCAGGCAGCTTTTGACGTCTCGCGCGAGCGCTTCCTCGGAATCGTGCGCCGCGTACAGCACAGCGGCAGGCGTGCGCATCACCCCGCCGCAGGTCGTTCCCTTCCTGCCCGAAACCGCAATCGACGCGCCGTTTTGCAGGGCGGTCAGCGCCGCGAGCGAGCTTGGCCCGATATAGCCCTTTTCCGCCGCGCGTGTTTCCTCCGCCCAGCGAAGCAGCGTTTGCGCCGTTTCGTTCGCGTCCACGCGCCCCGATGAGCGATACAAGCGGTAAAGATAAAGGTTTTGCTCCGTGTCGTCCGTTACGGAAGCGTACGGCAGGTTTTGATGCCGCTTGGATTCCGCGGGGAAAAGCAGCTTGTCCACCGCGCCGAACCGGGACACGATCTCGCCCCGCGCCATGAACTCCGTCGGCATACCGACCGCGTCGCCCACGGCAAGCGCGGTGAACGCCGACAGTACGCGCTCGCGTCGGGTCACGGCCCTCGTCGTCGTCATACGGGGAACGTCCTTTCGAGGAATGCGCGCGCTTTGGCGAGCTTATCGTCCACGTCGTCCAAATAAAACCGATAGGCGGGCTCGAGCGTATAAAAGCCCGCGTAATCCTCCCCCAAAGCGGCGCGCACGCTTGCCCAGTCGATCTCTCCCTCGCCCGCAGGCAAATGCTTCGTTTCCCCGCAATAGTCGGAAAGATGCAGATGGCAGGGCGGCAGCGCGGCGATAAACGCGGCGGGGTCGCCGCCCGCTTCGCAAACCTCGGTCGTATCCGTCATCGGGCGCACGTTCCCGTTGCCAAGCATCTCCACATACGATAAAAGCTGTTCGGGGGTGGCGCAGGTTTTGGGCGAATTCTCCATCGCGAGCAATATGCCGTGCGTTTGACCTGCGTCGGCGAGCCAGCGCAGATTATCGACAACGGGTTGTTCCAGCAGCTCGTCATGCCCGCGCCGATTCTTCTCATGCGGATGCACGACCAATACGCTTGCGCCAAGCCGCTCGCCGAGCAGCAGGAGCTTTTCCGTAAACCGCCTGCCGTCCTCGCGCATGGAAGCGTGCGGCGTATACAGCATGGGGAAAAACGCCAGCGGAAAATGAATGGACGCGATATGCACGCCCGTTTGTTCAAACGCGCGCGCGCGCTGTTCCGACGCGTCGGAAAGGCACTGCGGCATCAGCTCCGCATGCCGAAAGCCCGCGCGGCGTATCCTTTTGAGCGCGTCCTCCGTTTCGAGCGGATACAGCGCCGCCGTAGAAAACGAATATCGATCCTGCATATCCTGTTTGCCTCCCGTCCTGCGCGGTCAAAAGAGCCGCGCCGTTTCCGAAAACTGCGCGCCGAAACAAGCCGTCCCGACGCGCATCCCTTCTTTTTTGAAAATCAGATCACGACTGATCCGCCGCCATTTCGTCCACAAGCTTCTGCAAAGCGCGGTCAAGCGCCTCCTGCGGCTGCAAAACGCCCTTCTCGATGCGGCTCAGCGCGTCCGCAAGCTGCATATCCATCGTGCCCATCTGCTCGAAATGCACATACGCCCAGGTGTAGGAAAGCTGCTTGAACGCAACGCCGTACATCTCGTTTTCCGCGATGGCGTCCTTGACGGTTTGCAGCTCCAGCTCCGATTGACGCACGGGCAGATAGCCGGTTGACAGCGCAAAATCCACGTTCTGCTCGGGTTGCAGCATATAGCTGATAAAGTCCCACGCCGCCTCCACGCGCTGCGGATCCTGCGTTAAGATGACGAGCACGCTGCCGCCGAGCGCGACGGACTGGGTCTTAAAATACGGCATTTCGATCGCGCCGATGTTGATGTCAACGTCCGTCCAGCGGGAGATACGGTTGCTGGACATGGCGATAAACGCAAGGTTGCCCGAGAGAAACTTATTCTCGGAAACGTTATGCTCGCTCGGCGCCATGAAGCCCGCGTCCACGAGCGATTTCCAGTATTCGGCGACCTCCAGCGCGGCGGCGTTGTTGAACACGGGCGTTACCACGTCGTTGTCGTCGATCTCGACCACGGGGCAGCCGTTCTGCATGAGCATGGACTTGAACAGCCAGCCCGTATCGGTCACGTCAAACGCCGTAAAGTCCGCCGTGTTGTTGACGTTTCCCTTTTCCATGCACAGCTTGCAAACGTCGTAAAACTCCGCCCAGGTCTTGGGCGGGTTGGTCATGTCCACGCCCGCCGCGGCGAGAATGTCCTTATTATAATAGACCACCTGCGTCGAAATGCCGAACGGAACCGCGCATACGCCGCCGTTGCCATAGCGGCAATAGTCCCACATGCCGGGGAAGATGTCGTCGGCGTCAAAGCCCTCGCGCTCGATGAGCTGCGCCATCGAAAAGTCGCCGCGCCCGCCCGTATAGGAGGGGCCGGCGTACATGAGCGCAACGTCGGGCTGCGTATCGGTCAAAAGCGCCGCGCTGACCTTTGTGGCGGTGTCGTTCGCGCCGCCAGAATAGGACAGATTCAGCGAGACAAGGTCGCTTGACGCGTCAAACGCCTTCGCCTGCTCAACGAACTTCTCGCCGCTCGTGCCCGAAACGGCATACCAAACCTCCAACGTTTGCTTTTCGCGCGCGGACGCGTCCATAACCTCGATCGGTTGGGCGTTTTCTTTTGCGCCGCCGCCCGCCACCTCGCTTGCCGCAGGCAGGCAGCCAAAGAGCGCCGCCGTGAGCATCCCTGCGGTCAAGACAAGGGCAATTCCTTTATACAAGCGTTTCATGTTCGTTTCCTCCTTGATTTTATGATTTCATACCCGTCAAAGTGATGGAACGCACGAGCTGCTTTTCGCAGAATACAAACAAAATCAGAATCGGCAAGATCGCCATGAACGCCGCCGCCATCATAATCTGATATTCCGAGCTGGACTCGGTAATAAGGTATTTGAGCCCGATCGGCAGCGTGCGGTATTCGGTCTTTGTTGTGATAATCAGCGGCCAGGTGTAGCTTTTCCACGCGCCGAGGAAGGAAAACAGCGTCGCCGTGGAGATCGCGCCCTTGGTGTTCGGCACCATAACGTTTATCAATACGCGGAAATGTCCGCAGCCGTCGAGCCGCGCCGCGTCGATCAGATCGTTCGGAATCGCGGCAAAAAAGCTCGAAAGGAGCATCGTGATAAACGCCGTGGAGATCTGCGGCAGGATGATGCCCGCGTAGGTGTCGTTTAAGCCCATGCTCGACACGGTCAGATACAGCGGAATCATCGTGACCACCGCGGGAACAAACATGCTGCTCATGAGAAACGTGGAAAAGAGCTTCTGCCCCGGAAAACGCATTTTGGTCAGCGCGTATGCCGCCAAAACGGATATCACGATAATCAAAGCCGTTTGAATCAGCGAGGTCAATATACTGTTTCCATAATACCGCAAAAACGGGATCATGTCGAATACGGCCTTGAAGTTGTCAAACGTCCATACGGACGGAATCCAGCGCGGCGGATAGGCGTAAACGTCCGCCTTGGTCTTAAACGCCGACAGAATCATCCATGCAAACGGAAACAGCATCGTGACGGCGCCCAAAAGCAGCAGCGCGAACACGAACCGGTTCCTGCGGACGAGTTTTCCGTGTGTCTGTTTCATTTGCCCGTCCTCCTCAATCGTAGTCGATGACTTTGCGCGCGTCCATCTTCCGTTGAATCATCGTTATGATAAATATGATGACGAACAGAATCAGCGCGCATGCCGACGCCCTGCCCATGCGCCCGTTGGTGAACGCCAGCTCGTAGATATAGTTGACGATCAGCATGGTCGAGCGCAGTGGCCCTCCGTTCGGCGTCATGACGTTGACCTCCGTAAACGCCTTGAACGCCTCGATGAAATCCATCATCAAAACGAACGACATGATGGGGCGCAAGAGCGGCAGCTTGATCCGCCAAAAGAGCTGCCAGTTCGTCGCGCCGTCGATGCGCCCCGCTTCCAGATAGGAATCGGAGATGTTTTGCAGCCCCGCGAGAAAGAGCATCACGTTATAGCCCAGCCCTTTCCAAATGGAAAAGATCAGAATGGACATGAGCGACGTCGTCTCGCTGTAAAGCCACTTGCTTGTCGGCAGCCCCAGCCAAGTCAAAATCTGGTTAAACGGGCCGACGTTGGGATCGTAAAACCAGAGCCAAATCAGGCTCGACGCGACCACGGGAACGACGACGGGCGCAAAGAAGGACGCGCGCAGGAATTTTTTCAGCGGCACGTTGGAATCCAGCATGACCGCGATCAGCAGCGCGAGCGTCACGTCCAGAGAAAGCCGCACCACCGCGTAAATCGCCGTATGTCCGAGCGCCTGATAGAAATACTCGCTCGTTTCGCCCGTGAGCAAATAAACGTAGTTGTTAAAGCCCGCCAGACTCATGGCGCCCGTGATCGTGTTGTAGTTCGTAAAACTGAGCTGGATGACCTGCACAACGGGAATAATGAACACAAAGATCAGAAACGCGAGGCTCGGAATCAGCATCAGCGTGCCGACGCCGATATCGGAAAGATGGTACGTCTCCCCAAACAGGCGAATCTTCTTGACCTTGTTCTGCCGCCGTCTGTTCGGCTTGATCGAAGCGGCGTTTGATTCCATGGGCTTTACCTCCTTGCTTAACTTGGCGTCGCTGCGCGAATTACGTTTGCGCGGTAGCGAAACGATACGCTTTCCACCCTGCGCAGATAGGGGTTTCCGTCCGCGATGAGCATGACGTCCTCCTTCAGCCCGCTTACGCGGATCCGATCCGTTTCGGAAAAGAGAAGCTGCTCGCTCATTGCGAGGCTCGTGTAGCCACGCGCGTCGGGATTGAGCGTAATAAGCGGTCGTTCGCTCAGAATAAGCGCCGCGCGCTCCGCCCGCCCCGCCGTAAAGCAGAGCATGCCCGTGACCGCGCGACCGAACAGATTCTCCCGCTCCACGCACGAAACGACGATTTGGGAAACGCGGGGAAGCGCGCTTTTTAACCGCGCGCCGTTCTTTTCCAGCGTAAAGCTCCCGAGGCTCTCCGCGGGTTCCTTCGGCGCGCTCTCGCCCCTCTCGGCAAGCAGCCGCGCGCTGATCGTACACGCCTTCCCGCCCACGGTGGAGATCAGCGTATCGCCCAAAACAGCGTCGTTGAACGCGAACGCGACGGATTCTTCGCCGTCGAACGTCTCGATCGCGCCGAGCGGGCGGAAGGTCAGCTCGTCATACCGCATGCTTTTCAGCGTTGCGGCGTCCAGCGATACGATGGGGCCTACGTTCGCCGTTCCCATCTTGACGCCGAGCAGCCTGGGACGCGAACACCCCGTTTTCAACAGCCGGCTCGCCACATACGCCGCCATGCCGTCGCCGCCCGCCACGATAAAGCAATCGGGCGTTTCGGCGGCAAGCGCGTCCACCGCGGCATGCAGCCGCAGAACATACGGCAGCGTTTCATCCGCGCGAACCTGCCGCGCAAAAGCGAACAGCGCGCCGCCGTATGGCGCGGCGGAAAGGATCTCGCCGCCCGCGCAAAACGCCTCGATCGCGCTCGCCGTTTCGCGAATGCGGGACGCGCCGCCCGCGAAGGGGTTCATCAGCACCGCGGCTTTCATGGACGGATCAAAACCTTGAACGCTTGACCCGAGGACTGCGTCTCAAAAGCCTCCACCGCGTCGTTCAGCTCGAAAACATGCGTGATGAGCTGCAAAAAGCGCTGCTTGTCGCCGCGAATAATGTCGTATGCCGCGCGGAACATGGGCAGGTTGAAGCCCGAGCTGCCCGTGAGCGTTACGCCGCGGTAATGCACAGAATACGCGTCCACGGCGAGCCGAACGTCCTTTTGCATGCCCGCGAATACATGCACCGTGCCGCCGTCGGCAATGGTCGAAACATACTGCTCCGCCAGCGCCGGCAGGTTGACCGCGACGATGATTACGTCGAACTTCGACGCGTCAATCGCACCCGGTTCTTCGGCAACCACGCCGAACGCCCGAAGCCGTTCGCGGCGAAGCGCGTCGGGCTCGCTGACGGCGACGTCCATGCCCTTTGCTTTGAGCATCAGCGCAAACAGCGTGCCCATCGGGCCGCCGCCCGCGATCAAAACGCGGGAACGATCGGAAAAGCGGATCTTGTTCATTGCGGTCAAAACGCAGGCAAGCGGCTCGACGAGCGTATACGCGTCGTTCAGCTCGTCCAGCTTGATCACCCCGCTTCGGATAAAATCCTCGGGCACCTCGACCAGCTCGCAAAACGCGCCCGTCGAAATGCGATGCATATTGCGGCAAAGCTCGCCCGCGCCGCGCATGCAAAGCTCGCAGGTTCCGCATTCGCCATAGGGCGCGACGACGACCGGGTCGCCGACGACAAAGCCGCATGCCTCGGGCGCGCGCTCCACCGTGCCGATGAACTCATGCCCCAATATGCACGGCGGAACGAACTTCGGATGCCCGTGCAGATAGGTTTTCAAGTCCGTGCCGCAGATGGTGCAGCCATGCACGCGCACGAGAAACGCACCGCTCGGATCCGGCACGTCCGTTACCGATAGGCGCTTCTCCCCCAGATACAGCAATGCCTTCATTTTCTGTCGCAGCCTCCGTTTCTGAATTGATCGTAAAACGCGCGCGCGGTGATGCTGTCCGTTACGAGCATATTGATGTAGCCCAGACGCGCCGCGGTCAGAATGCCGTCCACCTTGTCCAGCCCGCCCGCAAGGCAGATCACCTTGCGCACGCGGTGCAGCCGCCGCACGTCAAACGCCACCTGCCGATAGCCCCGCGCAAAATCAAACACGCTTCCGTCGCGGCGATAGAAATACGAAACGATATCGCCCACCGCGCCCGACGCGCCAACCTCCGTGGCATACGGCTCGTCGATCTCCTCCAAGAACAGCCCGCCCGCGTGCGGCGGCACGCCGAGCCCGATCACCGCCGCGTCCAAATGCGACCAGTGGCTTTCCAGCGTGGAAATGCGCTGCTCCTCCATCTCCGTAAAGGGTGCGCCGCGCTCGCGAAACGCCGGAACGTTGACGAAATAGCTGCGCGCGCGATGCCGCTCCGCCACGCGATCCACAATGGAGTTGATTTGCAGATACGGGTTCGACGCGCCCGACGTGCCGACCAGCGGCACATACAGCCGTTCGTCGCCCAAATTGCGATAGCTCAGGCGCAGGGACATATTGTATACCGTGATCCCCCAGCCGAGCCCGACCGTCTTGCTGCCCTTGAGCGCGCGCGGCAGATACTGCGCTGCGGCGAGCGCAATCGCCTCCGCAACCTCGTTGCGTCCCGCCGTATTCCCGTCCACGGGCGCGACGATCACCTCGCGCAGCCCAAGCAGCTTCGTAACCGATTCGGCAAGCTCGGAAAGGTCGGGATCCTCCGGCATGGAAACCGTGATGTTCACGATGCCGAGCTTCTCCGCGCGGTCAAGCAAGCGCGAAATCTGCGAACGGGAGATGTTTTCCATCTCCGCAATCTGGCTTTGCGACAGCTTGTCGATATAGTAGCTGCGCGCGATGCTGTAAAGCAGCGTCAATTCCGGCTTTTTCGTCAATGCAGCCTCCGTCGTTCCGTCTATATACGCGCGATACGCGCCGTTCGCGTTATCCCCGCAGGATTGTGTCGAGCGCTTCGATCCGCTTTTCCCGATCCGCCGCCATGAACAGATTCCGCCCGAACGCAAAGCCCTTCACGCCGCAGTCGAGCGCCGCGCGCGCAAGGACGGTGATCTCTTGATCCTTCGGCCCGCCCGCCAAAATGACGGGCACGGGGCAGTTTTGAATCACCTCGTCGAACCGCTCCGTATAAAACGCCTTGACCACGTCCGCGCCCAACTCCGCCGCGACGCGCGCGCCGTTATTTTGCACCTCGAACGAGGTCGTTTGGGCAAAATCCACGGCGAGGATCTCAACGACCACGGGTATGCCGAGCTGATGGAACGCGTCGATATCCGCCGCCGCCTGCTGGATGCCCATGGCGTCGTTTTCCCCGAGCACCATCATCATCACGACCGCGTCCGCGCCGAGCGTCAGCGCCGTAGACGGGGAAACATGGTTTCTGTGCGCCGAGGAAAAGCCGCCCCCGAGCTTCGTCCCGCCGAACGACGTGCGCAAAAAGAGCTTCTTATGCAAAAGCGCGTCCTCCGCCATCGCGTCCGCCTGCCCGACGTTGACAAGAAAGCCGTCCAGCGCGCTGTTTGCGCTTTCGCGCATGAGCGCCTTAACGTCCGTCAAACCCGCCGCCGCGCCCGCCTGCGCATGATCCATCGCCATGAGAAACAGCCTGCCGCCATGGTCGAACAGCCGCGCCGTATTTCGCTTTAACCCATTCATAACTTGATCCGTCCTTTTCGATCTGAGGATAGATTTCTACCTGATTTTATTATATGGACTGAAAGCGCCGCGGTCAACGCGCCGTTTCTTACATGCACATATGTGCATGAATTATTTGCGTTTCTGTTTTGCGGCGTGCATCGATTGACAATTCTGGCCGCGTTCACTATCATCAAGGATAGCAAGATCCCATGCAAAGCGGCAACTTATTCTTACAAAACCGGCAAAACAGATTTGGGGGCTTCACCATGCGCATCAACGGTGTGGAGATCGAGGATACCTACGCGGAGGGCTTTTTCATGTCCGGCACGCGTTTTCTCATCACGGCGGATACGCTCGATTGGGCGCTGGAAGCGGCGCGGCGCGCGACGGGCTTTGCAACGAGCATCATCGCCTGCGGCTGCGAGGCGGATATCGAAGCCGTATTTGACGAGGGCCCCGACGGGCGACCCGGCGCGGCGGTTATCCTCATGGGCATGAACCATAAGCTGGTCGCGGAGCAGGCGCTCACGCGCGTCGGGCAATGCGTCATGACCTGCCCGACGACCGCCTGCTTCAACGGCTGGGAGGGCGGCGAAACCTGCGTCGTCGGCGGCGCTCTGCGCTTTTTCGGCGACGGCAGGCAGATGAGCAAGCAGCTATTCGGGCGGCGGTTCTGGCGCATTCCCGTGATGGACGGCGAGTTTCTCTGCGAGGACGGCTTCGGCTCCTTCGAGCACGGCTCGGACAGCAACCTGATTCTTTTGGGGCCCGATCGGCAAACGACGCTGGCGGCGGCGGAAGCGGCGGTTTCGGCCATGCGCGCCTCGGGCGGCGTCATTCTGCCCTTCCCGGGCGGCGTGGTGCGCAGCGGCAGCAAGGTCGGCTCGCGCTATAAAAAGCTCACGGCGTCCACCTACCACCGCTATTGCCCGACGCTGAAAAACGAAAGGGACTCCCTGCTGCCCGCGGACGCAAACTGCGTTTACGAGCTCGTGCTTTGCGGCGCAAAGGAGCAGGACATCCGACGCGCCATGGCGACGGGCGTTCGCGCCGCCGCGCGGGACGGAATGATTCGCATCACGGCGGGCAACTATGGCGGGCATTTGGGCAAGGTGAAATTCCCGCTTTACGAAATATTGGAGGAGCATCCATGAAGGGCGAGCTCTCCGCTTTGGCGCACGCGCTGAAAAACGCCAAGGCGCCCGTGCTGTTTGGCTTTGGCGGCGTTTCCTGCGAGGGGCAGCGCGCCGCGTTTCGGCTTGCGCGCGCATTGTCCGCGGCAGTCTCCGTCGAGCCCGTTCTGCTGCCGACGCTGACGCGCGCCTCGCTTTCCCTGCACGGTTTGATTCTGACCGCAGGCGGCGAAAGCCCCTTCCCCCTGCCCGAAAGCGCGACCGTTCTGCGCGACGATCGGCTGCTGAGCGCGCATACCTGGCGCGCGCTCTCCGCGTTGCAGAAGGACGGCGCTTTGCCCGATGCAAACGCATACGCCGCCCTGTTTGACCGAATGCAAGCGCACGCGGGCGCGGCGCTCATCATCTGCGCGGACGCTTTGCCCGACGGCTATCGGGACGCGTTGTTCGCGTTTCGCGAGGGCTGCGCATGGAAGCGGGGCTTCGATTTCATCCAATGCCCCGCGCAAACCAATCTTCTTGCCGCCTACGACGCCGCGCTTTCGGAGCTGGGCGGCGCGAGCGGTCGTTTTTATGCGGGCGGCGCGCTCGTATCCGACGCGTATCGGCTTTCCGCGCTGCTTTCCGAAAAAGCCGCGGACGCGGCGCTGCTCATCGGAAACGACGCGTCCAAGGCAAAGGCTGTATCCGACGCGGGCGTGCCGTTGTACGTTTTGGGCGATACGCCCGTTGACGGCGCGGCATTGTTCGTTCAAACCGCGGCGTTTCCCGCGGAGGAGGGCGGAACGCTCGTGTATGCCGACGGGCTTTCCCGCTCCTGCGCCGCGCAAAAAGCAAGCGAATTTCCGACGCTCTGCGCCTGCGTCGAAACGCTGATTCGGGAGATGCGCATATGCTGAACATCACGGGCGGTAAGGTTTTCGATCCGACGAACGGAATATGTGGCGACGTGCGGGACGTGTGGCTGGACGATCAAATGCGCGTTTGCCCGCCCGCTTTGCACGCTTCGCACGAAACGCTCGACGCAAGCGGCTGCGCGGTCATGGCGGGCGCGATCGAGATTCATAGCCATATTGCGGGCGAACCGCTGAACCTGCTGCGCGAAAGCGGCGATCCGATCGTTCCGACGGTGCATCGGCTTGGCGCGGACTATGCGCGCATGGGCTACACGCTTGCCGCAAACGCCGCAATGCCCGCGTCGGACGCACGGCGCACGCTTCTCGAGGAGCACGCGATTCCAAACCTCGACACGCTGAACCTGACCTGGGTCGGCGAAAATCCCGCGCTTTGCGCGCTTGCCGCGGGGAAGGACGACGCGGCGCTGGACGAATACCTTTGCCGCCTGCTGTCCGTTTCCTGCGGCTGGGGGCTCAAGCTCATCAACCCGCGAAACGGAACGTCGGACGGCGAGCTGCCCTGCGAAAAGCTGATCGACCGCCTGATCGAAGCGAACGAACGCCTTTCCCTGCCGCATCCGCTGCATCTGCATCACCCGTTTTTGGCGCGCACGGACGCGTACCAATCCGTCGTGCAGACGATCGAGCGCGCGGCGGGACGCAGGCTGCACCTCGCGCACCTGCAATTCTACGGCTACAAGTCGAACGCGAAGGGACGCGTCGTCAGCGCGGCGGAGGAGCTTGCCGCGGCGGTCAACGCGCATGAGAACGTCAGCGTGGACGCGGGCGCGGTGGTGTTCGGCAAGGCGGCGGCGGTCACGGCGGACGCGGGCTTCGCGCAGAAGCTCGGTGTCGGCAAGCGCGGCTTTCGCTCGGAGCTTTGGGAGCTGGACGGCGGCTTCGGCGTATTGCCGCTTTCCTACGCGGCAGACAACGTCATGGGCGCGACGCAGTTTCTCACGGGGCTGGAGCTGCTGCTTTTGATCGACGACCCGTCGCGCATCTTTTTGACCACGGATCACCCGAACGGCGGGCCGTTTACCGCCTACCCGTATCTTCTCAAGCTTCTGATGAACAAGGACTTCCGCGACGAGGAGCTCTCGCGCCTCAACCCGCGCGCGCTTTCGCGCAGCGGCGTTCGCGAGATCAAGCGCGAATATTCGCTTTTTGACGTTGCAAGCATGACGCGCTCCGCGCCCGCAAAGCGCTTGGGGCTGGAAGCTTTCGGGCATCTCGGAATCGGCGCCGCGGGCGGCGCGGTCGTGTATCGCTTGGGCGGCGATCTCGAGGAGATGTTTGCCTCACCGGCGTATGTGTTCCGCCCGAAGCCGCAGATCCATGCCTTGGCGGAGCGCCCGTTCGACGCAGACCGCGTGAAAAAACGGATTGCGTTCTATGGCGGCGGCGGCGTTGACGACGCGCGCCCAAACGAGGCGTTTCTTACAGCCTGCGGCGTTTTGCAAAAGGAGAATCCAAATGGGCTTTGATCTGTTTCTCCAACGCGATTTTAACGGACTGATCGACCTTTCGCCGCTGTCGGAGGCGATCGACGCGAGCCGCGAAAGCCTGTCCGCGCTGATCGTTCCCGCGGGGCGGGAAAGCGTTCGCTTAGGCGAGCTGTTTGTTATCGAGCCGGCGGAAGGCGACGGGCTTACGCTCCATGGCGACCTGCGCCGCGCCATTCGCGTCGGCGCGGGTATGGCGCACGGAAGCATACGCGTCATGGGCGACGTTGGCGCGGAGGCGGGCTATGGCATGCGCGGCGGCACGCTCGCGATCGAGGGAAACGCGGGCGAAGCGGCGCTTTCGCATATGGAAAACGGCTTTGCGCAGATCTTCGGCGGCGCGAAAAGCGGGCTTGCGCGCATGATGCGGCGCGGCGTGATCGTCGTATCGGGCGCATGCGGGGACGCGGCGTGCGAACAGATGCGCGGCGGCACGGCGCTGCTGCTTGACCGCGTCGGCGAAAACCTCGCGCGCGGCATGAAGCGGGGAACGGTGCTGCTTGGCGAAACCGAACGCGCGCCATACGGCTTTCTGCCCGCCGCAAACGTCGATCTCGTGTTCCTGCGCCTGCTGTATGCAATGCTTGCTTCGCGCGGCGTATGCCTGCCCGAGAACTGGCGCGGCGGCACGTTTACGCGATACCGCGGCGACTTTTCCTCGCTCGGCAAGGGCGAAATCTTTCTTTACCAAAGCACGCGGGAGGGCGCATGAAGCGAATTGCCATACTCGGCATCGAAAACGGCTGGCATTGCCGACAAATGGCGCGGGCGTTTGATTCGCTCGGCGTGGAAAACAGCTTTTTCACGGCGGACGCTTTGGTTCTCGGCGCGGGAACGCCAAGCCCGTCTGCCAAGCTCCTTTCCTGCGACGCGCTGCTCATCCGCGGCATTCCCGGCGGCTCGCTCGAACAGGTGATCTACCGCATGGACGCGCTTTATACGCTTTCGCGCGCGGGCGTATTCTGCCTGAACGACCCGAAGTCGATCGAGAAAACCGCCGACAAATATTTTACCTCCGCGCTGCTTTGCGAAGCGGGTCTGCCCGTTCCGCCGACCATAACCGCCGAAACCGCCGTTTCCGCCATGGACGCATACCGCGCGCTGGGCGGGGACGTGGTCTACAAGCCTCTGTTCGGCTCATGCGGCAACGGGCTGTTGCGCCTGACGAGCGAGGCGGCGGCGAGGGAGGCGCTTTTTCCGCTTGCATCGGCGGGCAGCGTGCTCTATCTGCAACGGTTTATCCCCTGCTCCAACCGCGACATCCGCGCGTTCGTCGTAGGCGGGCGCGTGATCGCCGCCATGCTCAGAACGGGCGCGGATTGGCGCGCAAACTGCTCGCGCGGCGGGACGGCGAAAGCGCTGATTCTCACGCCCGAGCAGGAAACGTTCGCTCTTGCCGCGGCAAACGCGGTGGGCGCCGCGGTCGCGGGCGTCGATCTGCTCGTTTCCGACGAGGGCGAAACGTTTGTAACCGAGGTCAACGGCTGCCCCGGCTTCCACGCGCTTTCCGGCGTGACGGACGTCGATATCGCCGGCGAGATCGCCGCCTATCTGCTTTCCCAACTGTAAATCGCACATATTCGCAAAAGCGACCCGCGCAGGGTCGCTCGAGACTGTCGAAAAACGCTGTTTTTCGACAGAATAACCGCTTCCCGCCTAAAACCCTTCGGGTTTCCGGGCGGCAGGAAGCACAGGGAAACCGCCCGTTCTCGGGCGATCCGTTCCGGCGTACATGCCGCCGGAGCCGGATTAAAACCTCCGGGGGTTTCGACCCCCGAATCCCCCAAGGACTTTTTCGACAGCCTGCAAGCAACCCGCGCAGGGTCGCTCTTTGTTCCTTCGCGGCGTTTTTTACGTCGGGTCGCCCATAGGCAGGAAGCGTCCCGTCGGCGCATGAACGGGCTCGCCGTTTTGCACGACAAGCGCGCCGCGCAAAAACACGCTTTGCACCTTGCAGCCGATTTGAAAGCCCTCATACACGCTGTAATCCGCGTTGCCGTGCTCGCTTTGCGCCGAGAGCGTCCGCGCTGCCCTCGGGTCGATCAAAACGAGATCCGCGTCCGAGCCGACCTTGATCGTCCCCTTTTTCGGATACAGCCCGTATGCCTTCGCGGCGTTGACGGACAGCAGCGCGGCAAGCTGCAAAAGCGTCAGCCGCCCCTTTTGATAGCCCTCCGAAAACGCGAGCGAAACAAGCTCTTCGCAGCCGCCCACGCCGAACGGTATCTCAAAGCAGGTCTTGGCGCCGCGCTTGTCGGCAAGCAGAAACGGGCAATGATCGGTGGAAAGTATGCCGACGTCCCCGCTTTGCACAAGCGCCCAAAGCGCGCCGCAGTCCGACGCCGTTCTCAGGGGCGGCGTCATAGCGTATTTCTGCGGCTCCGCGCCCATATAGAGGCTGTCGTTCAGCAAAAGGTAATGCGGACAGGTTTCGCCGTATACGCATAAGCCGTCTTTCCGCGCCTTTTGCACGAGCAGACCCGTCTTTGCGGCGGAGATATGCGCGATGATCAGCCTGCATCCCGTCTCCCCGGCGATTTGGATCAGCCGCCGCGCCGCCGCCGTTTCCGCTTCCTTCGGGCGGCTCTCGCCGTGGTTTTCCGCCCCGCAGCGGCCGATGGCGCGCAGATCGTTCGCTTTTTGCGTTAAGATCTCGTCGTCCTCGCAATGCGCAAGCACGGTGTAACGCAGCCGCGCCGCCTCGGCAAACAGCGGAAAAAGCAGTTCGTCCGGCAGGCGGTCGGAGCCGTATGTCGTATAGATTTTCAGCGCGCGCACGCCGCTTTCTTTCATCTCGCCCAAGCGGTTTGTCGGCTGCGGAAACGCCCCCGTGACCTCCATATGCAGCGCGTAGTCGCAATAGGTCTGCCCGTCCGCCTCCGCTCTTCGCAAAAGCACGGCTTCCTTCGGACTTTTTCCGTTTTGCGGGCTTGCAAAGTCGATAACGGTCGTCGTGCCGCCGCAGAGCGCCGCGCGCGTGCCCGAACGAAAATCGTCCGCGTTGTATCCGCCGCTCGCGTTTGGCGACAGCATATGAAAATGCACGTGCGAATCCACCGCGCCCGGCAGCGCGATCAAACCGTCCGCGTCGTATACGTCGGCGCCGCCTGCATCCAAATCGCGCCCAATCGCATGAATCACGCCTTCGCGCGCGCGCAGGTCGGCTGTAACAGCGCCCGTTTCCGTGACCAAAACCGCTCCGCGAATCAAAACGTCCCCCGTTTTCCGCATGTTGCAGCTCCGCCTCCTCCTTCTGCCGATTCCGTTCCCATTATAATCTGCCGATTCCGTTCCCATTTTCATTATAAACGGTATCGCCGCGCAAAGGTGCGCAAATGTGCGCAAAATAGCGCGCACAAATGTGCGTTTCTCACGCAAAGCGCCGTTTTCCTATCACGCGCGGTTGCGAAACGCGACGGCGACCCTTTATAATAACGCTAACGACTCAAACCGACAAAGCGTTTTCTTATGCCGACAGGAAGGGGGCTCCACCCCGTGCCGCTATACGGAAAAAAGCAGTTTCGCGAGATCAACAAGCCCGCCCCGCGTGTGGACGGCGTTGACAAGGTAACGGGGCGCGCAACCTACGCCGCGGATATTTCCTATCCCCATATGGCGTATGGCGCGATGCTGCGCCTGCCCGTTCCGAGCGCGCGCGTAGCAAGCATCGACGCGTCCGAAGCGCTCGAAATGGACGGCGTATTGGCGGTTGTAACGGCAAAGGATCTCAAAAAACCGACGAGCTGGGCGGGCTATCCGTACCTGACCGACCGCGTGCGATATGTGGGCGACGTTGTGGCGCTTGTCGCGGCGGAAACCCGCGCCTTGGCGGAGGAGGCAAAAAAGAAGATTCACGTCGCATACGACGAGCTGCCCGCCGTGTTCGACACAAAATCCGCCGTTTTGGACGGCGCGCCGCAGCTCCACGAGAACTACCCGAACAATATCTTTGCGCCTTCACGCTACACGCTGAAAAAGGGCGACGTGGACGCGGGGTTTGCCGAAGCGGATATCGTATTGGAGCGCACCTACACGACCCAGTACGCCGAGCACGCCTATATCGAGCCGGAAGCGGCGGTTGCGATCGAGCGACCCTCCGACGGCGAGATCACCGTCCACGCCTCCGCGCAAAACCCGTTTTTCACGCGCCGCTATGTGGCGGACATCCTCTGCATCCCGCTCAACCGCGTGCGGCTGATTCAAGAGACGCTCGGCGGCTCGTTCGGCGGCAAGGAGGAGGGTGTCGGCCTGCTTGCGGCGCGGACGGCATACCTTTGCAGGCTGCTGCACCGACCCGTCAAAATGGTCTATTCGCGCGAGGAATCCATACTCGAAAGCAGCAAGCGGCATCCGTTTACGCTGACCTACCGCGCGGGCGTAACGAAGGACGGCCGCATCACGGCGTGGCAGGCGACGCAGATCGACAGCTCGGGCGCATACAACAACCAAACGCAATTCATGAACTGGCGCGCCACGGCGCACTGCGCAGGCGCATACGACGTCGACAACATCGCGTGCGAAACCTACGGCGTCTTCTCCAACAACATCCACGGCGGGGCGTTTCGCGGCTATTCCAGCCCCGAGCTGATCTTTGCGCAGGAGCAGTTTGTCGAGGAGCTTGCCAAAGCTGTGGGTCTGTCCCCGCTCGCGTTTCGCGAAAGAAACTGCCTGCGCGACGGCGCGCGCGTTGCGACGGGCGCGGTGGTTTCCCACGTTATCCTGCCCGAGCTCATTCAGGATACGGCGGCGCAAACCGACTACGAAAACAAGCAAAAGGCGTATCGCCTGCAAACGGGGCGCATGAAACGCGGAATCGGCATGGCGATTTCCCATCGCGGCTGCGGCTACGGCGCGGAATCGCCCGACGCGGCGGGCGCGTTTTTGATCGTCAACGACGACGGCTCGGTCTTACTGCATTCGGGGCTTGCCGAAAACGGACAGGGGCTCAAAACCGCATACTGCCAAATTGCGGCGGAGGCGCTCGGCGTGCCCGTCGAAAGCATCCGCTTTTATGGCACGGACTCGCATTGCATCCCCGACTGCGGCATGACGGTCGCCTCGCGCGGCACGGTCATGGGCGCCCAGCCCGTCAAAAAGGCGGGCGAAAAGCTCAACGCGATTCTGCGGCAAAACGCCGTGGATCTGGGCTTTTTCCGCGCGGGCAGGGGCGGCGGCGCTTTTGACCGAACGGCGGACGAAATTCGATTGGAAAACGGACAATTCTTCGACCCGGCGCACGACGCCTATCAGGTTCCGCTAGGTGCGGTCGCAAACGCCGCGCTTTGGCAGGGCATGTGCCTTTCAAGCTACGAATGGTTCACGCCGCCGCCCTGCATACAGGATCACGATTCGGGGCAGGGAAAGGCGTTCCCGACCTATTCCTATGCCTGCGTGGTCGCGGAGATTCTCGCGGATACGCAAACGGGCGAAATCACGCTCGAAAAGGTGACCGCCTCGCACGACGTCGGCACGGCGATCAATCCCGCGCTGATTCACGGGCAGATCTACGGCGGCATCGTCATGGGGCAGGGCTACGGCGTCATGGAGGAGGTCGTTACGAAAAACGGGCTCGTTCAAACGCAGAATCTGGACGAATATCTGATTCCGACGGCAATGGATATGCCGAGCATGCAGGTCAACCTCTACGAATGCGACGACGAAAGCGGCACCTACGGCGCAAAGAGCGTCGGCGAGCCCGCAACGGAGGCGGTCGCGGCGGCGATCTGCAACGCGGTATACAACGCCACGGGCAGGCGCATCCGCAACAACCCCGCAGGGCTTGAAAACGTGCTGCTCGGCAAAAAGCTGTATTAAGGAGGGTTCTTCATGCGGGAATTTACGTTTGTGCATCCGAGTACGCTCGATGAAGCGCTCGCCTTTCTGCATGCGCACGCGGGCAAATGCAGGCCCTGCGCGGGCGGAACGGATCTCATGGTCGCGCTGAGGAACGACGATATGCGCGTATCCGACATGGAATACCTCGTCGATCTCGGCGGCTTAACGTCGCTTTCGGGCGTTATGCGGGACGGCGGCGCGTTTCATATCGGCGCACTGTCAACGCATGATTCCCTCGCGCATAACGCGTCTCTGCCGACCATGCTCTCCGCCGCGTGTCAAAGCGTCGGCGCGCAGCAAACGCGCAACGTCGCCACGATCGGCGGAAACGTCGTCAACGCGGCCGTGGCGGCGGATACGCTTTCTCCCCTCGCGGCGCTGGACGCAACCGTCGAACTCGTTTCGATCTCGGGTCGGCGCGAGCTGCCGCTGACGGAATTCATTACGGGCGCGGGCAAAACGCGCATCGAGACGGACGAACTGCTTACAACGCTTACGTTCCCCGCGATCGACGGCTTTTCCTCCGCGTTCGTCAAGCTCGGACGCAGGAAAGCGCTCGCCATCTCGCGCATGAACGCGGCGGCTGCGCTTCAAATCGAAAACGGGCTTATCGTCTCCGCGCGGATTTCGGCGGGCTGCGTGTTTGCGCGGCCGCGGCGCGTTTTTCCCGCGGAAAACCTGCTTTGCGGAGAAAAACCGTCCGCAGCGCTTTTTGAGGCGGCGGGCGAGGCGGTCTCAAACGAGATGGTATCGATTACGGGCGTGCGTTGGAGCACGGAATACAAAAAGCCCGCTCTCATGGCGGTTGTTTCGAGCGCGCTTCTGCGCGCAGCGGGCTTGGGGGAGGTCTGAACATGCGGGAACTGCGCTTTATCCTGAACGGAACGCCCGTAACGACACAGGTTTCCGACAACGCGCGGCTTTTGGACGTTTTGCGCGACACGCTCGGGCTCACGGGAACCAAGGAGGGCTGCGGCGTCGGCGAATGCGGCGCATGCACGGTCATTGTGGACGGCGACGCGGTGGATTCCTGCCTCGTCCCCGCGCTTCGGGTTTCGGGCAAACGCGTGACGACGATCGAGGGGCTTGGTCAAGACGGCAGGCTCGACCGGCTGCAACAGGCGGTGCTCGATCATCACGCGCTGCAATGCGGCTTTTGCACGCCCGGTTTCATTATGAGCGCGAAGGCGCTGCTGGACAAAAACCCGCATCCGACGCGGAACGAGATCAAGGCGGCGATCGCCGGCAACCTCTGCCGATGCACGGGCTATGAGCAGCTCATTTCGGCGGTAGAGGACGCGGCCGGCCGTCCAAATAACAAAGAGGAGGGGATCCATTGAGCACGGTGGTTTGTTTGGCGATGGAAACAACGTTGGAGAAATTCAAACCCTTTGGCATGACGCCGAAGGGCGCCGCGGTAACGTATCTGTTCGCGGCGGTGTACATTGTCGTATTGATCCTTTTGGGAATCTGGTGGAACAAGCACCTGCCGTCGTCTGTCAGGGAGGAGGGTTGGAGCAGCCGCGTCATCGCTCGCATCGCCATATTGACGGCGCTTTCCGCCGCGGGCGGTCTGATCACCCTGCCCGGCGCCACGAGCATCCGCTTCGATTCGCTCGCGGGCTATTTCGGCACGCTGATCTTCGGCTGGCAGATCGGCGCGATCGTTGCGGCGTTCGGCGCGTTTTTCTCGGAGCTGATGAGCGGCTTTTCGGGCTGGGCGCCGCTCGCGCCGTACTACATGATCAATATGGCGCTGGCGGTCACCTGCTTTGGCATCGCGACGAAAAAATGGGGACGCATTCCGGGCATCGTGGTCGGCACGCTCGTCAACACCCTGTGCGTCGCGCCGTGGCCGCTGATGATGGGCTGGGGTATGCTGGCGGCAACGATTATTCAGCAGGTGCTCGGCTCCTACGCGAACTGCATGCTCGCGGCGTTTGCTTACGCCGCCATATCCGCCGCGCAAAAGCGCCGCCGCTATGAAGAACCCGTGGACGCGGAAGAGCTTGCCGTCGTAAACGCCATGATGCTGGAGGACGCAAAGAAAAACCCGAACAAATACCTGCAAAAGGCGGCTTCGGAGAAGGATCAAAAGGCGAAAAAGGGCGTATTCCTGCTGTTTATCGGAATTTCGCTCGTCCTGTTCCAGATCCTGTTCATCCTCTATGTCGGCATTCGCACCAAGAAGTATCCGAGCTTCCAAATCAAGGACTGGGCTGGCGCGTGGAAGCTCTTTCAAAAAATATGGATCGGGCTGCTGGGGCTGCTGCTGACCGTTTTCGGCATGATACGGCGCATCCGCGACGCGAAACAAGCGCCCGAAAAGGAGGTGTAGCGTATGTCGGAACCGATCATTACCGTAAAGGACGTCAACTTCGTTTATGAGGGCAGCAGGCGGCGCGCCATTGCGGACATCAATCTGACCGTCAACAAGGGCGAGTTCCTTGTCATCACCGGGCCGACCGGCGCGGGCAAATCTACGCTCTGCCAATGCCTCAACGGCATCATACCGAAATTCACGCAGGGCGTCATGACCGGCAGCGTCAACGTCTGCGGCATGGACACGAGCGAGCACGCCGTGTTTGAGATGGCGCCGCATGTCGGGCTCGTGTTTCAGGACGCGGACGCGCAGCTTTTCGGCATGACCGTCGAGGAGGACATCGTGTTTGGGCCGAGCAACCTCGGCTACGACTATACCGAATGTATGCGCCGCATCGACAAGGCGCTTACCGACCTGAATATTTCGTCTCTGCGCGAGCGCAAGCCGCAGGAGCTCTCGGGCGGGCAAAAGCAGTCCGTCGCCATCGGCGGCGTGTACGCCATGCTGCCCGAGGTCATCCTGTTCGACGAGCCGACCTCCATGCTCGACCCATGGGGCAAGCAGAACGTATTCTCCATCATCAAGGACATCAACAAGATCTATGGCGTTACGATCGTTTTGGTCGAGCACGAAATGGATCACATCGCGCGCTATGCCGACCGCGTGGCGGTCATGGACAAAGGGCGCATCGTGCTCATGGGCGAAACGCGCGAGGTGTTTCGGCAGACCGAACGCCTCAAAGCGCTCGGCATGAAGGTTCCGCAGGCGATCGAGCTATCCGCGCTGCTGCGCCGGGACGGCGTCATCCAAACCGAGCCGCTGTATGCCGAAGCGCTGATCGAGGAGCTGCAAGCGCTGTCCGAAATGCAGGGCGTGCGCGCAAAGCCCGATGCGCCGCACGAGGACGCGCCGCAAGCCGAATCCGCAGCGGAGCCGATCATCAAGGCGAAGAACCTCGTGTTCAGCTATTTGGGGCAGGGCAGACAGCTCGACGACGTATCCGTGACGTTCCAAAAAGGCGATTTTGCGGCCATTATCGGGCAAAACGGCGCGGGCAAAACTACCCTCATGCGCACCGTGATCGGGCTGCTCAAACCGGAAAGCGGCGTGGTAATCGTTGACGGCGAAAACATCAAGGCAAAGACCGTCGCCGAGCTTTCCGCCACGGTGGGCTACTGCTTCCAAAACCCGGACGAGCAAATCTTTACCGACAGCGTGCTGGACGAATTGAACTTTGGGCCGGAAAACCTGGGGCGCGACGCGGCGCAGACAAAGGCGCTTGTGGACGACATCATCGGCGAGGTCGGGCTCGAAAACTATACAAACACCTGGCCGAAATACCTCTCCAAGGGCGAGCGGCAGCGCCTGACCATGGGCGCGATCATCGCCATGGATCCCGAGGTCATCATCGTGGACGAGCCGACGACGGGTCAGGACTGGCGCGAGACGCTCTGGATCATGGAGCTGCTCAAAAAGATGAACGAGCGCGGCAAGACCATACTCATCATCACGCACAACATGGAGATCGTAAACCGCTACTGCAAGCGCGTATTGGTCATGTGCAACGGCAAGATCATGGCGGACGGCGCGCCTCAAAGCGTGTTCACCCAAACGGCGCTGCTGAAACAGGCATACGTCGAGCCGACCGCCATCACGCGCATCGCGCAGGCGCTGCCCTATATGCCGAACGACGTCCTGTCCGTCGGAGCGTTTTACGACCGCTTCATGAAGCTCTATCGGGAGGTGAAACCATGCTAGTCGATTACAGAAAGATGGATACCTGGGTGCATCGGCTCAATTCGCGCGTGACCATGCTGTTCGTGCTGCTGGTCATCGTCGCGTCCATCGTTTGGACGAGCGTGATCTACTGCGCGATCTTGACGTTCGCGCTGTATCTCGTCGGCGTGAGCTGCCAATTCCCATGGAAGAAAATCGCATGGTTTTTGAAGTTCGCGCTGGTTGCGTCCATCCTGATTCTCATCATTCAGGCGCTGACCTCCGACGACAGCCTGATCAAGAACAGCGCGTTTATCAAGGAGCATTCGGTGCTGTTCTACCTCCTACCGAACAAAAAGCTGCCCGTCAAGCTCGGCGGTATCCTCTACGGGCTTGCGGCGAGCCTCAAAATCTATATGGTCGTGTTCGCCATCGCGATCATGGGCTTTACCGTTCCGCCGTCGGAATTCATCGTGCTGCTTGGCAAGCTGCCCTTCGCGGCAAAGCAGATCACATTCATCTTCTCGACGGCGTGGCGCTTTATCCCCATCATTCAGGGGCAGGCGATCAACCTCATGAACGCGCAAAAGACCCGCGGCATGGAGCTTGACAAGGGAAAGCTCGCCGAAAAGCTGAAAAAGATGATGCGCATCATCACGCCGCTGTTGTCCAACTCTCTCGAAATCGGTTCGGACATCGCGCTGACGATGGAGGCGCGCGGCTTCGGCGCGACGAAAAAGAGCAAATTCGTTCGCCCCCGTCAATGGAGCGCGGGCGCAATCGCGGCCTGCGTGCTGATTCTCTGCCTCGGCGTCGTTTTGATCTGGACCTCCTCGCTCGGCTACGGGGTTATGTAGCCATGGCGCGGGCTTTGGTGCTTGGCGCGGCGGCGGTGGATACCATCGCGCTTGTGGACGCCTTCCCTTCCGCGGACATGATCGTTGCGGCGCAAAACGTCGCGCGCACGGCGGGCGGCTCGACGGCAAACATCGCCGTTGCGCTTGCCCGCTTGGGCGTTTCTTCCGCATTCCTGGGCTGCGTGGCAGACGACGCCGACGGCGCGCTGATCAAATCCGCATTTCTGGACGAGGGCGTTGACACGACGGGGCTTTTGACGACCTGCGGCGCGCGCACGGCAAGCGTGTTCATTCTCGTCAATCCCTGCGGCGAACGCGTGATGATCGCGCTCGGCGGCGAAAGCATTTATACTTGCCCCGCACAGCTAAACGGCGTAAACTATGAAGCGGAGCTTCTCTACATCGGCGAAGCGTTTCCCGACGTGGGGCTTACGGCGGCAGAAGGCGTACACGCGCGCGGCGGAAAGGTCGCCTTCGGGCCCGGCGGCGTGATGTGCGGCTATGGAACGGATGCGCTGCTGCCGCTGATCGCCGCTGCGGACACGATGTTCGTCAGCCGACCCGAGCTGACCCTGCTCACGGGCGAGCAAACCGTCAAAAGCGGCGCAAACCGGCTGCTTTCTCTCGGCGCGGGAGCCGTGGTCGTTACGGAGGGTTCGAGCGGCGCTTCTCTGCATGCGCGGGAGGAAAGCGTGTTCGTGCCGTCCGAGCGGGTCGATACCGTCAAGGATACCACGGGCGCGGGCGATTCGTTTACCGCGGCGTATCTCTATGCCGAGCTGAACGGATACCCGGTCGAAAAGCGGCTTCGGTTTGCCCATACCTGCGCGGCATTCACGATTCAGACCGTCGGCGCGCGCACGTCCCCGCGGCGCGACGAGCTGCCGAGCCTTGCCCGAGAAGCGACAAAATAGCATCGTAAAAATCGGAGGAACAAGCAAATGAACGAATGTCTTGCCCTATGCAAAAAGCTGATCTCTCTGCCGAGCGTTTCGGGCGAAGAAAAGGGCGTAGCCGACGCGCTCGCCGACTTTTTCCATGGTCATGGGGCAGAGGACGTTACCGTTGACCGCTGCGGCAACCTGATCGCCGTGCTGCACGGCGACAAAGCGGGTCAAACCGTGCTGTTTGACGGACATATGGACACCGTCCCCGTGACCAACGCGCAGGACTGGAAGCACGACCCGTACGCGGGCGAAATCGAGGATGGCAAGCTGTTCGGGCGCGGCGCGTCGGATATGAAATCCGCGCTGGCGTGCATGTCGGTCGCCGCCGTTCGCTTTTATGAGAAAACGGGCGGACATTTCTCGGGCAATATCGCCGTGGCGGGCGTGGTGCACGAGGAATGCTTCGAGGGCGTCGCGGCGCGCGAGATCAGCGCGCGGGTCAAGCCCGACCTGGTCGTTATCGGCGAAGCGTCCGAATGCAACCTGAAAATCGGGCAGCGCGGCAGGGCGGAGATCGTTTTGGAAACGTTCGGCAAAAGCGCGCATTCGGCAAGCCCCGATCAAGGCGTCAACGCCGTATATGGAATGGCGGAGCTGATCTCCCGCATTCGCTCGATCACGCCGCCTCATTCGGACGCGCTCGGGCTCGGCATACTGGAATTGACCGACATTCTTTCAAGCCCCTACCCCGGCGCATCCGTCGTTCCCGCCTACTGCCGCGCGACCTACGATCGGCGCCTGCTCGTCGGCGAAACGAAGGAAAGCGTGCTTGCCCCCATCCAAGCGGTCATCGACAAAGCGAAGGCGGAGATTCCGACGCTCGACGCCAAGGTGTCGCTTGCGCATGGCGAACAGCTCTGCTATACGGGCGAAACCGTGCAGGGCGAGCGCTTCTTCCCCGGCTGGGCGTATCAAAAGGACGCGCCCTTCGTGCAAAAATGCATGGCGGGGCTGAAAGACGCGGGCATAGACGCGCAGTTTACGCATTATAACTTCTGCACGAACGGCAGTCATTACGCGGGCGAGGCGGGCATCCCGACGGTGGGCTTCGGACCTTCCACCGAGAAGCTCGCGCATACGCGCGACGAATGGATTGCGCTGGATCAGATTCAGACGGCGCTGAACGGCTATCTCGGCATGATGGGACGGCTGCTGTAAGCGATCAAACGACGGAGGCGACCATGGAGGAGCTTTTCACGCTGACGATCAACGGGCGGAAACGAACGGTGCTTGCCGCGCCAAACGAAACGCTGCTTGCCGTGCTGCGCGAAAAGCTCGGCCTTACGGGCGCGAAATGCGGCTGCGGCACGGGCGACTGCGGCGCCTGCACGGTTTTGCTGGACGGCGCGGCGGCGCGCGCCTGCATCGTGCCGATCAAAAACGCGGCGGGGCATACGGTGCTGACGATCGAGGGGCTTGCCCGCGGCAACGCGCTGCACCCGATTCAGAAAGCGTTCGTCGATTGCGGCGCGATTCAATGCGGCTTTTGCACGCCCGGCATGATCCTTGCAACAAAGGCGCTTTTGGATCGCAACCCATCCCCCACGGAGGACGAGATCCGCAGCGCGCTTTCGGGCAACCTATGCCGCTGCACGGGCTATGCGCGCATCGTGGAGGCGGTTTTCTCCGCCGCGCGGCTGTTGCGAGCGGAAAAGGAGGGGCGCGTGTGAGCGAGTCACGCACATTGATAGGCACGCCCTGCCCCATTGACGACGCCGCGCGAAAGGCGACGGGGCAGCTTCGCTATGTGGACGACGTCAAGCTGCCGGGCATGCTGTATGCGCGCGTGCTGTTTTCCCCCGTGCCGCACGCGAAGATCAAGCTGCTGGATACCTCCGAAGCAGAGCGCATGGACGGCGTGCGCGCGGTCGTATCCTATCAAAACACACCCGAGGTCTATTATAACAGCAGCGGCGAAACGCTGGATATCTTCAAGACCGAACGCGTGTTTGACGACGTTGTGCGCTATGTGGGCGACCGCGTCGCCGCCGTCGCGGCGGATACGCCCGCGCTTGCCAAACAGGCGCTTGCCGCCATTCGCGTTCAATACGACCCGCTGCCCGCCAATTTCGATCCCGAGGCGGGCATGGCGGACGACGCTTACGTCCTGCATACGCACGGGGGCTTGCAGCGCGGCAACCTGATGGAAACCGTTACGCAAAGCTGCGGCGACGTGGACGCGGCGATGGAGAAAGCCGCGCATGTGTTTGACGACACATACACCGTGCCGCCCATCCACCATGGCGCGATCGAGCCGCACGCCGCCATTGCGGATTACGACGCTTCGGGCAAGCTCACCGTTTACACCGCCTCGCAGGACAGCTTCGCCGTTCGAACGAACCTTTCCCGCATCTTTTCCCTGCCCATGAACCGCGTTCGGGTCAGCGTGCCCGCAATCGGCGGCGCGTTCGGCGGCAAGGTCGATATGATTTTGGAGCCTGTCGCCGCCGCGCTGTCGATCCAATGCGGCAGGCCCGTCAAGCTCGTTTATAGCCGCAGAGAGGACATCGTATCCACGCGCACGCGGCACGCCATGAAGATTCGCCTTCGCACCGCCGTTTCGGACGACGGAACGATCCTGGCCGAGGATATGCGGGTGTTATGCAACGCGGGCGCTTACGCATCCGGCACAAGCAACATCGTTTGGGCAATGTGCGGCAAGTTCTTCAAGGTGCACCAATGCCCGAACATACGCTTTACGGGCTATCCCGTTTTAACGAACACCCCCGTCGGCGGGCCCATGCGCGGGTTCGGCTCGCCGCAGCTTTTCTTCGCGCAGCAGCGGCAAATGAACCGCATCGCAAAGGCGCTGCATTTGGACATGCTCGCCTTGCAGACGCGAAACCTGACCTTTCCCGACGGCGTCGATTACCGATTCGACCTGCCGCATGGCAGCGCGCAGCCCCGCGCCTGCCTCGAACGCGCAAAGGAGCTGATACGCTATGACGAGGCGGTTCTCGAACAGGAGCGAACGAAGAACGCCCGCTTCCGCATCGGCGTGGGCGTCGGCGTCGGCGCGCACGGCAACGGTATGTTCGGCATACGAACCGATATTACCGCGCTGATCCTCAAAATGAACGGCGACGGCACCTGTACGCTGTTTTCGGGCGCGCATGAGATGGGCAACGCCTCCCTCACGCTGCAAAAGCAGATGGTCGCCGAAACGCTGTCTATCCCGCTTTCGCATCTGTCCGTGGTTTCCGCCGACACGGAGCTTACGCCCTACCAGCTCGGCGATTATTCCAGCCGCGGCGCGTTTGTTTCGGGACGCGCGGCATTGCTCGTCGCCGAGGATATGAAGCAAAAGCTGATCGCCTGCGCGCGGGCGCTCTTCCTTTTGCCCGAAGCGGTCGTCACGTTGGAAAACGGGCGCGCGACGGCGGACAGCGGGCAAAGCGCGTCGATCGAGGAGCTTGTGCAGTTCTCGCGGCACAAACAGTTGACCGAGCTGATTTCCGCCCGCACGGGCGCGGCGAACGCGGCGGTCGTTTCCTACGGCGCGCATATCGCCAAGGTGCGCGTGGATACCATGAGCGGAAGCGTCGAGCTTCTTTCCTATGCCGCGGTGCACGACCTCGGCTATGCGATCAATCCGCTCTCCGTGCGCGGGCAGATCGAGGGCGCGGTGCAGATGGGCGCGGGCTATGCGCTTTCGGAGGGCGTCTTTTTGGACGAAGGCGGGCGCGTAAAAAACACGACGCTGAAAAGCTATCATATGCTGCGCGCGAACGAAATGCCGAAGGAGCTGTCTGTCGATTGGCTGAACATCCCCGAGCCCGCGGGGCCGCATGGCGCCAAAAGCATCGGCGAATGCGCCGTCGTACCCGCCGCCGCCGCGATTGCCAACGCGGTGGGAAACGCCATCGACCGGCCGACAAACGATCTGCCTCTCACCCGAGAACGCATTCTCGCGCTGCTGACCCTTGACGCGTCCTCTGCGGACTGACAAACAAAAAACGCGTTTCCCGATACAAAAACGGAGTCAAGCCCGAAAAGCCCGACTCCCTTTTGTTTGCCGTTTATTTATGCGGGAAGAAAGCCTCCGCCCCTCAGCGCGTTCCGGCGATGATTCGGCAGAGAAAGATCAGCAGGCACGCGCCGCCGATCGACACAACCATTCCCCAAAAGGAGAACGTTTGCGAGATCTGCATACCGAGAGCGGACGCGATCCAGCCGCCGAGCCCCGCGCCGACGACGCCGACGATGATGTTGCGTATCAAACCGCGCTTGCCGCCCATGATTCTTGCCGCGAGCCAACCGATCAGCGCGCCCAAAATCAACCAGGATAGAATGTTGCCGACTGCCATATGAGAAAACTCCTTCCGTCATGCGGTTTCCTTTGGTTCTTTCCGTTCCGAAGAAAAGAACTTACGGCACGGGCGTTCCGCTCGGGACGGCGGATTCGGGCTTGATATACTCCGCATACGCGTAGCACATCACCTTGGTTTTCACGACCTGAATATAGTAGAAATCGCCCGTCTTAAAGTAGATATACACCGCCGCGCCGTTTGCCGCCTCCCCGATGCGGTTGCTCTCCGTCGAGGGCGCGTCGCGCAGGGCGACCAGCGAGGCGCTTACCACGCCGTTGATCGTGCCGCTCGGGCCCTCGGGGACGGGCGTAGCGGTCTCGCCCGGCAAAAGACCCTCTTTCTCGATAAACTTGATCGCCATATACCCGTATTTGTTTTCCTTGACGATCTGCACGAAATAGTAGTCGCCGCTCGCTTCATAGATTTTAAGCTGCGTACCCGAGGAATAGGTTCCCAGTCTGTCATAGGAGGTTGACGGGCCCTTGCGCAAAACGACGCCGCTGGATTTCAATGTGCCGTCCAGCGCGTTTTTCACCTGCTCGGGCGAAGGCGTCTTTACCTCGGGCGTGGGCGTATCATCGGGCTTGGGCGTCATATCCGGCTCGACCGGCACGGGCGTAACGACGGGCGCCTGGGTTGCCGTTTCCGCAACGGGCGCGGTCGTTTGCACGGAGGTCGTCGCCTCGGACACGGGCGCGAGCGACGGCGTAGGCGTAATGGAGGCATACGGATCCTGCCGGGCCGTGCCCTGCTCGTTCGTCTTATTCCGGCTCATCGACCAAACGATAAAATAGATGCCGACGACCATCACCAAAATGATGATAACCAGCACGATATAGCCCAAAGGCGTGATGCGCACCGAACGTCGTCTGCTCATTTGCTTTCCCCCGTACCAATCCGTTCTCTCGAAATTCCCATGACATCTATACACAGTATATTGGTTTCTGCATCATTTGCAAGGGCTTTCGGGCAGATTTTCAAACTGCTCATAGCGCGTCCACACGAATTTCACTTTCTCGGTTCCGCACCCGCCGCCGCAAAAAACCGTGGCGTGCGGCGCGTCCATGTGCTATCATGGGCGTATGAAAACGAATTTGAAGCATGCCCGCATCCTTCCGCTCGGCGGCAAAACAGAGCCGTTTTTGGGCGAAGTACAGATAACGGGCGATACGATCACATACGTCGGGCCCGAGCGCGAATCCGACGTTTGCGCGTTCGATCGCGAAATCGACTGTCATTTTAACCTTCTCCTGCCGGGGTTCAAAAACGCGCATACGCATTCGGGCATGACGTTTTTGCGCTCGCTTGCGGACGATATGCCGCTTGGCGACTGGCTGACGCAGCAGGTGTTTCCCAGGGAGGCGCTGCTCACGCCCGACGACGTCTATTGGCTGACCAAGCTGGCGATCCTCGAATATCTCACAAGCGGCGTCACCGCCATGTTCGATATGTATTTTTTTCGCGACAGCATCGCCCAAGCCGGAATCGATACGGGGTTTCGAACGGCGCTGGTCGGCTGCGCGAACGATTATGGCGGAAGCGCGCGGCAAACGGCGGACGAATTCGAAAAGTTCTCCCGCCTGCATCCGCTTATCTCCTATCAGCTCGGCTTCCATGGCGAATATACCACCTCGCCCAAGCTGCTTTCCGACCTTGCGGACATGGTGCAAACCTATAAGCGTCCCTTTTATGCGCATTTGAACGAGACGGCGGCGGAGGTGGAAAGCTGCGTTTCGCGCAACGGCTGCCGCCCCGTGGAAAAGCTGGATTCGCTCGGTATGTTCGACTTTGGCGGCGGCGGCTTCCATTTGGTTCACGTTTCCGCGCGTGAAATCGAAATTTTGCGGGAACGCAACCTATATGTTGTCACCTGCCCCGCCTCCAACGCGAAGCTGGCCAGCGGCACCGCGCCCCTATGCGAATACGTCGCGCGCGGCATCCCCGTCGCCATCGGAACGGACGGCCCGGCCAGCAACAACGCTTTGGATTTCTTCCGCGAGATGTTCCTCATGACCGCACTGCAAAAGCTCGAACACGGCGCGGATGCGCTCGAAGCAATGACCGTGCTGGATTCTGCGTGCAGCGTGGGCGCGCGCGCCATCGGGCTTGACGCATGCGACGCCATCGACGTCGGGAAGCAGGCGGATCTGATTTTGATCGATCTCGAACAGCCAAACATGCAGCCGCTCAACAACATCGCAAAAAACGTCGTATACAGCGGCTCCAAGCAAAACGTGATCCTGACCATGGTCGCGGGCAAGGTTCTGTATGAAAACGGCGCGTTTTTCGTCGGCGACGAGCCGCGGCGCATCTACGCGGAGGCGAACCGCATCGTGAAGCGTATCAAGAACGCCTGAAACATAAGCCGCGCGTGGCAAAACGGGGTTCTTTTGTTTCTTTTCTTTCAAGGAAAGAAGCGTTCCCCTTCCAAACGCTCTTTCGCGCAAGCCGCGCGTGGCAAAACGGGGTTCTTTTGTTTCTTTTCTTTCAAGGAAAGAAGCGTTCCCCTTCCAAACGCTCTTTCGCGCAAGCCGCGCGTGGCAAAACGGGGTTCTTTTGTTTCTTTTCTTTCAAGGAAAGAAGCGTTCCCCTTCCAAACGCTTTTTCGCGCAAGCCGCGCACGGTAAAATGGAGTTCTTTTGTTTCTTTTCTTTCAAGAAAAGAAAAGAACGCGTCTTTTGCGCGTCCTTTTGCTTTTGCTTACGCCAATGCGCTCGCGCCGTTCTTCGGCGGCTTGACGCGCTTGCGAAACAGGTTTTTGCGCTCCTTGAACAAAAACGCGACGGTATCCTTCAAGGTTGCGGTGATATCCCGCGGCGCATAGCCCAAATCGCGCTTCGCCTTCTCGTTTGTAAAGCGCGCGTTGCTTGTCAGCGTATAGAGCGAATAGCGCGTGAACAGCGGCGCTTCCTTGCGGATCTTATAATACAGCTCCGCAAGCGGCGCGCTGAACCGCGCAAACCACATCGGCAGAATCGTTTTGATCTTGCGCCCGCCCGTGACGCGCGAAAGCAGGTTCAAAAGCTCCTTGACGGGGATGTAGCGGTTTGAAAGGATATAGCATTCGCCCTTCTTGCCCTTGTCCGCCGCCGCAATCACGCCCTTGGACACGTCGCGCACGTCCACAAAATCGTAGCCGCCCTCGACGCACGCCGTCAAGCTGCCGTCCAGATAGCTGATGATCATCTGCGTCAAATGCCCGTTGCCGTAATCGTTCGGGCCGATGATGCCGGAGGGCTGAATAACCGTTGCGTCAAGCCCGTCCCTCGCGGCGTCCAGCACGATTTGCGTCGCCGCAGCCTTGGTCTTTGCGTATAAACCGATGACGGAATCGGTGGAAAAAGCATCGATTTCGTGCATGACGCTGCCCTGCGGCAGCTCGGGAATCGCGTGTACGGAGCTGATATAAACGAGCTTTGCGGCCCGATGCGCGCGGCAAAGATCAACCACGTTCTGCGTGCCGCACACGTTGACGTCCACCACGGCGGGGTTATACTTGCTTGCAACGGTCACAATGCCCGCGCAATGGATGAAGATCACCTCGTCCGTCTCGGGGTTCAGGCCGTAAAACAGCGGCTCCAAACTGTCCTTCTCGCGCACATCGCCACGCACGATGGAGATCGCGTCGCCATAGAGCATGGTAACGTCCTCATTGGGCAGGGCGAACCCGCGCACCGTCGCGCCCGCGTTCAGCAGGTCGCGCGCAACCGTGTTGCCGAGATGCCCGCCGATGCCTGTAATCAAATATGTGCGTTGCATAAAACACGCCTCGCTTTCTTGCCTTCTATGTTACGCAAGAATTGTTAACGCGTCGTTACAGAATCCCGACAAAATCTCAACATTTTCCTGTCGGAATTGAGAACGAACCGAATTCGCGCCGCCCGAGCGGAAAAACGCTCCCTCCCGCATCCTGCAAGAAGGAGCGCAAAAGCGAATTTCGGTTTACTGCGCCGCGTCGTGCGCCGCAATCCTGTCCTCAATCTCCTTTTTGTGCGCGGCGAGCTTTTCGCCCGCGCCCTTCAACAGCAGAACCGCCTGCCGATTCTCCTCCGTATCGTTCTTTTCCAAAAACTGCGTGACGCTCGGAATGATGCTTTTCAGCATCACGTCCACGTCGAACACGTCCAGCTTAACCGTGCCGGCGGCGCCATAATGCCCAAGCATCTTTTTCAGCGCGCCGTCCAGCCACGGGTTCGGCTGACCCGCCGCAAGGAGCTTTTGCGTAATCTTGATCCCCTCGATCAGGATGCTCTTTTCCGCATCGCTCAGATAGCCGATCCGATACGGCTCCGCGCCTGCCGCGCCGCATTTGACGCAGAAGCCGTCCTCGCCGATTTGGTGCTCCTCGTTGCGCGCTTTGCCGCAGTCCTTGCAGATGCAACCGTCCCAAGCATGCGTCTCCTGCTCCTTGCCGCAGCGCGCGCAAACCGCGACGCACTTCCCCGCCGCTTTTTGGAAATCATGCCCTTCGTCCCGCGTTTTGCCGCACTTTGTGCAGACGCAGCCGTCCCATTTGTGAATGAAACATCCCATATCGATTTCTCCTTATCGCTTTCTTGATTCTGTGTCCGTTACGCTCACGCGTCCGCTTCCGCCTTGCGGCGATCGATTTCCGCAATCATCTGATCGTAATACGCTTCGTCGATGATAAACTTCCTCCGCTGAATGAACAGCGCCACAAGCAGCAGCACGATCGGCATACCCGCGCAGGCGATGCGCAGCCAAACGCGCATGGAAAGCGTGCCCTTGTCGCGGAAGTTCAGGTTTGCCGCGCTCTCCTGCCCGTTTTCCAGCTCGCCGACCTCGAGCGTATACACGCCGCCGTCGCTCTTGATCTCCGCGGGGTCGATCTCGCCGAGACGGCCCAGATAGATCTTTTCGCCGCCGATTGTCTTTTGCACCATCGCGTCGGAGAGCGCCGGCACATACTGCGCGTCAAGCTGGAAGCGGCTGACCGTCTCGTCCGCGTTAATTTGGGTCGCAATCACCTTCGCCGCCGCGTCGTATTCCGCCGTTCCGATCTCATAATCGCCGTATTCCTTGATATACTCCTGCACGACCGAAACATAATGCGCCTGCGCGGACGCGTCCTGCTTGGCAAAAAAGTCCCGCTGCGTTTCCAGCGTGCTGATGGACTGGCTCAAAAGGAACGTGCCCGATATCGTAAGCACAAGCGTAATGAGCAGCGTGTGCATGGCGGCGGCAAACTTCGCCATAAACGGGCGCAGCGTGGAAACCACAGCCTCGTTGCGCTCGCCGAACTTATAGTCGTTATACTCCACACAGTTGGTCATGTTGACGATGCTCGCCATGTAAAAGAGCGACTGCCCGACGGAGATCAGCACGCAAAACGCGCAAAGCAGCCAAATATTGAACGGGAACGCGCTCGTCCAGCCCATGGAGGCGATCAGCGCGTAGCCCACCACAGCCGCCGCAATGCCCAAATTTTGCACCTTACGCCTGCCCAGCTTGCTTACCAGCAGCGGATAGAGTACGTTTGCCAGCACGCTCGTTACGCCGTACGCCACGACCACATAGAAATACAGCGTGCCGTTATAGCCGACCTCGAGATAAAGCAGGTTTGCCGCGAGCGCGATCAAAAGCGCGCTTGCAATGTTATAAAACAGCATGGAAAGCGTCATCCACAGGATCTGATCGTTGCGGACAATCGTCAGCCACATCTTTTTGAGCGAGAACTTTTCGCTTGCCTCCTTCTTCGGGCGCGGTGTTTCCTTTACGCCGAAGAACGCGATCGTTTGGCTGAGCATGAACACGAGCGCCACCCCGACGCCGACCAAGCGATAGCCCGCGCGCATATCGCCTACCGTCACCTGCGGAATCACGCCCTGCGCAAGAATCGCGCCGATGCCCGCGAACAGCACCGTCAGCGTCGTAACGGAGTTTCGTTCCTCCTTAACGCTCGACAGGCTCGGCAGCATCGACCAATAGCCGATGTCGTTCATCGTAAACGTGGACTCCCACAGCAGGTACATAATGCTCATAAACACCACGAACCGCCAGCCGGGTATGCTTTGGATGCCGAACATGAGCATGATGACAAGGCCGCAGGAAAGCGCGCCGATCAGGATCCACGGGCGGAACTTGCCCCAGCGCAGATGCGAGCCCTCGATGATCGCGCCCATGAGCGGATCGTTCAGCGCGTCCCAAATGCGCCCGCCCACGCCGATGATGAGGCTCAGGGTCGTGAACTGTGCCAGCGTCAGCGACACGCCGAATTGAATGTAGGTCAAAAGGAACGTCGCGATGAGCTGATAGCACAGGTCGCGCCCGACCCCGCTTGAAGAAAAGATCCACTTGTTGCGCTCGAACGTTTTTTTGCGCAGTTGTTCCGCCGCGTCCGTCTGCGATGCGGCGCTTTGTTGCATGGCGTCGTTTTCCATAGAAAAGAGTCCCATCCTCTCGCATGATTTGGGTAAGCAAGGATTTGATCTGGTTTGTTTAGCGTATCACAACGACCCCAAAAACGCAATGCGGATGTCATCATGAAATACGCCCGCCCGTTTTCCTCTTTACAAGAAGGCGCCCCAAACTTATGTTTGTTGCAACCTATGTGCGATCAAAAAGAGACTCCCGTGCAAAGAGTCTCTCAGCTTGTCAAAAAAGTCCTTGGGGGATTCGGGGGTCGAAACCCCCGGAAGTTTTGTTCCGGCTCCGGCGGCATGTACGCCGGAACGGATCGCCCGAGAACGGGCGGTTTCCTTATGCTTCCTGCCGCTCGGAAACCCGAAGGGTTTTAGGCAGGAAGCGGTTACCCTGTCGAAAAACAGCGTTTTTCGACAGCCTGAGAGACTCCCGTATGCAGAGTCCCTTTTGAAACAAACGTGTGGTTCTCTTGTCCCCTTCTACCGCAGCTCCGTTTTCCCCATCAGATACGGCGAGAGCGCTTCGGGAACCCGTATGCTGCCGTCGGCGCGGAGGTTGTTCTCCAAAAACGCGATCAGCATACGCGGCGGGGCGACGACGGTGTTGTTGAGCGTATGCGCAAAATAGTTGCCGCGCTCTTTGTTTTTCACGCGGATATTCAGCCTGCGCGCCTGCGCGTCGCCCAGATTGGAGCAGCTTCCGACCTCGAAATATTTCTTTTGCCGCGGCGACCACGCCTCGACGTCCATGCTTTTTACCTTCAAGTCGGCAAGATCGCCCGAACAGCATTCCAGCGTGCGCACGGGGATATCCAGCGTTCGGAAAAAGTCGACCGTGTTTTTGAGCAGGGCAAAGAACCAGTCCATGCTCTCCTCGGGCTTGCAGACCACGATCATCTCCTGCTTTTCAAACTGATGGATGCGGTAAACGCCGCGCTCCTCGATGCCGTGCGCGCCGACCTCCTTACGGAAGCACGGCGAATAGCTCGTGAGCTTTTGCGGCAAAGTCGCCTCGTCCAGAAACGCGTCGATGAACTTGCCGATCATGGAATGCTCGCTCGTTCCGATCAGGTAGAGATCCTCGCCCTCGATCTTGTACATCATGTTTTCCATTTCGGAAAAGCTCATCACGCCGTCCACCACGCCTGAGCGAATCATAAACGGCGGGATATAGTAGGTAAAGCCGCGCTTGACCATGAAATCCCGCGCATAAGCGAGGATGGCGCTTTGCAAAAGGGCGATATCGCCGCAGAGGTAATAAAAGCCGTTGCCGCTGACCTTGCGCGCCGCGTCCAAATCAATGCCGTTGAGCCTTTCCATGATGTCCACATGGTAGGGAATCTCAAAATCGGGCACGACGGGTTCGCCAAAGCGCTCGACCTCGACGTTTTCCGTATCGTTTCTGCCGATCGGTACGGACGGGTCGATGATGTTCGGAATAACGAGCATACGGCGGCGAATCTCCGCGGAGATCTCGGTTTCCTTAACCTCCAGCGCGGCAAGCTCGTCCACCAAAGCCGCGACCTCGCGCTTTGCCAGCTCCGCCTCCTCAAACTTCTTTTGCGCCATCATCGCGCCGATGGACTTGCTGACCACGTTGCGCTTGTTGCGCAGCGCGTCCGCGCGGGTCTGCGCCTCGCGATAGGCCGCGTCCAAAGAAAGCACCTCGTCCACGAGAGGGAGCTTGTCGTCCTGAAACTTCTTTTTGATGTTCTCGCGCACCAAATCGGGGTTCTGCCGCAAAAGCTTAATGTCGATCATCCTGTTTACCTCTCTTTTCTCTTTCGAAAGAAATTACATACGCTCGGGCGCGGGGATACCCAGAAGGTACAGCCCGCTCCGAACCGCGATGCGCACCGCGTTCGTTAAGCAGAGCCGCGCGTTGCGGATGCTTTCGTCGTCGTCCATAATGCGCTCGTCGTAATAAAAGCGGTTGAACGCCGCGCAGATTTCGATCACCGCGCGGGAAACGAGATACGGCTCGTTTTTGTCCATCGCGTCCGCTATCGCATCGGGAAATGCGCCCAGCGCCGAGATCACCGCCGCGGCGGAAGCGCCCGTCAGCGCGGCATAGTCGATTTGCTCCGTCGGCGCGGAAGGCAGCGCGTCCGTGTTATACGCCTTACGCAGCACCGAGCAGGCGCGCGCGTGCGTATACTGCACATACGGCCCCGTTTCCCCGTCGAAATTCAACACGGCGTCCCAATCGAACACGACGTCCTTGATCCTGCCGTTATACAGACCGTTCCAGATAATCGCGCCGACGCCGACCTGCTGCGCAACAAGGGGCTTATCCGCGAGATCGGGGCTTTTTTGGCAGATAATCTCGTATGTTTTGTCAATCGCCGCCTGCAAGACGTCCTTTAAGTAGATCACCTTGCCGTGGCGCGTGGAAAGCGTTCCGTCCTTCATGCTGACCATGCCGAAGGAAACGTGGGTCAGATCCTTTGCCCAGTCGTAGCCCATGAGCTCGACAACCTTGAACCACTGCCGAAAGTGCAGATCCTGCTGATACGCGACCACATAGAGACACTTGGCAAAATCGTATGTATCCTTGCGGTACAGCGCCGCGGCGATGTCGCGCGTTGCGTAAAGCGTTGCGCCGTCGCTTTTCAAAATAATGCACGGCGGCATCTTGTACGCCGAAAGATCCACGATCTCCGCGCCCTGATCGAGCGTTAGCAGACCCTTTTCCCGCAGCTCGTTGACCACGCGATCCATCTTGTCGTTATAAAAGCTCTCGCCCGCGTAGCTGTCAAACCGAATGCCGAGCCGGTCGTATACCTTTGCCGCCTCCGCCAGCGTCAGCTCCTTCATCCATTCGTAAAGCGCGACCGCTTCGGAATCGCCGTCCTCGATCCGCTTGAACCAATGCCGCGCCTCCTCGTTTAGCGCAGGGTTTTGCTCCGCCTGCTCATGGAAGCGCACATACAGCTTGACGAGCGCGGACACGCCCTCTTTCTCGATTTCGTTACGGTCGCCCCACGCTTTGTAGGCGTAAAGCATTTTGCCAAACTGCGTGCCCCAATCGCCCAGGTGGTTGATGCCCACGCAGGAATAGCCCATCCGCTCATAGATGCGGTACAGCGCGTTGCCGATGATCGTCGAGCGCAAATGCCCGATATGGAAGGGCTTTGCGATATTGATGGCGGAATAGTCGATGCAGACGTTCCGCCCCTTGCCCACGTTTTGGCGGCCGTAATCACCGCCCTGTGCAAACACGCGTTCCAGCACGGCTTGGGCGAGCGCGCCCTTATCGAGCGTAAAATTCAGGTATCCGCCCGCAGGAAGCGCGCCCGATACGCCCGCGGGAAGCGTAATTTCCTCGGCAAGCGACGCGGCGATCTGCGCGGGCGCTTTCCGCATGGTTTTGGCGAGCTTGAAGCAGGGGAACGCGTAATCGCCCATGTCCTTATTGGGCGGCGTTTCCAGCCACGCGGCAAGCTCCTCCGCCGATATGCCGCAAAGCGGGCTCAACGCCCCCGCGACGGCTTGTTTCATATCCATTCTCTCTCTTTACCCGTCCCATCCTCTGTTTCGTAAAGAGGTATTATATCAAAAGAAACGCCTCTTGTTAAGAGTGAACGCCGGTTTTCTCTCTTCTTTCCTTTGAAAAGGAAAGAAGCAAAGGAAACTCACTTTTTATCATGCTTCCTTCCCAAGGAAAGGAACCGAAGGAAAAGCGTTTCTTTTACAAATTGTGTTTTTCGCGCGAAAAAGAGAGAAAGCGCGGCAAACGCTTTACAAAGCGAAACAAACCCGCTATAATAGGCGGGTCAAAGCGTCGATCGGGACGCGCTTTACCGAAATCCGTTTGTTAACAGCGAGCCGCGTATGGTGCAAGGCGGTAAAACGGAGGGTCAAAGTCATCACCCGTGAGCGCCGAGGGAAATTTTTCCACTTCTTTCCGAGAAGCGGAAAAACGGTAATCTCGGACGTTTCCCGCGTTAAGGGATGGTTAAGCGGGCGGCGAAAGCCGTCAAGTCGGGTGGTACCGCGGAAGAAGCAGGTCTTTCGTCCCAGCAATGGAGACGAAGACCTGTTTTATTATTGTAATGGGAGCTGGATGCGCTATGTATGAAAAGGTTGCGACCGATCTGAATTTCGTTCCGCGCGAAAAGGAGATCCTCGCGTTCTGGAAAAAGAACGACGTGTTCAAAAAGTACCTTGCCCTGCGCGCGGGCGCCGAGCCGTTCACGTTTTTTGACGGCCCGCCCACGGCAAACGGCAAGCCGCATATCGGGCATGTTTTGACGCGCTCGATCAAGGACATCATCCCGCGCTATAAAACCATGAAGGGCTATGACGTTTTGCGCAAGGCGGGCTGGGATACGCATGGTCTGCCCGTTGAAATCGAGGTGGAGAAGCAGCTCGGGCTCGACGGCAAGGAGCAGATCGAGCGCTATGGCGTGGAGCCGTTCATCAAGGCGTGCAAGCAGTCGGTTTGGACGTATAAGCATCTTTGGGAGGATATGTCCGACCGCGTGGGGTTCTGGGCGGACATGGAGCATCCCTATATCACCTACGAGAACGATTATATCGAGTCCGAATGGTGGTCGCTGAAAACGATATTCGACAAGGGCTTGCTCTATAAGGGGTATAAAATCGTTCCCTATTGCCCGCGCTGCGGCACCGCGCTTTCCAGCCACGAGGTTGCGCAGGGCTATAAGGACGTAACCGAAACCTCCGCCGTCGCCAAGTTCTATTTGAAAAACGACCCATCCGTCGCGCTGCTTGCCTGGACGACGACGCCTTGGACGCTGCCAAGCAACGTCGCCCTCTGCGTCAACGCGCACGAAACCTACGCAACCGTGCAAAAGGGCGAGGAAACCTTTCTCCTGGCCGAAGCGCGCATCTCCGCCGTGCTGGGCTGTGAGGGCGTAACCGTTTTGAAGCGGCAGGACGGCGCCGAGCTGGTGGGCTTGGAATACGAGCCGCTGTTCGAACTGCCCGTGCAGTTTGGCAGCAAGAAGGGCTATCGCGTCGTGTCGGACGATTACGTCACCCTGACCGAGGGCACGGGCGTCGTACACACCGCGCCCGCGTTCGGCGAGGACGACGCGCGCGTGGGCAAGGCATGGGATCTGCCGTTTTTGCAGCTTGTCAACGCGTCGGGTCATCTTTGCGGCGGCACGCCCTGGGACGGTCTGTTCGTCAAGGACGCGGATCAGCCGATCCTTGCCGCGCTGCGCGAGAGCGGAAAGCTCTTTTCCGCGCCGAAGTTTACGCACAGCTACCCGTTCTGCTGGCGCTGCGACACGCCGCTGATCTACTATGCCCGCGAGAGCTGGTTTATCAAAATGACCGCGGTAAAGGACAAGCTCATTCAATTCAACCGCAGCGTCAACTGGATCCCCGAAACAATCAAGGAAGGACGCATGGGCAACTTCCTCGAAAACGTCATCGACTGGGGCATCTCGCGCGAGCGCTATTGGGGCACGCTATTACCCGTATGGGTTTGCGAATGCGGACACGTCCATGTGATCGGCTCGCGCAAAGAGCTGATCGAGATGGGCAAAAACGTGCCGGAGGATATCGAGCTGCATAAGCCCTATATCGACGAGGTGGAGATTCCCTGCCCCGTTTGCGGCAAAATCATGAAGCGCGAGCCTGCGGTTATTGATTGCTGGTACGATTCGGGCAGTATGCCGTTTGCGCAATGGCATTATCCATTCGAGAACCGCAACGTGTTTGAAAAGCGCTACCCCGCAAACTTCATCAGCGAGGCGATCGACCAGACGCGCGGCTGGTTTTACAGCCTGCTTGCCATCTCCGCCTGCCTGTTTGACGACGCGGCGTTTGAAAACTGCATCGTCATGGGGCATGTGCAGGACATGGAAGGCCGCAAGATGAGCAAGCACTTGGGCAACGTCGTCGATCCGTGGACCGTTCTGGACGGACAGGGCGCGGACGCCGTGCGCTGGTATTTCTACACGGGCTCCATGCCTTGGCTGCCGAGCCGCTTTTCCGCCGACGCGGTCACGGAGGCGCAGCGCAAATTCATCGGCACCGTTTGGAACACCTACGCGTTTTACACGCTGTATGCCGAGATCGACCGCTTTGACCCCACGCAATACGACCCCGAAGCCTGCGCGTATACCGAGATGGATCGTTGGGCGCTTTCCCGCCTCAACACGCTCGTGCGCACGGTTGACGCAAATTTGGATCAGTTGAAGATCACCGAAGCGGCGCGCGCGTTGCAGGCGTTTGCGGACGAGCTTTCCAACTGGTATGTGCGCAGGAGCCGCGACCGCTATTGGGGCAAGGATATGACCTCGGACAAGGTCGCCGCGTATGTCACGCTCTACACCTGCCTCAAAACGCTCTGCCTGCTCTCCGCGCCGTTCTTGCCGTTTATGAGCGAGATGATCTATCAAAACATCGTGCGCTCGGTTGACAAGACCGCGCCCGAGAGCGTGCATTTTTGCGACTTCCCGTGCGCGGACGAAAACAAGATCGACGCCGCGCTGGAAACCGATATGTCGCGCGTGCTGGATCTCGTCGTGCTTGGCAGGGCCGCGCGCAACGCCGCCGCCGTCAAGACGCGTCAGCCGCTTTCCGTGCTGTATGTGCAGGGCGCGGCCATGGAAGCGCATTACGGCCTGATCATCGCGGACGAGCTGAACGTCAAGCGCGTAGCGTTCGTTTCCGACGCGTCGGCGTTCATCTCCTACCGCACGAAGCCGCAGCTCAAAACGCTGGGCCCGAAATACGGCAAGCTGCTGCCGAAGATCAGCGCGTATCTTTCGGGCGAGGGCGTTGGCAACGCGATCGTTCGCGCGCATTCTTTGGGGAACGCCTATCCCTTCGAGCTGGACGGCGTGAGCGTTGTTCTCACGAGCGAGGACGTGCTGGTTTCCACAGAGCAGAAGGCGGGCTTCGTATCCCAAAGCGACGCGGAAGCGACCGTCGTATTGGACGCCAACCTGACGCCCGAGCTTGTGAACGAGGGGTTCGTGCGCGAGCTGGTCAGCAAGGTTCAGACCATGCGTAAGGAGGCGGGCTTTGAGGTATCCGACCATATCCGCCTCTCCTACGAGGGCTCAACGCGCATCACGGAGATCTTCTCCCGCTTTGGCGAAAGCGTCTGCGCGGACACGCTTGCCGATTCGCTTCATACGGGCGCGAAAGGCTTTGTCAAGGCATGGGAAATCAACGGCGAATCCGTTACCCTCGGCGTGGAGCGCGTGTAACCGCACAAAGCAAATCGCGTTTCTCTTTGCGGTTGCCGAAAGAGCGGCGAACCTTGCAAAAGCAGCCCCAAGCGGGGCTGCTCAGCTTGTCAAAAAAGTCCTTGGGGGGATTCGGGGGTCGAAACCCCCGGAAGTTTTATTCCGGCTCCGGCGGCATGTACGCCGGAACGGATCGCCCGAGAACGGGCGGTTTCCCTGTGCTTCCTGCCGCCCGGAAACCCGAAGGGTTTTAGGCGGGAAGCGGTTATCCTGTCGAAAAACAGCGTTTTTCGACAGCCTGAGCGGCCCCGAGCGAGGCTGCTTTTTGCTTTGGCAGAAAAGTTCTGTGTCGGCGTATTGCCCGCAAGCCCTTCATTCGGGGCGCAAACACGGTTCAATCCTTCAACGAGAACCGGTTTTTCTCAACCGTCAGCAAGCCCTCCCTTTGCATCCTCGATAGCTCCGCCGACATGGCGCTGCGCTCCACCGAAAGATAATCCGCAAGCTGCTGTCGGTTAAACGGGATGGAAAACGCGGCCTGTCCCCTGCGCCGCGCTTCCGCCGAAAGGTAGGAGAGCAGCTTTTCCCTTGTCGAACGGCGGCTGATATGCGTGAGCTTCTCGTTCGCGCGCAAATTGTTTGCCGCCAAGTCTGCAAGCAGATTGCGTATCATGCGGCTGTGGTGGGCGCAGGCGGTCGGGCAGGTATGCAAAACGCGCCCCACATTCAGCCAAAGAACGCGGCTCGGCTCGTCCGCCACAACGCTTACGTCCATGACCGCCCCCGGTACGCACGCAAAGGCTTCCGCAAACACCTGACCCGCCGCGATACGCGCGCGAATGTTTCGGTTGCCCCAATAGTCCTCCTGCACGACCAATACGCTGCCCGACAGCAACAGCCCAACCGATTCCGGCGCGTCGCCGACGCGCAGAATGCATTCGCTCTTGTCAAAATCATCGTATTTTGCGCCGAGGCATCCGAGCATGGATTCTATTTCCGCGTCGTCCATCCCGACAAAAAGCGCCGACCGTTTCAAAATGCTCAAAACTTCTTTCACAAGCGCTCTTTCTGTTGGATTTCCAACCGATTTGTTATAATTACTATATTATACTATCTTCATAAAGTCAATCGGCGTCGGAGCCGGAAAGGAGCTGCGCAATGATTCGAAAGATCATTCACATCGATGAGGAGAAATGCAACGGCTGTGGCGCCTGTGCCGCCGCCTGCCACGAGGGAGCCATCGGCATGGTAAACGGAAAAGCAAAGCTCATGCGCGACGACTATTGCGACGGGCTGGGCGACTGTCTGCCCGCCTGCCCAACAGACGCGATCTCGTTTGTTGAGCGCGAAGCGGCCGCTTACGACGAAGCAGCCGTGCAAAAGAGCAAGCAGGCGAAAGCGAACAAGCAGGGCGAGACGTTACCCTGCGGCTGCCCCGGCACGCAGTCCAAGCGCATAGAGCATACGGATTGCGACTGCGGCGGACACGAAGCACACGGCGAGGCGCCGAGCCGTCTATCGCAATGGCCGGTTCAGATCAAGCTCGTTCCGATAAACGCGCCCTACTTCAACGGCGCGAAGCTGCTCATCGCGGCGGACTGCACCGCTTACGCCTACGCTTCGTTCCACGAGCGGTTTATCAAAGGACACGTCACCCTCGTGGGCTGCCCGAAGCTGGACGGCGTTGACTATGCGGAAAAGCTGACCGCGATCATCAAGGGCAACGACGTTAAGAGCGTGACGATCGTCCGCATGGAGGTTCCGTGCTGCGGCGGGCTGGAAAACGCCGCAAAGACCGCTTTGCAAAACAGCGGTAAGTTTATCCCCTGGCAGGTCGTGACGATCTCCACAAACGGAGTAAGCGTCAAACGCCCTCTTTCCCGGCTAGCATAAACGCCTCCGGTGTCAGGTT
>CAZBVC010000011.1:0-59345 GCA_964495255.1 uncultured Oscillospiraceae bacterium
CGTGGGAAACGCCGAATTGATCGAACTTTTTATGCTTTTGCCGTTATTCCCACTCGATCGTTCCCGGCGGCTTTGACGTGATGTCATAGACCACGCGGTTGACATGCGGCACCTCGGCGATGATGCGTTCGCTGATCCTTCGCAGCACAGGATAGGGAATTTCCGCAAACTCCACCGTCATGGCGTCTGTGCTGGTCACGGCGCGTACGCCGATGGCGTAGTCATAGGTGCGTTGGTCGCCCATGACGCCGACGGAACGCATACCCGTAAACACGGTAAAATACTGCCAAATGGCTTCCGAAAGATTTGCTTTTTGGATCTCGTCGCGGAAAACAGCGTCCGAACGGCGAAGAATGGAGAGCTTTTCCTCCGTTATGTCGCCCAACACGCGGATAGCAAGACCCGGCCCGGGAAAGGGCTGACGCCAAACGAGCTCGTGCGGAATGCCAAGATGCTCGCCGAGCGCGCGCACCTCGTCCTTGAAGAGCATACGAAGGGGTTCGATAAGCCCCTGAAAGCCGATGTCGGCCGGCAGTCCGCCGACGTTATGATGGCTCTTGATCGTCGCCGCGCCGCCCGCGCCGCTCTCGATGACGTCCGGGTAAATCGTTCCTTGCAGCAGCCATTCCGCGCCGCCCAGCTTTTTTGCTTCCTCCTCAAAGACGCGAATAAACTCCTCGCCGATGATTTTGCGCTTCTTTTCCGGCTCCGTAACGCCGGACAGCTTTGTGAGAAACCGCTCCCGTGCATCGACGAAGCGGATGTTTACGTTCAGTTTGTCCCGATAGGTCGCGAGCACCTCCTGCGCCTCGTTCTCGCGCAGCAGCCCGTGATCCACGAAGATGCATGTGAGACGGTCGCCTACGGCCTTGTGTACGAGCACGGAGGCCACGGAGGAGTCTACGCCGCCGGAAAGCGCGCCGAGCACGCGACCGCCGCCAACCTTCTCCCGCACTTGCTCGATGAGAGAATCGGAGAGATTCTGCGGCGTGTATGTGCAGGCAAGGCCGCAGATCTGCCCGAGAAAATTGGAAAAGAGCCGCTCGCCATGCTTCGTATGCGTGACCTCCGCATGAAACTGAACGCCATAGAGGCGGCGCTTCTCGTCGGCAAAGGCAGCAACGGGGCAATGGTCGGTGGAAGCGATGATGCGAAAGCCTGCGGGCGCCGCTGTCAGCGAATCGTTGTGGTTCATCCAGACGACGTCGCCAAGCCCCGCCATAAGCGGATGGTCGGCATAGCGGATGGGCGTGTGACCGTATTCGCGCACGCTCGAAGCCTCGATTGTTCCGCCAAACACCTTGGCGATATACTGCATACCGTAGCAAATGCCGAGAATCGGCACGCCGAGCGAAAAAATTTCGTCCGTGCAGGTCTTTGCGGCAGCTTCATAGACGCTGTCCGGCCCGCCCGTGAGGATGATGCCCGAGAGCGCGTCGCCTTTGATGCGCCCGATATCGGCGTTGCAGGGGATCAGCTCCGAAAACACGCCCGCCTCGCGAACGCGGCGCGCAATGAGCTGGTTATACTGGCCGCCGAAGTCCAAAACGGCAATGCGTTCCCTCATACCTTCTCCTCCCCAAAAAACGATGCGCCCGGTTCGACGGCGTTGACGACGACAATGGATTCGAGCTGCATACCCGCCTCCCAAAGCCGCCCGCCGGGTCGGAAGCCTTTTTCCACCGCGGCGTCAATGCCAAGGCGAATAACGAGTTTATTATGCCGCAAATTCGGAAATGAAGCAATAGTCTGTCGCAAGAACGGCGAAGGGATTGTGTACGGGCGTCCTCAGCGTAAACAAAGCGCGCCGCCGCGTATGCCAGTGCGCTTCGCCGCTTCGGACGGCTTCCGGGCTTTCGGAGCGGTCGGCAGGCTTCCCTGTGCTTTCCGCCGCACGGCAAGTCGAAGAATTGCAGGCAGAAAGCGGTTGTCCCGTCAAAAAACATGGCTTTTCGGCAAGCTGACGAACGGAAACCACATCCATCCGTTTTACACGGATTTAACAAAACCACTCTTTTTCATTTAACCTCGCGGTTTTATTCTGAAATCATGAAGAAGATAAAGCTGAGGAAAGAGAAGGAGCGGAAAGAAATGAAGAAGGCGATCGGTTTCGCAATCGCGGCGATTATGGCAGTCATGGCGTTTTCGGGCTGCGCGGCAAAGACCACAGGCGGCACGGTGTCCACGGACGGCTCTACCTCCATGGAAAAGGTCATCGGCGCTTTGGGCGAGAAATTCATGGCGGATAACTCCGGCGTGACCTTCACCTACAACCCAACGGGCAGCGGCAGCGGCGTCGCGGCGGTTGCCGAGGGGCGCTGCGACATCGGGCTTTCGAGCCGTGCATTGAAGGAGGAAGAAAAGGCGCAGGGCTTGGCCGAAACCGTGCTTGCATACGACGGGATCGCCATCGTCGTCAACCCCGCGAACGCGGTCGGCGACCTTACGGTGGAACAAATCGCCGCCGTCTATACGGGCGAGATCGCCAACTGGAACGAGCTTGGCGGCAGCGACGCGGCAATCGTGCTGATTGGGCGCGAAGCGGGCAGCGGTACGCGGGACGGCTTTGAAAGCATCACGGGCACAAAGGACGCTTGTCGGTATCGGCAGGAGCTTACCAGCACGGGCGACGTGATTGCCACCGTTGCGCAGAACCCCGACGCCATCGGCTACGCATCCCTTTCCTCCGTCAAGGACACGGTCAAGGCGGTCAGCGTGGGCGGCGTCACACCCTCCGAAGCGACGGTAAAGGACGGAAGCTATGTGGTTCAGCGCCCGTTTGTACTCGTCACAAAGGCTGGCACGGCGCTTTCCGAAACGGCGCAGAGGTTCTTTGATTACATCACCTCGGCGGACGCCTCTGCGATCATCGCCGCAGCAGGCGCGGTATCCGCCCATTGACAAACGGAATGAGAAAGGCGCTTTCCGCGGCGGGAAGCGCCGCAACAGCTTGCGGGAGGGAGACCGATCGAATGCAAAAGGCTCGCAAGGCGCGAACGACTGCCGAAGCGCTGATTCACGGCGTCTTCCTTGCGCTCGGGCTTGTCACGTTCGAAAGCGTGCTGCTGATTAGCGCGTATCTGATCCTATCGGGTATCCCTGCCATAAAGCAGATCGGTCTTGTCGATTTCCTGTTCGGAACGAAATGGGCAAGCACGGCGGCAACGCCTGCCTACGGCGTCCTCCCGTTTATCCTTACCTCCGTGTACGGTACGGCGGGCGCGATACTCCTTGGCGTCCCGATCGGTTTCTTGACGGCGGTGTATCTCTCCAAAGCTGCGCCGAAGCGCGTGAAGGAGATCGTATCGGGCGCGGTGAGTCTGCTCGCGGGCATCCCCTCCGTCGTGTACGGTCTGGTCGGCATGCTGGCGCTGGTTCCCGCCATAAGAAGCATGTTCAACGTGCCTGACGGCGCAAGCCTGCTGGCGGCTATCATCGTATTGGCGGTCATGATACTGCCCTCCATCGTCAAGGTATCCATGACGGCGCTCGACGCCGTACCCGAGGAATATGAGCAAGCCTCCCTCGCGCTCGGCGCAACGGAGGTGGAAACATGGTTTCGCGTTTCCGTGCCCGCCGCAAGGAGCGGAATCGCCGCGGCGGTTGTATTGGGGGTCGGTCGCGCGATCGGCGAAGCGATGGCGGTGATGATGGTATCCGGCAACGTGCCGAATATGCCGAAGCTGTTTGAGAGCGTGCGCTTCCTTACAACGGCGGTGGCAAGCGAGATGTCCTATTCGGCGGGCTTGCAACGGCAGGCGCTGTTCTCCATCGCGCTCGTGCTGTTTCTGTTTATCATGCTCATCAACGCCCTTTTGAACCTTGTGCTCAAGGGCGGGAAGGAGCCCCGTTTATGAAAAAGCAGTTCTTATCGGCAAAACGAACGGCATATGGGGCGGGCATGTGCGCCCTCATGCTTCTGGCGACCGGGTTGACCATGGCGCTGGTGCTGTTTCTCATCGGCTATGTCATGGCGCGCGGCTTGCCGAACATCACTTGGGAGCTGCTCTCCACAAGCCCAAGCTATCTCTCGGATCGCATCGGGATCCTGCCCGATATTCTGAATACCGTATACATCGTGCTGGCGACGCTTATCGTGGTGCTCCCCCTCGGCGTGGGCGCGGCGATCTACCTCACCGAGTACGCAAGGAACAAGAGAATCGTCGCCGCCATCGAATATGCGGCGGAAACGCTGTCCGGCATTCCGTCCATCATCTACGGGCTCGTCGGGATGCTGTTCTTCTGCCAATTCCTTGGGATGAAGACCTCTCTGATCGCGGGCGCGATGACGCTGGTCATCATGAATCTGCCAACCGTCATGCGAACCACGCAGGAAAGCCTCAAAACCGTGCCGCAGAGCTATCGCGAGGGCGCGTTCGGCCTCGGCGCAGGGAAATGGCGGGTGATCCGCACGGTGGTGCTCCCCGGCTGCATAGACGGCGTGATCACGGGCTGCATCCTCTCCGTTGGGCGTATCTTGGGCGAATCGGCGGCATTGCTCTTCACGGCGGGCTTTGCCCACGCGCTGAACGGCGTCTTTACGGGCCTTTCAAGCGCGGGCGCAACGCTGACCGTCGCCCTCTATGTGTACGCCAAGGAACAGGGCGAGTTCGGCGCGGCGTTTGCCATTGCCGCGATCCTGATGCTGCTCACGCTGGCCATCAACTTGACCGCCACGTTTGTAGGCAAATACTTTCAAAGGAGAAAGAAGGCATGAGCAACATCCTTACGGTGAAAAACCTCAATCTGTGGTACGGACAGACGCAGGCGCTCCGCGGCGTCAGCATGGACATCCCCGAAAAAAGCATCACGGCGCTGATCGGGCCGTCGGGCTGCGGCAAGTCCACGTTCCTCAAAACATTGAACCGCATGAACGACCTGATACAGGGCGTGAAGATTACGGGCGAGGTATGCTATCGCGGCACGGATATTTATGATGCGTCCGCAGACGTCAACGAGCTTCGCCGCGAGATCGGCATGGTGTTCCAAAGGCCCAACCCGTTCCCCATGAGCGTATACGACAACGTCGCCTATGGGCCGAGAACGCACGGCGTCAAATCCAAGGCGAAGCTGGACGACATTGTGGAGCGGGCGCTCGCCGACGCCGCCATATGGGACGAGGTCAAGGACAGGTTGAAGAAGTCCGCGCTCGGGCTGTCCGGCGGGCAGCAGCAGCGGCTTTGCATTGCACGGGCGCTTGCCGTCGAGCCGCAGGTGCTGCTCATGGACGAGCCGACCAGCGCGCTCGACCCGATTTCCACGTCCAAAATCGAAGACCTTGCCGCCATGCTGAAAAGCCGATATACTATTGTAATCGTGACGCACAACATGCAGCAGGCCGTTCGTATCTCCGACAACACGGCATTTTTCCTTTTGGGCGAGCTGATCGAATACGGCAATACGGAACGACTGTTCAGCGACCCGACGGAAAAGCGCACAGAGGACTACATTACAGGGAGGTTCGGATAATGCGAAACAAGTTTGACGAGCAGCTTGCAGCTTTGAACCGCGAGCTCATCGAGATGGGCGCGCTGTGCGAGGACGTGATCTCGATGGCGTCCGATGCGCTATTGACCGGCGATACGGCGCTTGCCAAGCAGGTTGCGCCGCTCGACGGCGAGATCGACCAAAAGGAACGCACGATCGAGACCATGTGCTTAAAGCTGCTGTTGCAGCAGCAGCCCGTGGCGCGCGACCTGCGGCAGATATCCGCCGCGCTCAAAATGATTACCGACATGGAGCGCATCGGCGACCAAGCCGAGGATATTTCGGAGATCATCGGTTTTCTGGGCGGGCGAACCGGGCGGGACTGCGCGCCCATCGGCGAAATGGCGGCTGCCACCATCAAGATGGTGACGGAAAGCGTGGACGCCTTCGTCAAGCGCGATTTGGCGCTGGCGAATTCGGTCGTCGCTTACGACGACGTGGTGGATGCGTTGTTTGACAGGGTGAAATCCTCGCTCATCGCCATGCTCGCAAAAAGCCCAGCGGACGGCGAATACGCGCTTGACCTGCTGATGATCGCCAAATACTTTGAACGCATCGGCGACCATGCCGTGAACATCGCCGAATGGGTCGTGTTCTCCGTAACGGGCAAACACAAAGAGGAAAATGAAGCATGATTTGCTGCGTAGAGGATGACGCAAGCATCCGCGACATCGAAGTTTACACGTTGCAATCCGTGGGCTTGCAGGCGCAGGGCTTCGAGGACGGCGAAACGTTCTTTGCCGCCATACAAAAGTCGCTTCCCGAGCTTGTCGTTCTCGATGTGATGCTCCCCGGCATGGACGGCGTGGAGATACTCAAAAAGCTGAAAGCCGACGGCCGCACGCGCGAGTTGCCGATTATCATGGCGACCGCGAAGGGCGCGGAGTACGACAAGATTCAGAGCCTCGACCTCGGCGCGGACGATTATCTGGTCAAGCCCTTCGGCATGATGGAAATGGTCTCCCGCGTCAAGGCGGTGCTGCGCAGGAGCGCGCCGAAAGCGGAGAAACAGCTTCTCACCATCGGGGATCTCTCGGTCAATGTCGCGGAGCATACCGCAGCGGTGAATGGCGAGCGCGTGGCGCTGACTCTCAAGGAATACGAACTGCTCCGTTTGTTTATGGAAAACCCCGGCAGAGTTTTCACCCGCGACCAACTGCTGTCGGACATTTGGGGGTTTGCTTACAGCGGCGAAACGCGCACGGTTGACGTGCATATTCGCACCTTGCGCGCCAAGCTCGGCAGCGCGGGCAATCTGGTTGAAACCGTGCGGGGCGTTGGCTACCGCTTGGAGGCAAAGGCATGAAAAGACGGATTTTTTGGTCGATCCTGACCGTTGCCGTATCCATGCTGCTCGTTTGCTTTGCGGTCATTCTGTGCGTGCTGTACAACCACTTTTCCGCCGAGCAAAAAAGTCAGCTGCAAAGCGAGCTTTCCCTTGCCGCGCATGGCGTGGAAGCGGGCGGCGCGGATTGGCTCTCCGGTTTGGAATCCGATACCTACCGCTTAACGCTGGTATCTGCGTACGGAACGGTGTTGTATGACGGCGAAGCGGACGCCGCCGCAATGGAGAACCATGCCGAGCGCGAGGAAATACGGGAAGCGCTGCTGACGGGCAGAGGCGAGAGCGAGCGCACGTCGGCGACGTTGACCGAAAAGACGTTTTATCAGGCAATGCGCCTGTCCGACGGAACGGTGCTGCGCATCTCGATCACGCAAAACAGCGTGCTCGCCCTGCTGCTCGGGATGCTGACGCCGGTTTGCATCGTGCTCGTCTTGGCGATCGGGCTTTCGGCCGTGCTGGCAAATCGCGTGACCAAGCGCGCCGTTCAGCCCATCAATACGCTCGACCTCGAGCATCCGCTTGATAACGACGCGTATCCCGAGCTTTCGCAGCTTCTTTTGCGTATCGCGCATCAACAGCGCCGAATTGACGCGCAGATGAACGAATTGCGCGAAAAGCAGGACGAGTTTGCGTCCATTACGAACCATATGAGCGAGGGCTTGGTGCTGCTCGACAAAAAAGGGAGCATCGTCAGCATCAACCCTGCGGCCTATACGCTCTTTGGCGCAGACGAAAGCGCGGTGGGCAAGGACTTTTTGAGCGTGGAGCGAAGCCGCGAGGTGCAGCGGGCGGTCAGCCTTGCAACAAGAAACGGGCACGGCGATGCGGTCATCGTCCGCAACGGGCGGCAGTATGAGCTCGACGCCAGCCGCATTTTCTCCGACGGCGAGACGACGGGAACGGTCATTTTGGCGTTTGACACGACCGAAAAGGCGACGGCGGAGCAGCGGCGGCGCGAGTTTACCGCGAATGTATCCCACGAATTGAAAACGCCGCTCCAATCCATCCTGGGCAGCGCGGAGCTAATGGAAAACGGGCTGGTCAAGCCGGAGGATATGCCGCGCTTTACGGGGCATATCCGTTTGGAAGCGCAGCGGCTTGTCGCGCTGATTGACGATATCATACGCCTTTCGCAGCTCGACGAGGGCGAGGAGCTGCCCAAGGAGCCGGTTGATCTGCTTGCCACAGCGCAGGAGGTCGCGGCGCTGCTGACGGACGAAGCAAAACAAAAGCAGGTGACGCTTTCCGTGAGCGGCGCGTCCGTTACGATATCGGGCGTGAAACGGCTGCTGCACGAGATCGTATACAACCTCGCCGACAACGCCATTCGATACAACCGTGCGGGCGGCTATGTGCGCGTGAGCGTCGCCAAGCAGGACGAATCCGCCGTGCTGATCGTCGCGGACAACGGCGTCGGCATCCCGAGGGAGCATCAGGCGCGCATCTTTGAACGCTTCTACCGTGTGGACGGGAGCCGCTCCAAGGAAACGGGCGGCACGGGGCTCGGGCTTTCCATCGTCAAGCACGCGGTATTGGCAAGCGGCGGCGAAATACGCCTCGAAAGCGCGGAAGGCGCAGGCACGAGGATGACCGTGGTATTACCGAAATAGAAAACAGATCGCCATGGGGCGACCCCGGTCTGTCGAAAAACGCTGCTTTTCGACAGAATAACCGCTTCCCGCCTAAAACCCTTCGGGTTTCCGGGCGGCGGAAAGCACAGGGAAACCGCCCGTTCTCGGGCGATCCGTTCCGGCGTACATACCGCCCTGCTTTGTTGCGCCCGATCTCGAAAAACGGAACAGATTCCAGCTCAAGGGCGGAATGACAAGCGCGCCCGTTTTCGCAAACTCCCGACGCTCCATGCTTCGCGGCTGAACAGGCGCAAAATCCGCCCTGTTCGTGGCGTTCGGCGCAAAGCCGCAGATGGAAAGCCATTGCTTCAACCCTGCATCATGGGGAACGTCGATTGCGGTTTTTATGGGAAGCGTCTGATGTCTGTTCACAACAAACAGCGCGACCTCCGTTTCATCTTCGGACAGAACCGCGGAGCAATCCAGATATGGAACATGTTCGCTTACGCTGCATGAATAATCGGGGCAGTCCGTCCGAACGTTGAGCGCTGTCCCGCGGCCGTATTGCGAAGCATAGAAAAACGGAACGTAAATCGTTTGCAGCCATGCCCGCCCGTTTGGCTCCGTCATGATCGGCGCGATGGTATTCACGAGCTGCGCCAGGCAGGCGATTTTGACCGAATCGGAATGGTTGATGAGGGTGTTCAGCATGGTTCCCACCAGTAAGGCGTCCATCACGTCATAATCCTCCTCGGCAAGCGGACGTCCCACCGTCCACTTGGGGGGATCTGTCTTCTCCTTTTCGGCATGATACCACACGTTCCATTCGTCAAAAGACAAATACACGTCGTTTGCCGCGCCCTGCTCGCGCTTTACGTCTTTGCAAATCGCGGCAACTTCTTCAATAAAGCTGTCCATCTCTATGCTTTTTGCAAGGAAACTATTGAGATCACCGTCTTTGTTCTCATAATATTGGTGCAGCGAAAGGTAATCCACATGCGAATAGCAATGCTCTAAAACGGTTCGTTCCCATTCGCCGAAGGTGGGCATGCTTCGATAGGAGCTTCCGCAGGCGACCAGCTCGATCGAAGGATCCAGCCACTTCATCATTTTCGCCGTTTCGCAGGCGATGCGCCCGTATTCCTCCGCAGTTTTCCCGCATATTTGCCACGGGCCGTCCATCTCGTTGCCAAGACACCAGACCTTGACGCCATACGGCTCGGCATGACCGTTGGCGATCCGAAGATCGCTAAAATGCGTGCCGCCGGGGAAATTGCAGTATTCCAAAAGATTGACGGCGTCCTGCGGGCCGCGCGTACCGAGATTGACGCCCAGCATGGGCGCGGCCCCCAGCTCCTCGCAATACTGCAAAAAATCATCTGTGCCGACCTGGTTGGGTTCCAAAGCAAACCATGCCAGATCCGCCCGCACGGGACGCGATTGTTTCTCCCCGATTCCGTCCTCCCAGTTGTAGCCCGATAAGAAATTGCCGCCGGGATACCGAATCAAGGGCAGTCGCAGCGGCCGAATCAGCTCCATCACATCCTGACGGAAGCCCTGCGAATTGGCGGTTTCATGCGTCGGCTCATAGATGCCCGTATAGACGGCTCGTCCGTAATGCTCGATAAACGAGCTGTAAATTCGATCGTCTATTTTTGAGATTTGATCGGAGTAACGTACTCGAATCGTGGCGTTCATATCCGGCTTCCTTTCCGTCATAACGTGCGCAAGCGCCTATTCTTCGCCATTGCCGTGCTTTCCCGAGGAATCGCGTTCGATAATGGTGCATGCCAAATAGGTCTCGGCGCTTTTCGGAGCGGCGTTGTCGATCAACAGACCGAACATGATTTTCGCCGCGGTCTGACCGATCTCAAATAGCGGGAGCGCTACCGTTGACAGCTTCGGTCTGCTGACCGTGCCGATTTCTCGGTTATCAAACCCGCAGAGCAGAACGTCTTTCCCAACCTCGATGCCTTGATCGTTACAAAAGTCAATAACGCCCGTCGCCATCAAATCGTTCTGTGCAAAAATCGCGCGCGCCCCCCGATTGTACAGCTCTTTTCCGAGCTGATAGCCGCAGTCCCTCGTCCAATCCCCGATCAGCGTCAGATCCGGATCATAGGGAATTTTACGGAAAAACAGAGCGTCCAAATATCCGCGCGTCCGATTGGTCGCGGGAATGCTGTCCGTCGGCCCCGCGATCATTCCGATCTGTTGGCCGCCGTTTTTCAACAATAAATTCGTCACGTCAAACGCCGCCTTCTTATCGTCGTACAATACGGACGGTATGGAAGGATCGGCGCTTGTACAATAGGCGCAGACAAATTGCGGCTCCGAATGCTCCGACAGCGAAACGACGACGTGTCCGTGGCAGCCGATGTAGATGATGCCGTCAACCTGCTTGCTGAGCATATCGTCCACCATGTTATGAACAAGCCTTGTGCTTTCCTCCTTGTCGCGGGGGCCGTTGCCGTAGCGCTTGTGGAACCGTAAATTACCCAAAATATAATGATACCCGCACGCCTCGCAAATCTCCGAAATGCCGTCGATGATCTCGGGCGCGTTGAACACGGTCAGGTCTTCCGTAATGACCCCAAGCGTTCTGCTGCACCCGATTTTCAGAAACCGCGCGTTTAGATTCGGCCGATAGTTCAGCTCCTGCGCGGCTGCCAAAACAAGGTTCGCCGTTTTTTTGTTTACGCCGCGTTTGCCGTTCAGCACCTTTGACACGGTAGCGATGGAAACGTTTGCTTGCTCGGCAATATCTCGGATGGTCGCCATATCTTCGCGCTCCTTCGGCGTCATACATCAAATGCATGACGACATAAGTTATTGTAACAGAATATTAAACGTTACACAATACCTCGGACGGATGTTTTCAACGGAAATCCATAACCGATTACTTTTTTTTGATAATTACCCTTTACAAACGGATAGCAATCGGTGTATCATGTGCTTAAAGAACGAAAACGTTTACCACAATATGCTCGAAAAGCGTCTTATTTTCACATTGTTTGTATAACGTTTAAGTATTCTTGAAGGATGGTAGCGCGATGCAAAACGCATCACATTCGGCAAATGTCCAACACGTCGAAATAACCGACGCTCTGTTCGGTCACTATGTATCCATGATTGCCGATACCGTTCTCCCTTACCAATGGGAGGCGCTGAACGGGCGCGTCGGAATTGCAAACGCGGCGGAAGCTGATACATTGCATGCGCAAAAACAGGCGTCAAGCTGCATTCACAGCTTTCGCGTCGCCGCCGGGGAATTATCGTCCGCTCACCAAGGCGCCGCTTTTCAGGATTCCGACGCGTATAAATGGTTGGAGGCGACCGCCTATTGCATCCGGCTGGGCAAAGGGGAAAACCTCGTTGCGCATGCGGAAGAATTGATTTGTCTCATTGCCCGCGCCCAGCAGCCGGACGGTTACCTGAACACCTACTTTACATGCGTGCGCCCCGATTTGCGATGGAAAAATCTCGCCGAGGGGCATGAGCTGTATTGCGCGGGGCATCTGATCGAAGCGGCCGTCGCGTATTACGGAGCGACCGGCGCGAAAAAGCTGCTGGATGTGGCGACGCGCTTTGCCGACCTGATTGCGACCGTATTCGGCCCAAACGAGAACCAGCATAAGGGGATTCCCGGTCATCAGGAAATTGAGCTGGCGCTCATCAAGCTCTATCGTGTAACGAGTCAAAGACGATATCTGGAGCTGGCAAAACACTTCCTTTCTCAGCGCGGAAAGGATCCCGACTATTTGATCCGCGAATTGGAGGTCAACAAAGGCATCCGTTTCTTCCCCGAATTTGTGAACTGTGACGCGGAATATTTTCAAACGCACCTGCCGGCTGCGCTGCAAGAAACCGCAGAGGGTCACGCGGTACGTGCAATGTATATGTACTGCGCCATGGCCGATATCGCCGCCGAATGCGATGATTCCGATCTGCGCGAGGCTTGCCTGAAACTATGGCATAACGTTACCACGAAACGAATGTATATCACCGGCGGCATTGGTTCCTCCGGGCTGTTGGAACGGTTTACCGTCGATTACGATTTGCCGAACGACCGTATGTACTGCGAAACCTGCGCCTCCATCGGGCTTATGATGTTTGGGCAGCGGATGAATCGGATGACAAACGACGCCGCTTACTATGACGTCGTCGAGCGCGCGCTTTGCAACACGGTGCTTGCGGGGGTTTCGGCGGAGGGCGATCGATACTTTTATGTGAATCCTCTCGAAATTTGGCCGAACAACTGCAAAGCGTCCACCTCCATGTCGCATGTGAAACCCATACGGCAAAAATGGTTCCCATGCGCGTGCTGCCCGCCGAACATTGCGCGCACGCTTGCGTCGTTGGGGCAATACATTTATCGGATCGACGAGCGTCACGTTTATATCAATCAGTTCATTTCATCAAAGATGACCGCGTCCATGGGGGAAGCGGAGGTTGCCATCGAGATGGATGCAAGCTATATGGTTGACGGGCGCGTGCGTCTTACGATCAACTGTTCAAAGGCTCATTCCTTTACCGTGCGAGTGCGCATCCCAACCTATTTCGGACATCCGACGTTCCGATCGGAAGGAGCGCCCATCACGCCGTTGATCGAGAACGGATACGCCGTGCTGGCTGTCTCGCGGGCGGGAACGCAAACCTTCGAGCTGCAAGGAAGCGTTGCGCCCGCGTTTGTGGCGGCAAACGACATGGTACGCGCCGACCACGGAAAAGTCGCCGTGATGCTGGGGCCGTATGTCTACTGTCTCGAAGAAATCGACAACGGGAAGAACCTCGCCGCCGTTTATGTAAACGCCAAGGCGGAGATCAAGCGGGGCGCGCCGATTGAGAACTTGCCCGGGAATCTCCCCACGCTGCGCTATGCAGGAAAGCGTTTGGAGCAGCGGCTGGAAGGCGGCGATTGCTTATACGGAACGGGCGACTTTTCGCTTTCGGAGGTCAATATAATCGCTAGTCCCTATTGCCTATGGTGCAATCGCACCCCCGGCGAAATGCTGGTTTGGCAAAAGGCGCTCCTGTAAACGTATATACGCAGCAGGAAGTTGCTGTATAGAAAAAAACAAGAAAGGGAAAAGGAAATGAAAAAACTGATTGCTCTGCTCGTTTGTATCATGATGGCTTGCACCCTGTTTGCGTGCGCGCAACCGACGGCTCCCGCAACCGAAGGAGCGGCCCCCGCGGAAGAAGCCCCCAAGGCGGAGGCGCCCGCCGCGCCCGCCGAAAAGATCGAAATCACCTATGCCATGTGGGGCAACGACGAGGAAGCCGCCAATACGCAGAAAACGGCCGATATCTTCAATGCGTCGCAGGATCGGATTCATGTAAGCGTGATCCCGATTCCGTGGGAGACCTATGTGGAAAAGCTGAACACCATGGCAACCGCCAACCAGCTCCCCGACTGCGCAATCATGTCGGAGGCCGGCGTCATCCAGTGGGCGCAGCAGGGAATGCTGTACGATCTGGCGGACATGTATGGCGCCACGGACGCGAAGCCCCTGGACTGCCTCGCGTTCAAGTATGAGGGCAGAACCGTTGCTTACTCCACCGCCTTTGAATCCTTGATGATGTTCTACAACAAGGACATGTTCGATAAGGCGGGCGTCGCCTACCCCTCCGCCGATAAGGAAAAAGCCTGGACGTGGGACGAGTTCGTCGAGACCGCCAAGCTGCTTACCCTTGATTCCAACGGAAAGAACGCCGCGGATCCCGCGTTTGACGCGAACAACATCGTGCAGTATGGCTGCATGATCGAAAACCTGACGTGGCAGCTCGAGGTATGGTGTCTCTCCAACGGAAGCGGCTTTTACAGCGCCGACGGCAAGAGCGTAACCATCAACGATCCCGCCGCCATGGACGCCATCCAGAAAATCGCGGATCTGTACCTCGTGCATCATGTGGCGCCCCTGTCCACCGGCATGACGGATGACGGCGTGTCCCGTTCGCTCATCGCGGGAACGGTTGCGATGACCACCAACGGCGCTTGGAACATCGGCACCTGCCTGGCCGCCGCGCGCGACGCAGGTCTGAATTACGGCGTTGCTCCGCTTCCCTACATGCAGCGGAAGGTCACCATCAACACCGGCGGCCCGAACGTCGTGTTTGCGCAGAGCAAGAACCCGGAAGCGGCCATGGAGTTTGTCAAGTGGTATGCCCGTGAAGAAAACAGTTGGGATACGCTGATCGCCACCGGCATTTGGATGCCGACGCTGAGCAGCTACTACACCGACGAGACCATGACGCATAAATGGCTTGATAATCCGGCCTATCCGCCGTATGATGAAGCCAAGGCAGTCCTTGTGGACTATGCGATGACCTACTCCGAGCCGACAGCCTGGTACTATGTCAACAACACCGTTGATTTCAACAACCTGCTTTCCTCCGTTCTGGGCGACGTTTGGAACGGAACGAAAACCGTTCAGGACGTCATCACCGCAAACTATGACGCGCTTGTCGCCGCGTTCAACGGTCAATAAGTTCGTATCCGTACAGGCGGGGGGCGCCGCTCATGCGCTCCCCGCATCAAAGAAGGGGTCGTGAGCTTATGTCAAAACAAAACCGTATCGGGCTTTCCAAGAACAGCAGGCGCGAGGAGCGCACCGCGTATCTGTGCCTAACCCCCGCCTTTCTGGGTCTGACCTTTCTTACCTATCTGCCGCTGCTCGCGATATTTGTGCTCGGCTTTTTCAGCTGGAAGGGCTATAATACGCCGCAATTCATCGGGCTTGCGAATTATGTCCGCCTGTTTACGACGGATCCGTATTTCACGGATTCCTTGCGCGTCACCTTGATTTATTCCGTTTTGGCGGTCATCGGAAGCATGATCTACTCCCTTGTGGTGGCAATGCTCTTGAATCGAAAGATCCCGGCGCGCGGTCTGTTCCGCGTGCTGTTTTATCTTCCTTATATTCTGCCCGCCGTTGCCGTGTATATCGGTTGGTCTTGGCTGTATGAAACGAACTTCGGTTTGTTCAACTACCTCCTCAAATCGATCGGCGTCAACAACATCATGTTTTTGGCGGACTCGAAAGCGGTTCTGCCCTCGTTGGCGTTGATCGCGGTTTGGCTTTCGGGCAACCTGATCGTTATCTTTTTGGCCGGTCTGCAAGGCGTCCCGCGGGTCTATCACGAGGCCGCGGAAATTGACGGCGCCAACTTTTGGCATCGGTTTTGGCATATCACGATACCGTGCATGTCCCCCATCGTCTTTTACAACCTCATTATGAGCTTGATTACGAATATGCAGGCCGTAACCCCCGCTTTGGCGCTGACAAACGGCGGGCCGGGCAACTCCTCGATGTTTTTGACCTACCTCATGTATCGCTACGCGTTTAAGTCCAACCAGATGGGCTACGCCTGCGCGATTTCGTTTATCATTTTCATCATCATCGCCGTATTTACGGGGATCGTTTTTACCACGAGCAAACGTTGGGTTTTCTACGAAGGAGAATAGCATACATGGAGACAAGACAAATCAAAACGCATAAGCGCTCCTATGCGGCAAAACGCAACAGACGAGAGAAAACCGGCAATACTTTGGCTTTCATTTTTACGCTGCTGTTGGCGGCGTGCGCGATGCTTCCCATCTGGTGGATCTTTCGATCCAGCCTGATGACAAACGCCGAGCTGTACGCTTATCCGCCGTCCTTTTTCCCCAGCAAGTGGCTGTTCTCCAACTATAAACTGACGCTGACTTCGTATGATTTCCCCCTGTATATCATCAATACGTTCAAAATTATCATTCCCTCCGTGTTGGGCGGAACCGTAACCGCGTTATTATGCGGGTATGCCTTCGCGCGCCTTCGCTTCCGCGGGAAAAAGCTGATATTCTCTCTTTGCGTAGGTTCCATGCTGCTGCCCGGAATGGTCACCCTGATTCCGCTTTACATCATGTGGACGAGATTCCTGGGGTTCTCCGATTCCTATTGGCCGATGATCCTGCCGTTTTTCTGCGGGGGCGGCGCGTTCAATATTTTTTTGATTCGACAGTTCATCCGCACGGTTCCGCGCGAGCTTGACGAAGCGGCCATGATCGACGGAGCCGGTCGTATGCAGATCCTTTTCAGGATCCTGCTGCCTGCCATCAAATCCGCGCTGATCGTTGTCGGTCTGTTCCTTTTCATCTCCATGTGGAATGATCTGTTGCAGCAAACGGTATATATCAACTCGCCCTCAAAATTTACGATCGCCATCGGTCTTTCCATGTTCAAAAGCGGCTTTAAGTCGGATTGGTCGCAAATCATGTGCGCAACCTGCCTGTCGTTCGTCCCGGGCTTTATCATCTTCCTGTTCGGACAGCGGTACTTCGTGGAGGGCATTGTCATGACAGGCATGAAGAATTGACGCGTTTTTTCCGATTCCGCAGGAAACAGACCGATTGTCAAATCGGCAAAGGATGATTTCATGGATGCTGAACAACCTCGAAGGGGCCCTCTTTTTCATAAGCAGGTGGACAAGCCCGTTCCGCAAAGCGGCGCGAAGCGCTATTTCTTTCTGCTGGGGACGCATTTTTGGAAATTCGTGCTGCTTAACCTGCTGTTTGTTGTGTTTTCCCTGCCGATCGTTACGATACCTGCCAGCATATGCGCGGTGAATCGGGTATGTATCAAGCTTATCGACAACGGGAACGCCTTTGTCTGGTCGGACTTCTGGGAGGAATGGAAGCAGAGCGCCGTTAAAGCGTTTTTCCCCGGTGTGCTGATGGCCGTCTGCCTATTTTTCGGATACTACTGCATCAGCCTTGGTATATCGAATGGCGGCTCTATTTTTGCCATGGTTTTCTATGCGTTTGGTTTGTTCGCCGCTTTCTTTGCATTGTCCTTTGGAAGTTGGACATTTGTGCTGATTGCGATGCTCCCCCTTCCCACCCCCGCTCTGTTGAAAAACGCACGCGCGCTATTGGTCATGGAATGGAAGCGCAGCCTCGCAATGATCGGTATCCATTTGGCGGCGGGCTTTTTTGTGCTGTGCTTCTTCCCGATAAGTCTGCTGCCCTGCGCCTTCCTTCTGTTTTCGTTTATCCTGTACAGCATCTCTTTCCTCGTTTACGCCCCGGTACAAGAGCATATCGTAAAACCATATACGAAAGGACGATCAACCGCGGATGACGACAAAAGTAAATAACTTTACATCGCAGGAAATCATAGAGAGCGCCTGCCTTGGCATTGAGCTGGGCTCCACCCGCATCAAATCCGTGCTGATCGACGCGGATCACCGTGTGCTTGCGTCCGGTTCTCACGACTGGGAAAACCGCATGGAAAACGGGTATTGGACGTATCGCTTGGAGGACGTGTGGACGGGTATTCAACAAAGCTGCCGCGATCTTTTTGATAACGTACAAGCGCAATATGGCGTGAAGCTCGACAAGGTGGGCGCCATCGGCGTTTCCGCCATGATGCATGGCTATTTGCCCTTCGATCAAGACGGCGCGCTGTTGACGCCGTTTCGTACCTGGCGCAACACCACCACAGGCGACGCCGCGCAGGCGCTGACCAAGCTGTTCGGTTTTTCCGTTCCCCAGCGTTGGAGCATCGCGCATCTGTATCAGGCCATGCTGAACGGAGAGCCCCATGTGTCTCAAATCAGCTACCTAACCACCCTTGCCGGCTATGTGCATTGGCAGCTCACGGGGCAAAAGGTCTTGGGGGTCGGCGACGCGTCGGGCATGATGCCCCTGGATCGCACGGGGCGTCGTTTTTCACCCGACATGATTGAAAAATTCAATGCGCTTTCCGCTCCGTATCCTTGGCGGCTTCAAAACATCCTGCCCGCGATTCTTTTGGCGGGACAGCCCGCGGGCGTATTGACCGAGGCGGGCGCAAGGCTTTTGGATCCCGACGGCGCATTGCAAGCAGGAATCCCCCTCTGCCCGCCGGAGGGCGACGCGGGCACGGGCATGGCGGCCACCAACAGCGTCAGTCCCCGAACGGGCAACGTCAGCGCCGGCACGAGCATCTTTATGATGATCGCTCTCGAAAAGCCCTTGATCGGCGTGTACAAGGAAATCGACATGGTCGCAACTCCTGCGGGCGACGCCGTCGCCATGGTTCATTGCAACACCTGCACGACGGATCTGGACGCTTGGGTTCATATGCTGGGGGAGATGGCGGAGGCGGTCGGGGTCAGCCTGAGCAAAACCCGCCTTTACAGCCTGTTCTTTCAGAAAGCATTGGAAGGAGAAGCGGATGGCGGCGGGCTGATCAATTATAACTATTATTCCGGCGAACCGGTCACGGGGCTGTCGGAGGGTCGCCCTTTGTTCCTGCGCAGACCCGATGCGCGGCTCACCTTGGCAAACTTTGCCCGCGCGCAGATCTACTCCGCCTTGGCCACGCTCAAGCTCGGAATGGATCTTTTGCAAAGTCGGGAGTCGGTAGGGCTGGACACGCTGGTCGCCCACGGGGGTCTGTTCAAAACGCCGCTCGTGGCGCAGAAAATTCTCGCCGACGCGCTTGATACGCCCGTCTCCGTCATGGAAACGGCAAGCGAGGGCGGCCCGTGGGGCATGGCGTTGCTGGCGCGGTATATGCTGGCGTCCGAACCCGGCGAGAGCCTTGCGGACTATTTGAAAAACCGCGTGTTTTCGGGTCAGAAGGGAAGCGTACAGCTGCCCGAGCCGAAGGGCGCAGACGGCTTTGCCCGCTACATGAAGGATTATTGCGCGGGGCTTGCGGCGGAGAAAGCCGCCGTATCAGCCCTGACAGAAAAAGAAGAAAGGGAATCCATATGAAACAGGATACGTTTTGGTTCTTGGTGGGAAGTCAGTCCCTGTATGGGCAGGACGTTTTGGAAACCGTCGCCGCCCGCGCCGAAGAAATGGCGCGGCGCATGAACGCCTCGGGGCGCCTTCCATACGAATTGATTTACAAATCGACCATGAAGACCAATCAAGAGATTTCCGACATGGTACGCGAAGCCAACTATGATCCGACCTGCGCCGGCGTCGTTGTATGGTGCCACACGTTCAGCCCCTCAAAGATGTGGATCAACGGGCTGTCCCAGCTGCAAAAGCCGTATTGCCATTTTGCCACGCAATACCACAAGGAAATCCCCGCCGACGAGATCGACATGGATTTCATGAATCTCAATCAGGCTGCGCACGGCGACCGCGAGCATGGGTATATCGCCGCAAGGATGCGCATCCCTCGGAAGGTTATTTTCGGATATTGGCAGGACGCCGACGTGCTGCAACGCTTGGGCGACTGGATGCGCGCGGCCGTCGGGGTCAAATTCTCCAAAACACTGAAAGTCATGCGCTTTGGCGACAACATGCGCGAGGTCGCGGTCACGGAAGGGGACAAGGTGGAAACCCAGTTGAAGCTCGGCTGGCAGGTCAACACCTGGCCGGTGGGCGCTTTGGCGGAAACCATCGCCGAAGTGACGGAAGAAGAAATCGATTCCCTGACGGAAACCTATTTGCGGCGATATACGCTTGCCACCGACGCGCTGGACGCCGTTCGGTATCAGGCGCGGGAGGAAATCGCCATCCAAAAGATGCTGGATGCGGAGGGCTGCGCGGCGTTTTGCAATACGTTTGAGGACTTATACGGAATGGAACAGCTTCCGGGGCTGGCGAGTCAGCATTTGATGGAAAGCGGCTACGGATATGGGGCGGAGGGGGACTGGAAGACCGCCGCCATGACGGCCATTCTCAAGGTTATGGGGCGCGGCAAGATTGGCGGAACCTCCTTCATGGAGGACTACACCTATCATTTGGAAGCGGGAAATGCGTTTACGCTGGGCGCGCATATGTTGGAGGTGTGTCCTTCCGTCGCCATGGGCAAGCCCCGCATCGAGGTGCATCCGCTCGGCATCGGCAATCGGAACCCTCCCGCTCGATTGGTTTTTGAAGGACATGAGGGCCCGGCAATCGTGGTCAGTCTGATCGATATGGGAGGGCGGCTGCGCCTCATCTGTCAGGATATTCAATGCATCAAGCCCAGTATGAAAATGCCCAAACTGCCTGTTGCGCGGGTTATGTGGAAGCCGCTGCCCGATCAGACGACTGCGGTGGAAGGCTGGATTATGGCCGGCGGCGCCCATCATACGGTGTTAAGCTACGATGTAACCGCCGAACAAATGAAGGATTGGGCGCGCATGATGGACGTCGAGTTTGTGCACATTGGCAAGGACACCCGTTTGGACGAATTGGAGCAAGCTCTGTTCCTTGCGGACTTAGCTTGGAAAATGAAATGAGGCTGCCATGTTAGCGGATTTGAAGCGGCAGGTCTTGGAGAGCAACCTGGAATTGCCCAAAAGAAACCTCGTCACCTACACCTGGGGAAACGTGTCCGGTATCTGCCGCGAGAAAGGGCTTGTGGTGATCAAGCCCTCGGGTATATCCTACGAGGCCATGACGGCGGACGACATGGTGGTGGTGGATTTGGATGGTCAGGTAGTGGAAGGTAAGTGGAAACCTTCCAGTGATACTCCCACTCATTTAGCGCTGTACCGCGCCTTTCCCGCTCTGGGCGGCGTGGTACATACCCATAGCCGGTGGGCAACGGTCTTTGCCCAAGCAGGACGGGAAATCCCGGTGATGGGTACCACGCAGGCAGACTATTTTTACGGCCCCGTGCCCTGCACCCGACAAATGACCGATGATGAGATTTGCGGCGAATACGAAAAGCTGACCGGCAGCGTGATCGCGGAAACCCTTGCGGGCAAGGATCCCATGGCGGTTCCCGCCGTGCTGGTATTCAGCCACGGCCCCTTCACCTGGGGCAAGGACGCGCAGGAAGCCGTTCACAACGCGGTGGTGCTGGAGGAAATTGCCTTCCTGAATTGGCACACGATGCTCCTGAACCCGACCATTGGAACGATCCGAGAATCGCTTTTGGATAAACATTACCTGCGCAAGCACGGAGAGAACGCATACTACGGTCAGTAACGCCTCCCGTGTCAAGCGGATTGAACGGGACAAGGCACGCGCTTGCGTCAGCGAAGCCCGCTTTTCCTTTTCGCCGCGTCCGAAGAATGTCGGTTGGCAACGTCAGATCTCTGTTTTGTCGCGGTTCATACAAAAAATCCCCGAACCATGCGAGGCGTGTGCGGGGATTTTTGCTGTTTGCGGGACGCGTGCTGTTTTCCCCCGCGCGTCCGCCGCGATTTCGCGCCGCATTTTGACGGCGCTCGCGTCATTCTTATCATAAAGGATGACTGCAAAACCGGTTATGGCGATGATTTGTCGCGTTCGCGACGACGCGTTTGAAGTGAGCAAGAAAGGTTAAAAAGCACGGCGCAAAGCGATCAGACAAAGCGAACGGGCGCTTTTGTCCGCACCGCGAACAGAACGCATCGGGCGAACGCTCCGCCAAACTTCTTTTTGGTTTTTGGGCGAAAGAGCGATAGCGCGCCGCTTACCGTGGTATACTGAAACTATGATTCGCAAAATTTGGTTCATTTGCCTTGCCTTGGCGCTGCTCGCGTTCGGATTTGCCGCGAGCGGCTGCCGCAGCGCGTCCGACCCGCTCATGCAAGCAAGCATAACGCCTTCGTCCGCCCCGACGCCGACCCCCGCGCCGACGCCGCAGCCCGTAATCGCCGTGTTCGGCGCGGCGGATCAGCCCGAGTTCTGCGCGGGCATGGCGGAGGCGGCGGACGGAAACGCCGCATACGAGCTCACGTTTATCGACGGCGGCGTCGAGGCCTTGTCGGATTACGCCCCCGCGGCAGACGCGGTCGCGGTGCTGTATCTTGCCGAGCCGCCCGAAACGCTTCCGAAAGCGAACGTTCCGCTCTTTGTGTATGACGCAAGCGGCGCCTTTTTGCGCCTCGCGCAAACGCCCGCGCCCTCCGCCGACGACGTTCCTTCTCCTTCCCTCGCGGCGGAGAAGACGCCGTTTCCCGCAGACGGCGTGTCCTTCTTGACCTACGACGGCTCCTATTGCCCGCTGTATGCGCTGGAAGCCGCGCTTGCATACCCGCCGCACGAAGCGCCCGTTCGCCTGCTCGGGCTTTTTTCCGGCAAGGAAAGCGACGCATACGCGCTTTGGCAAGCGGCTTCGGACGGCGGCAGGGTGTTTGATAAGGCGAGCTATTTTCTCTCCGACAAGCAGTCCGCTGCGGATTGGATGACGGAGCAGCTCGGCGCGTTCTACCCCGGTATGCTGGACGGCGTTTACGCCGAAACGGCCGCGCTCGCCGTGGCGGCGGTTGATGCGCTTGCCGAAAGCGGGCGAACCGATATGGAGGTTTTTTGCGCGGCGGCGGATTCCTTCGCGCTGGTCGGTATGCGCGCCCATCCCGACCTGTTCGTCTCCGCGTTCGGCGCGAACCTGCGTCTTGCCGGCCAAACGTGCCTCGGTTACGCCGAAGCGCTGCTTTCCGGCGACAGCGTGCCGAATAAAACGCTTTTGCCCGACGCGTTCACGCCGGATTCGATTTCATAAGACCGCGCCGCCCGCATCGGCGCCGACTGCGCGATTTTGACAGAACGTTCATAGACCGTACACGCGCATGCCACACGCGGCAGGTATGCTGTCTTTCGAAAACAAAACGGAGGCCGATCCGATATGAGACAACCGCATTTGCGCCGTTTCCTCTGCGCGATAACCGCGCTTTCATTCGTGTTGACGGCGGCGTTTGGCTGCGCGCGAAGAAAAACGTATGCAGCGCCCACGCCTACCGCCACGCCCGCTTTCACGACGTTTCTCGGCGGCATGAGCGACCCCGCGTCCGATGATGACGCACATAGCGGCACGTTCGGCGCGGACGGCGACGCAAGCGAAGCGGAGAGCGGCGCTTACGCCTCTTTGGACGCGAACGAAAACGCCGTGCTCGTGCAAAACGGCGGCATACTCGCGCTCAAAAACTCCGACGTCAACAAGCAGGGCGACGCGACAAGCGCCTTTTCGGGCGGACAGAACGCCGCCGTCGCCGTAACCACTGCGGGACAATGCACGCTGGACGGCTGCGTCGTCACGGCAAACGCCCTCGGCGCGTTCGGGCTGTATGTCAGCGGCGAACAAAGCCTGCTTGACGCGATGAACTGCCATGTCGTAACCTCAAAAGCATCCTCCCCCGCCCTGGTCGCAGCGGACGGCGGCACGCTAAACGTTACAAGCGGCACGCTGTTTGCCGAAGGGACGGACTCGCCCTGTATCCTATCCAACGGAAACGCGCAAATCACGCTGAACAGCGCATCCGTCACGGCGTCGAGCGGGGCGTTTTTAACCGTTGCCGCAGGGACGCTGACGCTGAATCTGATCCATCAGACGGCGGCGGGAAGCGCGCTGATTGCGGAGGACGCGTTCCTGTCGCTGCATCTGACAAGCGGCAGCGCGTTCACGGGCGCTTTGGGCGACGAACTGCCCGCGCGCGCAAGCGTTTCGCTCGACGAAACGAGCAAATGGGTCTTGACGGGCGACACCTATCTTTCCGAGCTGGTCAACGCGGATCGCACGCACGCGAACATCGAATCGGGTGGGTTCTCGATCTATTACGACTCCAACCTGACGGCAAACGCGCCGCTCAACGCGCAAAGCTATGCGCTGCCCGGCGGCGGTTGGCTGGTTCCGATCATCTGAACGCGATTTCCGCCTGCATGAAAACAAACGATACGAAAACGGAGCGATTTTGTTCGCCCCGTTTCAGTCTGTCAAAAAAGTCCTTGGGGGATTCGGGGGTCGAAACCCCCGGAGGTTTTATTCCGGCTCCGGCGGCATGTACGCCGGAACGGATCGCCCGAGAACGGGCGGTTTCCCTGTGCTTTCCGCCGCCCGGAAACCCGAAGGGTTTTAGGCGGGAAGCGGTTATTCTGTCGAAAAACAACGTTCTTCGACAGCCTGAAAACGGAGCGATTTTGTTCGCCCCGTTTCTTTGTATGTTGTCGGATGTATGCGTCGGAATGATTATTGCGCGATGGACAGCGCAACCTGCATCATATCGTGGAACGCGGTCTGCCGCTGCTCCGCCGTCGTGACCTCCTTGCTGGTAAACAGATCGGAAATCGTGCAGATGGCAAGCGCTTTCTTGCCCGCGCGCGCCGCGTTCATATACAGCGCCGCGGCTTCCATCTCGACGGCGAGAATGCCGAGCTTCTGCCATTCCAGCGTGCCCGCCATACCCCGTTCGGAATAGAACACGTCGCTCGAAAGAATGTTGCCGACCTTGTAGCGAAGACCCCGCTTTTCACATTCGTCCACGGCGCGGCGCAGCGTGCCATAGTCCGCAATGGGCGCGAACGAAGCGTTCAGCCCAAACTGCGAGAAGAAGTTGGAATCCGTGCACGCGCCCTGCGCGATGACGACGTCGAACAGCTTCAAATCGGGATGCAAACCGCCCGCCGAGCCGATGCGAATAATCGTTTCCACGCCGAAAACGTTGAACAGCTCGTAGGAATAGATGCCCATGGACGGCATGCCCATGCCGCTTGCCATAACCGACACGCGCTTACCCTCGTAATAGCCCGTGTAGCCTTGTATGCCGCGGACGTTGTTAACCAGCTCGTAATCGGTCAGATATGTCTCGGCGATGAACTTCGCGCGCAGCGGGTCGCCCGGCATGAGCACGGTTTTGGCAAAATCCTCGGGCGCGCAGGAAATATGGGGCGTAAGATTGACGGTCTTCATCGAGAACACCTCCGCAAATATAGAATGATATGGCAGTAGTATACCATAAACGGCGCGCCGCGCAAAGGCGAGGGAAGGTTTTCTTTCTTCTCTTGTGAAAGAAAAGGGCAAGGGAACAACGTCTTTCTCTTTTTTGTATCGAAGTATGCTATACTCCATACAGAACGACTGCGGAAAGGTGTTTCAGTCAATATGCGCGTTACCCCCATCTGTCACAGCGGCTTTCTGCTGGAAACCGAATCGAGCTATTACCTGTTCGACTATTACCGCGGCGACCTGCCGACGCTCGACGCAAACAAGCCGATCGTCGTGTTTTGCAGCCACGCGCACCGCGACCACTTCAACCCCGACGTCTTTCCCCTCCTGCAAAGCAGGGGGATGCAAAGCGTGCTTGCGGTGCTTGCAAAGGATATTCCCGCAAAGAGATATCCGCCGCAAACGGAAACGCTCTGCGTGCGCGCAAACCAAGCAGTCGACCTGCCGCGCGGCGAACGGCTGACCACGCTTTGCTCGACGGACAGCGGCGTCGCGTTTTTGCTCGTTTCGAGCGAGCTGTCCGTCTTTCACGCGGGCGATTTGAACGACTGGACATGGGACGGCGAAGCGGACGAAACGAACCGCCAAATGCGCGGCAGCTACCGTCACGAGGTCGATAAGCTCAAAGGAATCCCGCTCGACGCGGCGTTTGTCCCGCTCGACCCGAGGCAGAAAACGCACTATGCCGACGGTATGCTGTATTTCCTTTCGCATACCGACTGCAAGCGGGTTTATCCGATGCATTTTTGGGGTCAGCCGCGCGTGGTCGAGAAGTTTTTGACGGAATACCCGCAGTATCGAGACGTTGTGCAGCTTCCGACGCAGGAACGAAAAGGAGAAACATCATGAAATTCAAGATGGTACATGAAAACTACAACGTAAGCAACCTTGACGCCTCGCTCGCATTCTATGAAAAGGCGCTGGGGCTGACCGAGCGTCGCCGTAAAATCAGCGGCGCGTTCACGATCGTGTTCATCGGCAACGACGAATCGGATTTCACGCTCGAGCTGACGTATGTCAACGGGCATCCGCAGAAATACGACCTCGGCGAATGCGAATTCCATCTGGCGTTCCGCGTGGACGATTATGCCGCCGCGCACGCGCTGCACGAGGAAATGGGCTGTATTTGCCATGAAAACGCGGCGATGGGGCTGTATTTCATCGAGGATCCCGACGGCTATTGGCTGGAAATCATCCCCACGCGGCGCTGAAACAAACTTCTGTGCAGAAAAACGGAGCCGTTCTGCGCGGCTCCGCGAGCTTGTCGAGAAAGTCCTTATTCCCCCGCCAGCTTTGCGATGTTCTCGCCCGTAAGCGGTTGGTACGGCGGCAGCACGACCTCGGCGCCGCCCAGCTTTGCCGCGCGCCACGCTTCATACGCTTCGGCGCTCACGGGCGCGACCGTCTCGTATACGCCGTTCGTCATGAGATAATACACAAGCCCCATGCCGTTTTCATCCAGCGCCTCGGGGAACGGATTCCCGTCCGCATCGGTCGCGGCAAAATCCTTATCCCATGCGTCAACCATACCGACGTTTTGATACGCGTCCGCCGCAGCGTCGTATGCATACAGCGTAAACGGCCAAAACCGCCCCGCCAGCCCTTGATTATGCGACCAATCCGCCTGAATGCAGCCGTTGTCATAGATCGTCAGCAGCGGATACTCGATCAGCTCCGCGCGCAATGCGTTCGTCTGCGCGTCGTATGCGTAGATTCCCTGCGTCTGCAACGCCACGGCGGTCGTGGTGTAGACGAGCATCAATTCGTCCGCCCCGTCCCCGTCCGCGTCGAAAACGGCAAACCGGTTTCCCTCGGGGTCGGCGTTTTCGTCAAAGCCGCAGTCCGTTCCGTCGGGCAGCGCATGGTTCGTCATCAGGTTGTTCAGCGCGTCGGCAAACGCGGCGAACGCCTTGTCCGTTTCCTGCGCGCTTGCGCCCGGTTCCTCGGTCGGCGCTTCCGTCGGTTCGGCAGCCGGCGCCGTTTGGCTTGCGATTTGCTCGGGCATGACGATCTCGACGGGCGTTTCCGCTTCGCCGCCCGTTTTCGGCGCGCACGCCAAGAAAGCCGCCGCGATCGGAAGCAGCGCCATGCAGACGCAGATCGTCTTCCATTCCTTTCTCATAAAAAGCAACACCTCGTTTCTTTGCGAAAGCTATCATAGCACACCGCGCGCAAAACGGAGCGTTTCTTCACAATCTGTTACAAATCGGATGCGAAATCGTCACGGAGGCAGCGCCCGAGCGCAGAAAAGCGCGCCCTCGATTTATGCCGCGCAAAAACGCCCCGCCGCGCGGCGCCATGCCCATATTGCCTTTGCACACAGCCCTGCAATCCCGATCCCAAAAACTTTTACGCCATGTTGACTTTTTTTTCGTATCTGTGTAAACTGGAATTGTGTTTTTATTGGGGATCTGCCCGATGAAAACAATCAAACAAATTAAGGAGAGAATCAAACATGAAAAAATGGATCGCGATTTTGCTGACCGTTCTGATGGCGGCGTCCATGCTCGCCTGCAAAAAGACGGAAGCTCCCGCTGCGGATGGCGCTGCGGACGGCGAAAAGGTCTATAACGTCGTCAGCCTCGTCAACGGCAACCTTGGCGACAAGTCCTTCTTTGACTCCGCGGAAGCGGGCCTCAAATCCTTGCAGGACGCGGGCCGCATCACCTACAAGACCATCGAGATGGGCGGCACGGACGAGGATCAGCCGAAGTGGTTGGAGACGCTCTACGAAGTTGCCGGCTCGGGCGAGTATGACCTGATCATCTGCGGCACCTATCAGATGCCCGATTATCTGAAAGAAGTCGCCACCGAGTATCCGGATCAGAAGTTCCTCATCTATGACGACACCACCTATGCCGGCGAGAACGCCAACGTCGTCAACCTGAGCTACAAGCAGAACGACATGGGTTACCTGATCGGCGTATTCGCCGCGACCATGACGAGCGAGACCTCCGTTGCGAACGTCAACGCGGAGAAGGTCGTCGGCTTCATCGGCGGCGTGGACAGCCCCGTCATCAACGACTTCCTGTATGGCTTCCTCGAGGGCGTGCAGGCGACCGATGCGGACGTCAAGGTTGACACCCGTTATGTCAACAGCTATGTCGATACGGCAACCGCGAAGGAAATGGGTCTTTCCATGATCAACGACAACGCTTGCGACATCATTTGGGGCGTTGCGGGTCTGTCCGGCAACGGCGGTGCGGAAGCGGCGCTGGAAACCGGCAAGGCATGGTTCATCGGCGTTGACTCCGACCAGGAGCAGACGCTCTCCCCCGAGCTTGCGGCGATCACGCTGACCTCGGGCCTCAAAAACATCGGCCAGTCCATCATCTGGATCTTCGACGAATGGGATAAGGGCAACACCTACTTCGGCACGCAGGTCAACCTTGGTCTCGCCGAGGGCGGCGTGGGCATCGTGACCGACAAGAACTTCGCCAAGGTCGCTCCGCAGGCTGTTCAGGATAAGGTTCTGGCGGCGGAAGAAGCGGTTCGCGGCGGCTCGATCACCGTTGATACGGCGATCGGCGACGAGACCAACGGCGTTGTCGCGCTGCGCGACGCCATGCAGCCGTAACAATAGCCGAAACGAACCTCCGGTTCAATCAAGCGGCTTATGAACAAGCGGGGGAAGCCGGCAAAACGGTTTCCCCCGTTCGGTATTTCCGCATTCTGACAGCGTTGGTCAGCATCCTATCATAAGCGAGGAACCCATCCTTATGGAACAAAACGAATACGTCGTAGAAATGAAGGGGATCACCAAGGTGTATCCCAACGGCATTGCCGCAAACCAAAGCGTCGATTTTTTCGTGCGGCGCGGCGAGATCCACGCGCTGATGGGCGAAAACGGCGCGGGCAAGTCCACCTTGATGAAGATGCTTTTCGGGCTGGAGCAGCCGACGGAGGGCGAGATTGTCGTCAACGGGGAGAAGGTATCGCTTTCGTCGCCTACCGTCGCCATCTCGAAGGGAATCGGCATGGTGCATCAGCATTTCATGCTTGTGCCCAGCCTGACGGTCGCGGAGAACATCGTGCTCGGCATGACGCCAACGAAGTCGGGTTTGTTCATCGACTATAAGAAGGCGGTCGAGATCACGAAGGAGTATGCCGAACGGTTCAACCTTCATGTCGACCCTAACGCGAAGGTCATGGACATTCCCGTCGGCATGAAGCAAAAGGTTGAAATTTTGAAAGCGCTCGTGCGCGGCGCAAAGATTCTGATTCTGGACGAGCCGACCGCCGTTTTGACCACGCAGGAGACGGTGGAGCTGTTTCGCGAGCTGATTCATTTGAAGGAGCAGGGCTATACGATCATCTTCATCTCCCACAAGCTCAAGGAGATCAAGCAGATCACCGACCGCCTCACGATTATGCGCGGCGGCAAGTCCATGGGCGTTTATGAGACCGCGTCGATTACCGAGCAGGAGATCTCCCGCTTGATGGTCGGGCGCGACGTCGTTTTGACGGTTGAGAAGGACAAGGCGCAGCCGACGGACGTCGTTTTGCGCGTTGAAAACCTGACCTATACGAACGAATGGGGCAAGCGTATGCTGGACGGCATCTCGTTTGCCGTCAGAAAAGGCGAGATATTGGGCATAGCGGGCGTCGAGGGCAACGGGCAGCGCGAGCTTGTGGACATGCTGTTCAGCCTGAACAAGCCCGACGGCGGCATGGCTACCGTCGAGGGGCGCAAAATCATCGGGCTGTCGCAGGATCGCATCCGCGCGCTGGGCGTTTCGCTCGTTCCCGAGGATCGCATGACCTACGGCATCGCGGACGCGGCGACCATCGAGGAAAACGTGATCTCCGACCGCTTCTTCAAGAAGCAGTTCAACCACGGCCCGCTGTTTGACATGAAAGCGATTCATGCCGAAAGCGACCGCCTGATTACCGAATATACGGTTCTTTGCAAATCGGGTCGGCAGCAGGTGAAAATGCTTTCGGGCGGCAATATTCAAAAGGTCGTCGTAGCGCGCGAGTTTTCGAGCGACCCGACGCTGATTATCGCGGATCAGCCCACGCGCGGCATCGACGTCGGCGCGACGGAGTTCATCCGCAAAAAGCTGGTCGAGCTGTCCCGAAACGGCGCGGCGGTGCTGCTCGTTTCCGCCGATCTGAACGAGGTTATGGAGCTTTCGGACAGCCTGATCGTGCTCAACGGCGGAAAAATCGCAGCCTACTTTGAAGACACCTCCGAGCTGGACGATATGGTCATGGGCGAATACATGCTTGGGCTCAAGCGCCAAAGCGACGAGGAAATCGGGAGGGTCTGTCATGCAGAATAGACGAATGTTGCTCTTTGAGGTCGTGCGCGGCGCGGCGGCGATCCTGCTTGCGCTGGGCGTCGGAACGATCTTCATCTTCCTTTGCTCGGATCAGCCGCTGACCGCGCTTCGGTACATGCTGATCGGGCCGCTTGTTAATCTGAAAGGCGGCGCGGCGTCGTTCAACACGCAGAACTTCTACATGATACTTGCCGCCATGATCCCGACGATCTTCACGGGGCTTGCGGTTTGCGTCATGTTCTCGTCCAACCAGTTCAACCTGGCGGGCGAGGGCTGCGTGATGGCGGGCGGTTTCATCGCGGCGCTTTGCGGCGTCTATATCAAGATGAACACGGGGTTGCACGCGGTGGTCTGCGTGCTGATCGCGTCCGTGATCTGCGGGCTCATCATGCTGGTTCCCGCGCTGTTAAAGGTCAAGCTCGGCGCGAGCGAGATGGTTACGAGCCTCATGCTCAACTATATCATCATGTACATCGTGCTGCACTTCCTCAACTATAACTTTGCCGACCGCTCCAAGGGCTCGACGCAGACCTATCCGTTCGCGGACACGGCGCGCATCGCGTCCATCGTAAAGGGCGGCAGCAAGCTGTCATGGGGGTTTGTTGTGGCGCTCGTGTTTGTCGTGATCGTGGCGCTGTTCATGTATCGAACGCGCTGGGGCTACGCCATTCGCATGATCGGCATCAACAAGGCGTTTTCGGGCTATTCCGGCATGAAGGTCGGCTCGACGATCGTGCTTTCGCAGGTCATCGGCGGCGTGCTGTCGGGCATGGGCGGCAGCATCGAGGTGCTGGGGCGCTATAACACGTTCCTTTGGAAGGAGCTGCCCGGCTACGGCTGGACGGGCGTAACAATCGCAATATTGGCAAAGAACAACCCCGCTGCGGTTCCGCTTGCGGCGTTCTTCCTCGCCTATCTCAACAAGGGCTGTCAGCTCATGGCGACCTATTGCGACGTGCCGAGCGAGATGATCGATATCATTCAGGCGGCGATCTTCCTCTTCTTTGCCGCGGAACAGTTCCTGTCGGGCTATCGGCAGCGGCTGGTCGTCAAAACGACGCGCGAGGATCTTGCCAAGGTTTCGGCGCCCAAAGCGGAAGGAGGCGCAGCGCATGTTTAAACAACTTCTCGACGCGGTATTCAAGGCGGATTTTCTCTTTGCGGTGATCCGCATCACGGCGCCGATCCTGTTTGCGGCGCTCGGCGCGGTCATAGCGGAAAAGGCGGGCGTGACCAACATCGGCCTGGAGGGCACGATGATGATCTCCGCGCTCTTCGGCGTGCTGATCAGCTATTGGACGCAGAGCTGGCTTCTCGGCGTCATCGGGGCGACGGTCGTCGGCATCCTGCTCGGACTGATGATGGGCTTCTTCGCGCTCAAGCTCAAAACGGACATCATTCTCTCGGGCATCGCGGTCAATATGCTCGGCGGGGGCGGCACGATTTTCCTTCTGTATATGTTTACGGGCATGCGCGGCAACACGGGCGCGCTGGTCACGCCGAACATCCTGATCCCGACGGTAAACATTCCTCTCATCAAGGACATTCCCGTTCTGGGACAGATTCTTTCGGGGCACGCGATTTTGACGTATATCGCGTTCCTGTTCGTGCTGCTTATGTGGCTGCTGCTATACAAAACGCCGCTGGGGCTCAACATTCGCGCGGTCGGCGAGAATCCCAACGCGGCTTCGAGCGTCGGCGTCAGCGTGTTGAAGATCAAGTACATCGCAATCGCCATCTCGGGCGCTTTGGCGGGCTTGGGCGGCGCGTTTATGTCCATGTACTATTCGCAGGGCTGGAACTCCGGCATGGTCGCAGGGCGCGGCTTTATCGCGCTTGCGGCGCAGGCGATGGGGCGCGGCGAACCCGTCGGCGCAATGCTCTCCTCGCTGCTGTTCGGGCTTGCGCAGGCGCTGCGCACGAAGGTTTCGGGCTTGCAGGGCGTGTCGAGCTATCTCGTTTCGCTGATCCCGTATGTGGTAACGGTCATCGGCCTTGTGATCTATGCTGCGAGCACGCTGAAAAAGGTCAAAAAACATCGCGCAAAAGCAACGGAGGAACAAAACGCATGAGGAAGATTCCCGTCATATTGGACGGCGATCCGGGTCATGACGACGCAATCGCATGGGTGTTGGCAAATGCCGCGCCCATGCTGCGCATTTGCGCCGTAACCTCGGTTTGCGGCAACCAAACCATCGAAAAGACGACCTATAACGCGGGCCGCATCATGACGCTGATCGGCTTGGACGTTCCGCTTGCGGCGGGGCGCGTCAAGCCTTTGATTGCGGATGCGATCATTGCGCCGACCGTGCATGGGCAGTCGGGCTTGGACGGCCCCGCCCTGCCCGAACCGAAGCATCAGCCCGTGGACATGGACGCCTGCGCGCTGATGGCAAAGGTTCTGACGGAGAGCGACGAACCCGTCGCGCTGATTCCCACAGGGCCGCTGACGAACGTTGCGGCGCTTTTGCTGCTCTATCCCGAGCTGAAACCGAAGATTCGCCATATCTATCTCATGGGCGGCGGCGTCGACTTCGGCAACTGGACGCCTGCGGCGGAGTTTAACATTTTGGTCGATCCCGAGGCGGCGGACATCGTATTCCGCTCGGGCGTGCCGATCACGATGGCAGGGCTGGACGTAACGGAGAAGGCGCTCGTGTTCCCCACGGATTTCGAGCGGATTCGCGCGCTGAAAAACCCCGTTGCAACGGTCGTCGCCGAGTGGCTGGACTTTTTCTACAATTTCCATCGCGGCCTTGGCTATGCCGGCGCGCCCGTACACGACGCGGTCGCCGTTGCGGCGCTCGTCAAGCCCGAATTGATGACCACGCGGGATATGTATGTCGAAATCGAGACAGCGGGCGACTACTGCCGCGGCGCAACGGTAGGCGACAGGCTCGGCGTGCGCAAGCAAAAACCGAACGCAACCTGCATCATGGGCATCGACCGAGACGGTTTTGCCGATCTGCTCGTCGAAGCGGCGGCGTATTACGGCAAAGGAGGCGAAAAAGCATGAAGCAGACGCCCGTTTGGATCGACTGCGACGTGGGCGTGGACGACGCGCTCGCGCTTTTGATGGCGTGCAAGATGGACGACGTGAAGCTCGTCGGCGTGTCGAGCGTCGCGGGCAACGTGGAGGTCGAAAAAACGACGGTCAACGCCCTGCGCGTGTTGGAGCTTGCGGGAAGCGACGCCCCCGTTTACAGAGGCGCTGCGGTTCCCCTCCTCCGAAATCAGGTCACGGCGACATATGTGCATGGGCAAAACGGCTTGAACGACCTCGATCTGCCCATGCCGAAACGGCAAGCCGAAGCGGAAAAGGCGCATGACGCGCTGTATGCCGCGGCGAAGGCGTATGCGGGCGAGCTGATCGTAATCGCCATCGGCCCGCTTACGAACCTCGGCCTCGCGCTCGCAAAGTATAAGGATTTACCCAAGCTGGTCAAAAAGATCGTCGTCATGGGCGGCGCGGCGGTCGGCGGAAACGTTACGCCCGCGGCGGAGTTCAACATCTTTGCCGATCCCGAGGCGGCGGACATGGTGTTTACCTCGGGCGTCACGGTGCATATGTGCGGGCTGGATGTAACGATGAAGGCGTATTTTACGCCCGCCGAGATCGACGAGCTGGGCGCGCTCGGCTCGAAGCAGGCGCGCTTTGCGCGCGACGTGACGCAGGGCGTACTGCGCTATTCGCTGAGCCTTGGCCTATGCGGCATGTGTATGCATGATCCCGTGACGCTCGTTTACGCGCTGGACGATTCGCTCTTTTCGTTCGATGAGGCGGGCGTTCGCGTGGAGACCAAGGGTAAAATCACCTACGGCAAAACCGTAACCGATCTGTATTCGGATAAGCAGTTTCCCGTGCATAACGCCGTGGTCGTTACGGACGTGAACCGCGAGGCGTTCAAGGCGCGCGTGTTCGAGCTCATGGGAAAATATTGAGCGGCATAAAGCAAAGGAGACTGTCCGATCACGGGCAGCCTCCTTCTTTTACATTTGCGGGACGGAAAGCGGCGCTTGATATGGCTTACAGTCAGAGCGCGGTCGCAGCGTCGAGCGCGACCAGAATTTCATGCTCCTCGCCGCGCATGGCGGCCGTTTCACCGTCGGCATAGGAGGCGATGCTTTCCGCCGTGTCCTCCTCGCAGGATACGACGTTGTTCAGAATGCTCATGCAACGAACGCCGCGCAGCCGCCCGATCGTATACAGCGCCGCAGTTTCCATATCCGAACCGAGCACGCCGCGCGCAGACCAAAACGCGTGCTTCTCGTCCTCAAAGTCCGTATAGAAGCTGTCGTGACTGCGAGCGACGCCGACATGGTAAGAAAAGCCGCGCCTTTTTGCGGCTTCGACGGCGGCAAAGAGCAGATTTGTGTCGGGTACGGCGGGGAACATGGGGTCGATATAGGTTTTGCTCGCGCCGTCGTCGCGCACCGCGCCCGAAACGAGGATCAAATCGCCGAGCTTAACCTCGCGCTGCAAGCTGCCGCAGCTTCCGATGCGCACCATGACGGTTACGCCGATGCTTTTGAGCTCCTCCACGGCGATGCCGGCGGACGCGCCGCCGATGCCCGTTGAAACGGCGAGCACCTTTACGCCGTTGTACGTTCCGACCAGCGAACGGTATTCGCGGTTATAGGCAAGCTCCCTTACGTTTGAGAGGAAGGGTTTGATGCGGTCGAGCCGCGCGGGGTCGCCGGGCAGGAGGGCGCAATGCGCGTTTACGGAGGCGTCAAGTCGAATATGCGGCGTGAGATCGCTCATGAGCTGAAATCCTTTCCGAAATATGCTACAATATAAAGATATTATAGTGCGTTTTCGCGCGAAGCGCAACGGCGCGCGCATCTAAAATACGCAGGCAAAGGAAGCATAGGATATGGCACGCATTTTGAACTTCGGCTCGCTCAACATCGATTATGTGTATCGCGTGGATGCGTTTGTGCGTCCCGCGGAAACGAAAAGCTGCAAGAGCTTTTTGATCAACTGCGGCGGCAAGGGGCTAAACCAATCCATCGCGGCGGCGCGCGCGGGCGCAAGCGTGTTTCACGCGGGCATGGTTGGAAATAACGGCGCTTTCCTTTCCGACAAGCTGGAAGAAAACGGCGTGGACTGCTCGCTCTTATGGCATTGCGACGCGCCGTCGGGTCATGCGATTATCGAGGTGGACGACGCGGGGCAAAACTGCATCCTGCTTTACGGCGGCACGAACCAAAGCCTGACAGAGGCGTATATCGACCGCGTGCTGGACGCGTTTGGAACGGATGGCGCGGTGCTCATGCAGAACGAAACGAACCTGGTCGGCGCTATCATCGAGCGGGCGCACGCGCGGGGGCTTATGAGCGTGCTCAATGCGGCGCCCATGAACGACGCGGTCAAACGGTATCCGCTCGACAAGCTGGATTGGCTGATCGTCAACGAGGTTGAGGGCGCGGGGCTTGCTTCGTGCGCGCACGAGGCGGATATTCTGCCGACGCTGCATCGGGCGTATCCGAAGCTCAACGTGCTTTTGACGCTCGGTAAGCGCGGCACGGTCTGCCTTTCAGACGGGGCATACGCCTACGCGGGCAGCTATCGCGTTTCCGCCGTGGATACGACCGCAGCGGGCGACACCTATTCGGGCTGCTTCCTCAACGCGCTGCTAAACGGCGAAAAGCTCGAGGACGCGATGCGCTTGTCCGCAGCGGCGGCGGCTTTGACCGTCCAAAGACCGGGCGCGGCGGATTCGATTCCCACGAGGGAAGAAACCGAAGCGGCGCTTTCCGATCATACGCTGGGCGAGATCGGCGCATGGGGCGGCTGGAAATGAGCTTACTGCGAAAAAGAGGGAGAAAAGCATGACGAACGTATTGTATATCGACTGTTGCATCCGCGGTGAAAGCTCACGCACGCGCGCGCTGGCGAACGCGTTTTTGGGCGCTTTGGAGCGGCGGGACGACGTTTCCGTTTCGCGGCTGTATTTGACCGAAGAGCCGCTTTTTCCGCTCGTCGGCGATTTCTTTTTGCAGCGCGAGAGGCTGCTGCAAGCGGGTGAGCTGACGCATCCGCGCTTTCGCTACGCGCATACGTTCGCCGACGCCGATCGCATCGTAATCGCCGCGCCGTTCTGGGATTTGAGCTTCCCCGCGCTTTTGAAGATCTATTTCGAGAACGTCTCCGTGCAGGGGATCACGTTCGGCTGCGACGCGCAAAACGGCTGCTTCGGCGTTTGCAAGGCGGAAAAGCTGCTCTATTTAACCACGCGCGGCGGGGCGTATGATTCCTTGGCGCAGGACAACGGGAAGAAATATTGCTCGGACATGGCGGATTTTTTCGGCATTCCGCAGTTTGCCTGCGTGGCGGCGGACGGCTTGGATTTGATGGAGGAGCCGTATGAGGCGATTCTTTGCCGCGCAAAGTCAGCCGCAATCGACCTTGCCGAAACATTTTGAGGGAAAAGGAGACAAACGGATCATGAAAGCTGTCGTTTATCAAGAAAAGGGACGCGTTGCGCTTTGCGAGATTCCCATGCCGCGCATCTTGGATCCGCGCGATGCGATTGTGCGCGTGACGCTCGCGTCCATCTGCGCGTCCGATTTGCATATTCGGGCGGGCGCGGTGCCGCGCGCCAAGGTCGGCACGGCGCTCGGGCATGAGTTCGTCGGCGTGGTGGAGGAGGTCGGAAGCGCGGTAAAAAGGTTTTCGGTCGGCGACCGCGTGGCGGTGAACGTGGAAACGTTCTGCGGAGACTGTTTCTTCTGCCGCCGCGGCTTTGTCAACAACTGCACATCGGGCGGCTGGGAGCTCGGCTGCCGCATCAACGGCGGACAGGCGGAGTTTTGCCGCGTACCGCTGGCGGACAACGGCCTGAATCTGATTCCGCCCGACGTAACGAACGAGCAGGCGCTTTTGGTCGGAGACGTGCTCGCAACGGGGTATTGGGCGGCGGAGCAGGGCGAAATTCGTCCTGCGGACGTGGTTTGCGTGCTCGGCGCGGGCCCCACGGGGCTTTGCACGATGATGTCCGCACGGCTGTACGGCCCCGCAAAGCTGATTGCGATCGACGTTTCCAACGAACGGCTCGCCTTGGCAAAGACGCACGGGCTTTGCGACGTTACGGTCAATCCGACGACGGAGGACGCGCTTTCCGTCGTTCGCGAATGTACAAACGGGCGCGGCGCGGACGTTGTGTTTGAGGTGGCGGGCGCGAAAAATACGTTTCAAACCGCGTGGCAGCTCGCGCGCCCAAACGCGGTCGTGGTGGTGGTTGCGTTGTATGAAAGCCCGCAGACGCTGCCGCTGAACGAGATGTACGGCAAGAATCTGACGTTCAAAACGGGCGGTGTGGACGCGAACAAGTGCGCAGATATCCTGCGGCTCATCGCGGCGGGCATGCTGGATACGACGTATCTTCTCACGCATCGCGTGCCGCTGAACGACGTGATGGGCGCGTATGAAACGTTCGCCGCGCAAAGGGACGGCTGCGTCAAGGTCGCCGTCACGCCATACGACCATGCGAGGGAAGGACAGGATGGAAAAACCGAATTTTGACGCGCGGGTGCTCGCGCTCGAAGAACAGCTTCTCTGTTGGCGCAGGTATTTGCATGAGAACGCGGAGCTGTCGTTTGAAGAAACGCTTACGACCGACTATCTCGAACGCGAGCTTCTCCGTCTTGGCGTAAACGAGATCGGCAAGCCCACGAAAACGGGGCTTGTCGCGCATATCCGCGGCGAGAAGGCGGGCAAAGCCTTTGTTCTCGGCGTGCGCGCGGATATCGACGCGCTGCCGATCACGGAGGAGAACGACCTGCCGTTTCGCTCCAAAAACGCGGGCGTGATGCACGCCTGCGGGCATGACGGGCACGCGAGCATACTGCTTGCGCTCGCGGCGCTGTTGCAGGGCGCAAAAAACGAGTTTTGCGGCGAAATACGCCTCTTTTTTCAGCACGCGGAGGAGCTTCCGCCGGGCGGAGCGATCGAGATGGCGCGCGCGGGCGCGGCAGACGGCGTTGACGCGATGCTTGGGCTGCATCTTTCGAGCAATTTCGATACGGGCGTATTCGGCGTAAAGGCGGGCGTGCTCACCGCGGCGGTCGACCGCTTCACGATCAAGGTGCTTGGCAAGGGCGGACACTGCGCCTTTCCCGAGCAATGCGCGGATCCGGTGCCGGCGGCGGCGGAGATCATTACCTGCCTGCAAAGCATCGTTTCGCGCAGGCTCGCGGCAAGCGAACAGGCGGTGGTTTCGGTTTGCGAGGTGCATGGCGGCACGGCGTACAACGTCATTCCGAACGACGTGACGCTGAGCGTGTCCGTTCGCTCGTTCGGCAAAGAGACGCGGCAAAGGATCGAGACGATCGCGCGCGAGATCTGCGAGGGCGTATGCCGGGCGCATGGCTGTTCCTGCGCGTTTGCGTGGGAAGCGGGCTATCCATCCGTGGAGAACGACGAAAGGCTGACCGCGCTCGCCGAAACACAGATTTGTAACCGATTCGGTACGGAGCGCTGTCTTTCGATCGGTTCGATCATGCCGGGCGAGGATTACGCTTACTTTCTGGAAAACAGGCCCGGTTTTTTTGTTGAGCTTGGCACGCGCAATTTGGAAAAGGGCTGCGTGTTTCCGCATCACAATCCGCGCTATCGCATGGACGAGGACGCGCTTTTATACGGGCTGCAATACGAATTCGACATGGCGCGCGCGCTGCTGGACGGAACGGGGGCGTTTCTGTGAAGCTGACCGTATTGACGGATAACAACACCTATATCGATCGTTACTATCTCGGCGAACCCGCGTTCTGCTGCCTGATCGAGGACGGCGGACGGATGATTCTGTTCGACACGGGCTATTCGGACGTATTCCTGCAAAACGCGCGCGCTATGGGAATCGACCTTGCCCGCGTCACGGACGTTGTACTGTCCCATGGGCATAACGATCATACGGGCGGGCTTATTGCGCTTTTCAAGTATACGACGCAGCCGTTACGGCTTTTTTGCGACCCCTTGGCGTTTGCAGAGCGCAAAAACGAGGGGTTGTCCGTCGGCGCGCCGATTCGATCGGGCGACCTGCCCGCGCGCGTCGAGCCGCATTTTTCCCAATCGCCCGTGCGCGTCGCCGAGCATACGCTCTTTTTGGGGCGTATCCCGCGCATCTATCCGTTTGAGGACGGGCGAAGCGTCGGCACGAGGTTGGATGACGACGGCGCGTGGCGCGCGGACGATGTGCTTGACGATACGAGCTTACTGCTGGCGGGCGAACGCGGCGGTTTCGTCGTAACGGGCTGCGCGCACGCGGGTATTTGCAATACCGTCGCCTACGCAAAGTCGCTTTCGGAAAGCGGACAAATCTGCGGCGCGCTTGGCGGGTTTCATCTGTTTGACGCCGACGAGCGCACAAACGCGACCGCCGCGGCGCTTTTACAGCTGATCGACGGAAGCATCTATCCCTGTCATTGCACGTCGCTTGCCGTCAAGGCGGCGCTCATGCAAGCGCTGAACGTTTGCGAGGTCGGCGTCGGTTTGACGCTCGAAATATAGGGGAAACGCTTCTTCTCTTGAAAGAGAAGAAGCAAGAGAACTTCAACCTTATGCCGATAAAAAAGGAGCCGGGCAGAAAGCATGGCTTCTTTTTCCTTTCAATATGAAAAGCAAGAGAGCTTCAACCTTTCGACAATATAAAAGGAGTTCGGATTTTAGGCGGAACTCCTTTTTCCTGCGCATGGCAAATGCGGTTCTCTTTGTTTCTTTCTCCTGCAAGAGAAAGAAGGGAAACGCCTTAATACGGGAAGGCGTTTAGCTCGTCGATGACGTGGCGAACGGCGCTTTCCACCGTGCCTTCGACGAACGGATTTTTCAGCCCCGCAAGCTCGAGCAGCTCGAAATAACCGCGGCTTCCGCCCGCGCGGCAGAGCTTCATGTAGGATTCCCAAGCGGCGGCATAGTCGTTTTTCATCGTGCCGTAAAGCTCAAACGCGCAGGTCTGCGCGAGCGCATAATCCACATAGTAGAACGGATACAGGAAGATATGCTGCTTTTGCATCCAGAATCCGCCCTCTTCGAGGAAGGAAACGCCGTCATAATCGCGCCACGGCATGTATTTCTGCTCGATCTCGTGCCAAACGGCGCGGCGCTCCTTCGCCTTCATGTCGGGCTTTTCGTATACGCGATGCTGAAACTCGTCTACGCTGACCAAATACGGAATGGCGGAGAGCGCCTCGTACAAATGCGCGTACTTCGCCTTTTGCACATTCTCCTCGCCGAAGAAATCCTTCATGTAGGGGTAGGCGAAATGCTCCATGGTCATGGAGTGAATCTCGTTGACCTCGCTGGTGGAGCTCATATAATCCAATATGGGCTGGCAGCGCATGGCCACAAAGCCCTCGAACGCGTGACCCGCCTCGTGCGTGAGCACGCCGTAATCCGCCGCAGTGCCGTTGAAGTTGGAGAAGATAAACGGCGCTTTGTATTTGGGCAAATAGGTGCAATAGCCGCCCAAATGCTTGCCGGGATGCGTATCAAGGTCGAACAGCTCATGCTCGCACATAAAGTCGAAAAACTCGCCCGTTTCCTTGGATATGCTGCGGTACATCTCCTTGGCGATCGGCACAAGCTCCTTCACGCCGCCGATGGGGTCTGCGTTGCCGTCGGGGAAAACGCAGGTTTCGTCGTAATATTTGAGCTTGTCCACGCCGAGACGCGCCGCCTGCTTTTTGCGCAGTTCCCAAACGGCGGGCACGATGATCGTTCTCACCTGCTCGCGGAACTTTGCGACGTCCTCGGGCTTATAGTCCGCGCGGGACATTCCGAGATAGCCCATCTCGGTAAAGCCGCCGGGAAGCCCGAGCTTCTTTGCCATTTTAACGCGCAGCTTGACCAGCTTGTCAAACTGGCGATCGAGCTTTTCGGACGCGTCCTCATACAGCTTCGCCCAGGCGAGATACGCTTCCCTGCGCTCGTCGCGGTCGGCGCTTTCCATATGTTTGAGCAGACCGTAAAAGTTGCATTCCTCGCCGCGGAAGGTGACCTTGCAGGCCGCGGCGGTTTTCTTATACTCGTTCTCGATCTTGCCCTGCGCGATCAGGTCGGGGATGATCTTCTTGGACTGGATCCTGCATTGCATCTCGCCGAGAGAAAAGATCTGCTTGCCGTATTCCGCCTCAAACTGCGCGCGGAACGGAGAATTCAGCAGCGCGGTGGTCGCTTCCTTCATCAGCGGCATCAGCATGGCGAGCGCACGGTTGAAAAACTGCATCTCGCCGTCGTAAAACTTGTCGGTCGTGTCGAGCGTGTTGCGGATGCTGGCGACCACATACGTCGTTTCCGCGTCGGAGAGCGTGTCCTGGATGGCGAAGAACGCCTGCTTCATCTCCTCGTAGGATTTCGCTTTTTTCAGGATGGAAAGCTGCTTTTTGTAGCATTTTTTGATGGCTCCCATGTCGGGCCGCTTATATTCAATCTCCGAAAACTTTTGCATACTGCTTCCTTTACCCCCGTTTTGATATGCTCGGCGCACGCCGTAATTAGTATTGTATTGCAACAGTCCCTATTATGCAAGCGCTCCATATGGAAAAAAGCGGCGATTTGGCGCGACGCTGCATGAGAATAGAATTTGGGCGCAAAAGGAGGCAAGGCAAACGCGGAAGAATCGAGAGAAGAAAGCGGATGCGCCGAAAACCCTATTTCGTACGTTTCATGCAAAAAAAGCAAGCAAAAAAGCGCGTCCGAATCGGAACGCGCCGTTTTGTTTGACGTTTCGAATTACTCGAAGATGGTGAGAACCAACGCGAGCACGCCCATCACGATCGCAAGAATGATCGTGAGCTTTTTGAGCAGCGCTTCGCGCCCCGCCGCCTTGCCCTTTGCCGTAAAGGACTGGGTGTCTCCGCCAAACGCAGCGCCCATGCCGCCGCTTTTGCTCTTTTGCAGAAGCACGACGGTGACAAGCAGCACGGAAATCACGACCAGCGCGATTTTGATGATGAGGGCTACGACTTCCATAGGATTCTTCCTCCGATCAAGCGTCGAGCGCGGGCTTTCCGCAATCGGCGCGTCGTTTATTTGACAGCGCGAGCATTATACCATGTTCCATGCGCATTTGCAAGCGCAAAGCCCCGGTTTTTCGCCCATAATGCGCCGTTTCTCAGCCGACGATCAATGATTTTCCCGTCATTTCCTTCGGTATGGGCAGATGAAGCAGGGTCAAAAGCGTTGGCGCAAGGTCGGACAGCCTGCCGCCTTCGCGCAGCTTGGCCGCGCGGTCGTGATCGTTTACATAGATGCAGGGTACGGGATTGGTCGTGTGCGCGGTAAACGGCGCGTTCTCCGCCGCGTCCCACATCTTCTCGCAGTTGCCGTGATCCGCCGTAATGATGCAGCGCCCGCCTGTTTTCAGAATCGCCTCCACCACCTTGGCCGCGCATGCGTCAACCGTATGCACCGCTTTCGTCGCCGCCTCCATCACGCCCGTATGCCCGACCATGTCGGGGTTGGCGAAGTTCAGGATCATGACGTCATACTTGCCGCTCTCGATGCGCTTGACCGCCTCCTCGGCGACCTCATACGCGCTCATCTCGGGCTTCAAATCGTACGTTGCGACCTTGGGCGACGGGATGAGGCAGCGATCCTCGTTCGGATTCGGCGCTTCCACGCCGCCGCTGAAGAAGAACGTGACATGCGCATACTTCTCCGTTTCCGCGATGCGGAGCTGCGTTTTGCCGCACGAAGCCAAATACGCGCCGAGCGTATGATCGAGCGATTGCGGCGCGAACGCGACCAACACGCGCTCGCCGAACGTTTTGTCATACTGCGTCATGCAGACGTAGCAAAGCGGGAAGCAGCCGTTTCTGCGCGGGAAACCGTCGAAATCCGCAAAGATATAGCTGCGGGTGATCTCCCTTGCGCGGTCGGGGCGGAAATTGTAGAAGATCACGCTGTCGTTTGCCGAAATCGTCGCCGTGGGCTTGCCGTCGGTCAAAATCACCGTGGGCTTGACGAATTCGTCCGTATCGCCGCGCTCGTAGCTTTGCCGCATCGCTTCCTCCGCGGAAAGCGCCGTCTCGCCCTCGCCGTACGTCAGCGCGGCATACGCCTTTTCCACGCGCTCGAAGCGGTTGTCGCGATCCATCGCATAGTAGCGGCCCATGACCGTTGCGATCTTGCCGCAGCCGAGCTTGACGAGCTCGTCGTCCACCTGCTTGACGAAATGCGCGCCGCTCGAGGGCGGCACGTCGCGCCCGTCCATGAAGCAATGCACATAGACCTTTTTCAGCCCCTTGTCGCGCGTGAGCTTCACGAGCGCATACAGATGCGTCAGGTGCGAATGCACGCCCCCGTCCGAGCAAAGCCCCATGAGATGCAGCGCGGAATCATGCGCCTTGCAGTTCTCGATCGCCGCCAAAAACGCGGGGTTTTCAAAGAAATCCCCGTCGCTGATGGACTTGCTGATGCGCGTGAACTCCTGATACACGATCCTGCCCGCGCCGATGTTCAGATGCCCCACCTCGGAGTTTCCCATCTGCCCCTCGGGCAGCCCAACGTCCATGCCGCTTGCCGCGATCGTCGTATGCGGATAGGCGTTCCACAGCCGCGTGATGTTCTTCGCGCCGTCCGCGCGGATGGCGTTAAACGCCGTTTCCCCGCTCATGCCGAAGCCGTCGAGGATAATCAATGCCGTAATGGGTTTTGTCATCAAAAATGAACCACCTTGGAAAAATCTTCGCTTTTCAGGCTTGCGCCGCCGATCAGACCGCCGTCGATCTCGGGCATCGCCATGAGCTCCGACGCGTTCTTCGGATTCATGCTTCCGCCGTACTGGATGCGAACCGCCTCCGCGACCTCCGTACCGTAAACGCTCCGAATCGCGTTGCGAATGACCTTGATCGTTGCGTTGGCGTCCTCGCTCGTCGCGGTTTTGCCCGTGCCGATCGCCCAGATGGGTTCGTAGGCGATGACGACCTTCTTGACCTCATCCGCTTCGAATCCCGCGAGCGCCGCCGTGGTCTGCTTGCTTACGATCGCATCCGTTACGCCCTTTTCGCGCTGTTCCAGCGTTTCGCCCACGCAGATGATCGGCGTGACGCCCGCTTCGAGCGCCGCTTTCGCGCGCTTGTTGACCGTTTCGTCCGTTTCGCCGAAATACTGCCTGCGTTCGCTGTGCCCGACAATCGCGTATCGAACGCCGACGGAAAGCAGCATATCTGCGCTGATTTCGCCCGTAAACGCGCCCTTGGGCGCCCAATGGATGCTCTGCGCGCCGAGCGCGATATTGGTGCCGACGAGCAGCTTCGCCACCGTGGGCAGATCCACATACGGCGGGCAGACAACCACGTCGCACGCAGCGTCCGCGACCAGCGGAATCAGTTCAACGATCAATCGTTCCGCCTCGCCCGGCGTCATGTTCATTTTCCAGTTTCCCGCAATAATGGGTTTGCGCATATTTTTTCTCCTTCATCCGGCTTTTCTCTTCTTTGTCTTTTCGGAAGAAAAGAAGCAAAAGAAACAAACGCTCTTCTTCTTTTCTTTCGGAAGAAAAGAAGCAAAAGAAACGGGCTTCGTTCTCCTTTTTCTGTGATCAAGAAAAGAAGCAAAAGAAACAAACCTGCCGCACAAAAACGTTGTGCGCCTTCCTGCCAAGCGGAAAACGTTGTTGCTTCTCCGCTTGGCAAAAACCGTCTTCCTTACTTGTCGTTCAAAACCGCCACGCCGGGCAGCGTCTTTCCCTCAAGAAACTCGAGCGACGCGCCGCCGCCCGTGGAAATATGCGTCATCTTGCTCGCAAAGCCGAGCTTCTTGACGGCGGACGCGGAATCGCCGCCCCCGATGATGGTAACGCCTTCACAATCCGCGCAGGCGGCGGCAACGCGCTTCGTTCCCTCTGCAAACGCTGGGAACTCGAACACGCCCATAGGCCCGTTCCAAATCACCGTCTTTGCCGCGAGAATCGTTTCGCGGAAAAGCTCCGCGGTCTTGGGGCCGATGTCCATGCCCATCCAGTCCGCGGGGATCTTATCCGAATCGACGACCTTATGCTCCGCGTCGGCGGAGAACTCCTTGGCGACCACGTTATCAATCGGCAAAAGCAGCTTTACGCCCTTTTCCGAGGCGCGCGCCATGAGCCGCCCCGCAAGCTCGATGGAATCCGCGTCCAAAAGCGACGTGCCGATCTCGTAGCCCTTCGCCTTGAAGAAGGTATACGCCATGCCGCCGCCGATGATCAGGGAATCGCACTTTTCGAGCAAGTTCGTGATCACGCCGATCTTGTCCGCAACCTTCGCGCCGCCCAGAATAGCGACGAACGGACGCTCCGGATCATCCAGCGCCTTACCCATCACGCCCAGCTCCTTGCCGATCAAAAAGCCGGCGACGGCGGGCAGATACGCTGCGACGCCCGCGGTGGACGCGTGCGCGCGATGCACGGTTCCGAACGCGTCGGACACATACAGCTCGGCAAGGCTCGCAAGCTCCTTTGCAAACGTAGGGTCGTTCTTCTCCTCCTCGGCATGAAAGCGCACGTTTTCAAGCAGCACGATCTCGCCCGGCTGCATATCGTCGATCGCGGTGTGCGCGGATTCGCCGATCACGTCGTCCGCCAGCCAAATCTTTGTGTCGGGCAGCAGCTCGCTCAGGCGCGCGCCGACAGGGGCAAGCGAAAACTTCGGGTCGAACTTTCCCTTCGGACGCCCGAGATGCGAGCAAAGAATCACCTTCGCGTTGTGGTCGAGCAGGTATCGAATGGTCGGCAGCGCCGCAACGATGCGCTTATCGTCGGAAACCGTTCCGTCCTCGGCGAGCGGCACGTTGAAATCCACGCGCACCAATACGCGTTTTCCGTTTACATCGACGTCTTCAATCGTCTTTTTTGCCATGCTGTTATCCTCCGTTGTTTATTGATATCTGTTAAATCTCATATTGCCCACGTTCTTGTACCACAATTGCATGGGTAAAGTCAACCTCTTTTTGTACGTCCGCTTCGGTATCTCCGCCGCCCCACAAATGCGTGAGATACAGCGTTTTGACCCCCGTCTCCCGCGCGATACGTCCCGCCTGCCGCGCGGTCAGGTGCGGCGCATGCGCGCGCGCGTCCGCGTCTAAAAAGCACGCGTCGCAAAGCAGCGCGTCCGCGCCCCTTATCAGCGCGCAGAGGCCGTCAAATTCGCCCGTATCGCCCGTATAAAACAGCCTTTTCCCGCTTTCGGACGCGATCTCCATGCCCAGCGTCAAAACGGGATGCGCCATCGCGTGAAAGCGAATCGTCAACTCGCCGATCGTGAGCGTGTCGCCGCTTTTTATCGTTTGGAGCGAGAAAACGCTCTTTTGCGCGAGCGGTAAAAGCGTCTGCTTCGGCTCGTCGGGCGCGTACACGGGCAGCGGCGGGCGCTTTGCGGTCTGTTCCAGCGCGTAGCCAAGCACGAACAGATCCGAGCAATGGTCGTAATGCAAATGCGAAATCAGCGCCGCGTCCAGCGATTCGGGCCGGGCAAACGAAACGAGCCGCGAAAACGTGCCCGCGCCGCAGTCCAGTAAAACGCGCGTTTCCCCCTCCTCGAGCAGATAGCCCGAGCAGGCGCCGTCCGCGCGTGGATACGGCCCGTATCGACCCAAAACGGTCAGGCGCATATCGGCTAATCCTCCCGTTCCTTCGGCGCGCGCCGCACGTTCAGCAGCTTGTTCGGGTCCATTACGGGCAGATACCGCAAAATAACGCCGCCCAGCGCGCCGCACGCCACAGCCTGTCCCAAATCGCTGAGCAGCGCAAGCCCTGCGACCTTGAATTCCCGCAGAATCAGCAAATCAAAAATAAAGTAGCCAAGCAGCATGATTCCTTCGGTCATAAACGCGATAACGAAGGACTTTCGCCAATCGTCGCACTTGATGCAAAACGCGGCGACGAACAGCGCCATTGCCGCCTTGATGAGCAGCGTGCCCATGATGAACACCTTGCTGCCGACGATGAGATCCGCAAGCGCCGAACCCACGGCAAACACGATCATGCCCCACGGAACGCCGAGCAGCAGCACGGAGGGAAACACACAGATGTCGCCCAGCGTCATGTATACGCCTGCGGGCACCTGCTGACGCCCCAGCGGATAGGTAAACGGCATTTTGATGCGCAAAAGCGACGTGATCAGAATCGTTCCCCCAAAGCAGCACAAGCCCAGAATCAGCTGCTTTCGATCGATATTTTTCAGGTTCATAAGCGCGTCTCCTTCCTTTCAGGCCGCAGGGGGAATTCACTTCCCCGCCTTGATGATCTCGTCCAGCAGATCATCCAGCGACACGTCGCCGTCGTCCGCTCCCTCGTCGTCCGGCGTAAGCGCGTTCGCGCGCGGCAGATCGTCCGGCGCGGGCTCCCATTCGGGAACGTCCTGCTCGGGCTCCCATTCGCGCACCTCGACCGCTTCCGGCTCGTATGCCTCCGCCGCACATTCGTCCTCCTCGGGCATAACGGACGCAACAAACGCGTCCTCCCCGCTTGCCTGCTCTGCGGCATCCTCCCCGCTCGCTTCCTTCGCGGCGCAAACGGGCGCGGGCTCCGGTTCGGTTTCGATCTCGACCTCGGTCATTTCCGCTTCAACAGGCGTGGGCTCGGGCTCGATCGCAGGCGCAGGTTCCGGCTCGGTTTCGGGCGCGACCTGCGCCTTCGGCGCGGGCTCGGGAACATCGCGCCCCTGCAAGCGGTAGATGTTGTGCATAAGCTGCGCGGGGTCGTCGCTCGGATCGGGCATAGCGCCCGCCGCTTTTTTTGCCGCTTCGGGCGCGTCCGTTTCGGCAAACGCGGGCGCGTCCAGCTTGCGCTTCGCCAGAAACGCCGCATATTGGCTTGCGGTCTCCTGCGCCTGCGCCGCGCTGCGCTCCAAAATGGCGTTATACGAAGCGAACGTCGCTTGATACTCGGCGGCGGACGCCTCGGCTTGCGCCAGGATGCGCTCGCTCTCCGCGCATGCGGCGGCAATCTGCGCGCCGCTCTTCTTCTCCGCCTCGTTCAGCGTTTGACAGGCGCGCTCCTCCGCGCTTTGCAGGAGCGCTTTCGCCTCGCTTTGCGCCTTTGATACGGTCTCCTTCGCGCTCATATGCGCATGGCTCAATGCGTCGATCACGGATTGCTCGCGCGAGCGATAGCCGTCGATGAGCTGCTCCAAATTGTCGATGCGCGATTCCAAAAGCGCGATTCGCTCGGAACGCTCCTCCAAAAGCTGCTGCATTTCTTTCCGTCTCATCCTTATGACCTTTCCTTTCTTCGGGAATTGGGGATGGCCTTTTCCAAACCATGTCTGCAAGGGCGCGCCTGATGAATCGCGCGCTTCATGTTTCGACCTCGAGCTTCAACTGCGCGGAGTCGGCCTTGTATCCCATATGCGCATAGCCCGCGGGCAGTACGATACGCCCGCGCGGCGTTCGCGCGATAAAGCCCAGCTGCAACAGATACGGCTCGTAAACGTCCTCAATCGTCGTCGCGTCCTCGCCCGTCGCCGCCGCAACGGTATCCAGCCCGACGGGTCTGCCGCCGAACTTGACGATCATCGTTTCGAGCATACGGCGATCCACCGCGTCCAGCCCCAGTTCGTCCACGCCGAGCATATCGAGGCCTTCTCGCGCCGCGACGATGTCCACAAAGCCGTCCTTGCGCACCTCGGCATAGTCGCGTATGCGCCTTAACAGACGGTTGGCGATGCGCGGCGTTCCGCGCGAACGGCTGCCGATTTCAATCGCGCCCTCATCGGTAATCTGTATGCCCAAAATGCCCGCGGAGCGCACGATAATCTCGCAAAGCGCCTCGGGCTCATACATGGCAAGCTGTTCCTTGATGCCGAACCGATCGCGCAGAGGCGACGTCAAAAGCCCCATGCGCGTGGTTGCGCCGACGAGCGTAAAGCGCGGCAAGTCGAGGCGGATGCTTCGCGCGGACGGGCCTTTGCCGATGATGATGTCCAGCGCGAAATCCTCCATCGCGGGATACAGAACCTCCTCGACGTTCGCGTTCAGGCGATGGATCTCGTCGATAAACAGCACGTCGCCCGGCGAGAGATTCGTCAAAAGCGCCGCGAGGTCGCCCGCGTGCGTAATGGCGGGGCCGCTCGTGATGCGCAGGGAAACGCCCATCTCGTTGGCGATAATGCCCGCAAGCGTCGTTTTTCCAAGCCCCGGCGGGCCGTATAAAAGCGCATGGTCGAGCGGTTCGCCGCGCCGCTTTGCCGCGTCGATATAGATGCGCATATGCTCCTTGACCGCGTCCTGCCCGATGTATTCGGCAAGCTGATGCGGCCGCAGCGAGTATTCCGTTTTTTGCTCGTCCTCCCGCATGGACGAACTAATGAGCCGATCTTCCATTTCCGCTCCGTTCGCAGTTTATTTCTTGGCAAGCAGCCGCAGCGCGGCGGTAAGGATGCTCTCCACGCTGTCCGTTTTTTCGACCGCAGTGACCGCCTTGCCTGCGGAAAGCCCGTCGTAGCCCAGCGAAACGAGCGCCGCGACCGCCTCCGCGCGCAGGTCGGACGCATCCGTCAAAACGCCCTCGCTCGCGATCATATTCTCCGTGCCGACACGCTCTTTGAGCTCGAGCAGCACCCGCTGCGCGGTTTTTTGCCCCATGCCCGGCACGCGGTCGAACGCGGCGGCGTTGTTCGTAACAATCGCGGCGGCGACGTCCCGCGGCGTAAGCTTGGAAAGCACGGAAAGCGCGAGCTTCGGCCCGACGCGCGTAACCGAAATCAGTCTGCGAAACATATCCCGCTCGCCCGTTTCGGCAAAGCCGTAAAGCGCCATGACGCCGTCGGCAAGGTGCAAATGCGTATACAGCTTGCTCTTTTCCCCCGCAACGAGCCGATGAAGCGTGTTCGCGCTGCAAAGCAGCTCGTATCCCACGCCGCACGCTTCCACGACCGCACGATCGGATAAAACCTCGTCCACAACGCCGCTGATGTATGCGTACAAACCGCATCCCCCTTTGCCTCGAAGGCTTTTCTTGCTCGAAGGCTTTTCTTACTTGATGCGAAACTCCTCCGCAGCCGGCCCGACCACGCCGCCGTGACAAATCGCCGCCGCGAGCGCGTCCGCCGCGTCGTCCGGCTTAGGCACGCGTTCGAGCGAAAGCAGCAGCTTGACCATCTGCTGCACGCCGCGCTTATCGGCATGCCCATCGCCCGTAACCGCGAGCTTGATCTGCATGGGTGTATACTCATAGAGCGGAAGCCCCGCCTGCTGCGCGGCGAGTATCGCTACCCCCCGCCCCGCGCCGACGGCAAACGCCGTGGTCGTGTTCCGCCAAAAAAACAGCTCCTCGAACACCGCCTGATCGGGCTCATACAGCCGAATCAGCGCGCATACGCCGTCGTACAGGCGGTTCAGGCGCGCGGGGAACGGTTCGTTCGGCGTGGTTTCGATAACGCCGTAATCCACGGCCGTGCTTTTCGCGCCCGACACGTCGATCACGCCGTAGCCGAGGATGGCATAGCCGGGGTCGATCCCCAGAATCCGTATACGCCCACTCATCCCTATCATATCCGTTTATTTTAGCACGAATGACGCTTTCTGTAAACGATGCGCGCAAAGACGAAAAGCCCTCCTGTTTGCTCGCGTAGGCATACAGGTCGGGCGCGACGGAAGAAGCCGGCAAAGAATTTTTGCGCGAGGGGTTGACATCTTCCGCGAAATCGGGCACAGTATAAATGGTATCGGGATTTCCATCGCTTTCTTCGTCAGAAGGATTGACGGTGTCCCCGGTGTCTTTTTTTGTGCTTTCTTTCAAATCGAAGGATGCGTTGTCCATGTCAACGATGTCGTATAGCTCCATTAACCCAGCTTTTGAATACGAGACGATTACCGATGCCGTGTATTTTCTTCCACCTATTTTCAGCAAAACTTTCCCGCGAGCAAAATCGATGATGTTGTCTTTTCTTGGATGCTTTTATCCTCGTTGATATAGTCGGTTGCTGCCCCCCCCCAAAAAACAGGTTGGCACGCGAAAGATACGGAAATATACCGAATTGCATCCTTTCCAAATGGATCGGTGTATGTTATAATTCATAACATCATATTTGTATTGTTCCTGTATTGCTTCCATGTAAAACGCCTTGATTCCCATGAAACGAATTCCCGCAACAGATTCCCGCATGATTCGTGACAAAAATCGCGCAATCACAATTATCTCCGCCATCAAACGTATCCCCCGATTCGTTGAACGGACGATAACGCGGGTTGTCAGAGCAACGATTGCGAGTCCCCCTTGCCGATATGCCCGCGCGCGTGTTTTCGGTCTTTTTGCGGGCATCCAAGCAACGGGCGTCGGATCGGGATGCAGAAGGCTGAAAGGCAGCCAAGCAAGACGGACAACCAATTCCTTCTCCATATCCGCAGGGAGGCGCTTTTTGGAATACTTGGCGCATATCGCCCCGGAAGACGGGCGCACACAAAGCGTGAAGGAACATTTGACGGCCGTTGCGACACTGGCCGCAGACTTCGCAAAGCCCTTTCATGCGGAGGACGCGGCGTTTCGCTGCGGCATGCTGCACGACGTCGGCAAGTATTCGCAGGCGTTTCAGAAGCGCATTCGCGGCGCTTCCATTCGTGTCGATCATTCCACCGCCGGCGCGGTGGAGGCCGCAAAGAGCGGAGATTACGCGGCAGCATTCTGCATCGCGGGGCATCACGGCGGGCTTCCCGACCGTGGCACCGCCGCTGACGGCAGCGGGGACGGCACGCTCATGGCGAAAATCAAACGACGCGCCGGAGAGGAGCTTGCGGACTATTCCGCATATGCTGACGAGGTCTCCGTGCCGACGGCAGCCGTTCCGCAGACGTTAACCGAAACCGCCGAAAGCGCTTTTTTCTATACGCATATGCTTTTTTCGGCGCTTGTAGACGCCGATTGGCTGGACACGGAGCGCTTTATGCGCCGCGGAGCGATTTTGCGCGGTACGGGCGAGCCGCTTACAAAACTGTCGGAAAAGTTAGACGCTTATGTTTCCAAATGGTGGGCGTCCTCAAACGTTTTGAACGCGAGCCGATGCGGCATACTGCGCGCGCTTATGGACGCCGGGGATCGAGAGCGGGGGCTGTACACGCTGACCGTTCCAACGGGCGGCGGCAAAACCGTCGGCTCCATGGCGTTTGCCTTACGCCATGCCATCCGCAACGGACAGCGCCGAATCCTGTACGTCATCCCCTATACCAGCATCATCGAGCAAACGCAGAGGGTATTCGAGGAGATCTTTGGCGAAGAAAACGTCGTGGCGCACTATGCCAATATCGAGTATAAAACCGATGAAAACGGCGATATGTGCGACGCCGACCGTCGGCGCTATCTCGCCTCGGAAAACTGGGATGCGCCTATTATCCTTACCACCGCGGTACAGTTCTTTGAATCGCTTTTCGGCAACCGTCCCGCATGCTGCCGCAAGCTGCACAATATCGTTGAGAGCGTCGTCATCTTTGACGAAGCGCAGATGCTGCCGATCAACTATCTGACGCCCTGCGTATGGTCGATCACAGAATTGGTCAAAAATTACGGCTGCACCGCCGTCCTATGCACCGCAACGCAGCCGGCGCTCGCGCCGCTGACGGAAAAAATGCTTCCCGGCTATACGGTCAGGGAGCTGTGCCGGCAGGCGCATATCGATCCCGCCGTTTTTCGGCGCACGGTTTTTTGCCGCGACGGCATGCTTGGCAACGATGCGTTGGCGGCGAGACTCAACGCGGAAGAGCAGGTGCTTTGCATCGTAAACAGCCGCAAGCAGGCGCAGGATATCTTTGCCATGCTGGATTCCGACGGCTCCTTTCACCTGTCAACAGCCATGTATCCGCAACACCGCCGCGCCGCGCTGCGCTCCATACGGGAGCGGCTTGCGGCAGGGCTGCCGTGCCGCGTGATTTCCACAAGTCTCGTGGAAGCCGGCGTCGATGTTGATTTCCCGTGTGTATACCGCGCGTTGGCCGGGCTGGACTCCGTTATTCAAGCGGCGGGCCGCTGCAACCGTGAAGGCAAACGCCCGGCAAACAACAGTCCGGTTCATATCTTCGAAACAGAGACGAAAGCGCCCCGCTCGCTGGAACAGGCCATCTCCGCGGCGCGGTCGGTACTGGATGCGTATGACGACGTCGCGTCTTCGGAAGCAATAGCGGCTTATTTCAACCGTCTCCTGTATCTGCTGAAAAGCCCGGAGGCGCTGGACGAGAAGCATATCATGCGCCAAATCGCCGAGGATCTTGCCTTTGCGAGCGTGGGAAGCGGCTTCCATTTGATAGAAAGCGGTACCAAAACGGTGTACATCCCGCGCGGAGAGGGCGCGCCGCTGACACGACAGCTGCTTATGTTCGATTCCTCCCCCTCCCGCGCGCTCATGAGAAAGCTTGGTTTGTACGCCGTATCGGTATACGACGCGCATTATCGAAAGCTGGCCGAGGCGGGCGCTTTACAACAGGTATCCGAGAACGCCGCCATACTGCTGAATATGGAACTCTATAAGGAGGACACCGGCCTTTCCCTTTCGCCCGAGGGCGGCGAGGCCGTGTTCTTTTGATAAAACAGGAAGGAGTGGTGAAATGTCTGTTCAGGTGGAGGTATGGGGCGATTACGCCTGTTTCTCCCGACCCGAGCTGAAGGTGGAGCGCGTGAGCTATGACGTTATGACGCCGTCCGCCGCGCGCGGTTTGCTGGAAGCGATCTATTGGCACCCGGGGCTTCGGTGGGTGGTGGACAAAATTGTTGTGCGAAACCCCATCCGATTTACAAACGTTCGACGCAACGAGGTCAAGAGCAAGGTTTCCGCCTCGCTTGTCCGCAGCGCGATGACTGCGGGCAAGGGTTCTCTTTGCATCGCCACATCAGACGATATTCAGCAAAGAGCCGCAATGGTGCTGCGTGACGTGCGGTATGTGATCGAGGCGCACTTTGTCATGACTGCTCGGGCGGCGCCAACCGACAACGAGGGTAAGTTCTCCGACATCATCCGCAGACGGCTCGAGAAGGGGCAGTGTTATCACCAGCCCTGTTTCGGATGCCGTGAATTCCCGGCAAGCTTCGGCAAATGGGAGGGCGCCATCCCCGAAATTACCCACGGGGACAAGGATCGGGATTTGGGCATTATGCTCTACGACATGGACTATTCCGATCCGGAAAATATAACGCCTTGCTTTTTCAGGGCGAAGCTGACCGACGGCGTTTTGAACGTGCCCGCGCCGGAAAGCTCGGAGGTGCTTCGATGATACTGCAAACGCTTGTGTCCTACTATGAAGAGCTCGCGAGGAAAGACCTGATCCCAAAGACGGGTTGGAGCAAGGTTCGGGTGCAGTTCGCGCTCGAGATCGACGGCGACGGAAAGCTGCTCTCCGTTTTGCCGCTGGAAGCCGTAAATGAAAAGGGCAAGCCGATCCCGCGATACTTTTATGTGCCTAAGCAAATGAAACGCGCGGGAACCCGTGCTCCGGCGTACTTTCTATGTGATAATTCCCAATACTGTCTTGGATTGGAAAAAGGTCAAGTAACGGAGAAATCGCTTAGATGCTTTGCGATTTTTTGCGAGTATCACAGAAAGCTGCTTTCCCAAATCGATTCTGCCTGTGCCAAAGCTCTGATCAACTTCATAAACAGATGGGATCCGACCGCGGCTGATCACAACCAACCGATTGTCGATCAGCTCAATGCTGTTTCGGGCGGCGGCAACTTTGTCTTTATGCTTCGCGGCGCGGATTATGTGCATGAGGATCCACAAATCGTGGCGTTGTGGAATGGATCCAAAAGCGAGGAAGAAGCCGTGATCGGCAGATGTCTGGTCAACGGAGAAGTTGCCGAAATTGCGAGAATTCACAACAGCGTCAGAGGAATTCGGACAAACAATCTGTCACCGAACGGATGGACTCTTATCGGATTCGATAAAGATGCTTTCTGTTCGTATGGAAAAACGCAAAGCTTCAATGCACCCGTCAGCAAATATGCAGAAAATGCGTATACCGTTGCGCTGAATCATCTTCTTTCGGATTCCGACCACACGATTTCCGTCGGCGATTCCACCGTTGTCTACTGGGCGGAGAATGCCGAGCCGCAGTATCAAGACGCGTTCGGTTGTTTTCTCGGCGGCGCGACGATGACCGATCGGGATATGAAAGGCGTCATGGAGCGGTTGGCGAAAGGAAAGGATGTGGACTGGGGGGCGCTGCCGCTCAGGGCGGACAACCGCTTCTATGTTTTGGGTCTGGCGCCCAACGCGGCGCGGCTCTCCGTGCGGTTTTTTCTGCGCGATACCTTCGGCGGGTTTGCCGCACACCTGGACGCACATTATCAGCGGCTCGAGATCGTTCGCCCCGGTTATGACAAGGATGCGTATCTGCCGCTATGGAAACTCCTGCGGGAGACGGTCAACCCAAACGCCAGAGACAAATCAGCGTCTCCGCAGATGGCGGGCGACACGCTGCGGGCTATTCTGACCGGCGGAAGATACCCCGCCACCCTCTACCAGCAGACCATGCTTCGGATCAAAGCGGAGCATGAAGTAACGCGCGGCAAAGCCGCGATCATCAAGGCTATTCTCATCCGAAACACAGACGATACGTTTAACAAGGAGGCTTTGACCGTGGAACTGAACGAGAAAACCACCTACCAACCCTATGTGCTCGGGCGGATGTTTTCCATACTCGAGGCGATCCAGCAGGCGGCCAATCCGGGCGTCAACACCACCATCAAGGACAAGTACTTCACCTCGGCCTGCGCCACGCCGGCAACCGTGTTCCCCACGCTGATGAATCTTGCGGAGAAGCACCTGCGCAAGATGAGCGTCGGCAGCCGCGTCTTTTATGCCAAACAGCTCGGCGCGCTGACGGAAAAAATCGACGAGAGCTATCCCGTGCATTTGACTTTGTTCGACCAAGGCGTATTCCAGCTTGGTTACTACCATCAGACGCAGAAACGCTACGAAAAGAGAACGTCAGAAAAAAGTGAGGAGGAAAGGTAAATGTTTGCAGACGCCATCAAAAACCGCTATGAGTTCATGATTCTTTTCGATGTGGAGAACGGCAATCCCAACGGCGATCCGGACGCAGGCAACATGCCGCGTATCGACCCGGAGACGAACCTTGGCATCATCACCGACGTATGCCTCAAGCGCAAGATACGCAACTATGTGGAAACCGTGAAGGAGGACGCCGCCGGCTATCGCATCTACATCAAGGAGAATACGCCGCTGAATCGTTCCGACAACGAGGGCTTCGTGTATGCCGGCATCGAAAACGCGTCTTCCATGAAACCGGATGAATTAAAAAAAGCGATTAAAGCGCGGGAAAGCGCCGGCGCCGATGTGGACGCCGTGGTGCGGGAATTCATGTGCGGCAACTTTTATGACATCCGAACCTTTGGCGCGGTCATGACAACCATGGTGAAGGGCAATCTCAACTGCGGTCAGGTGCGCGGCCCCGTTCAGCTGGGCTTTTCGCGCTCGGTCGAGCCGGTCATCCCGCAGGAAATCACCATTACGCGCGTGGCAATTACCACCGAGGCCGACGCAAAGGAGAAGGGCACGGAAATGGGGCGCAAATACATCATTCCTTACGGGCTTTACCGCTGCGAAGGGTACGTTTCCGCAAATCTTGCCCGCAAAACCACCGGCTTCTCCGAAACGGATCTCGAGCTTCTCTGGGACGCGATTCTGAACATGTTCGAGCAGGATCGCTCCGCCGCGCGCGGTAATATGGCGGTGCGCGAGCTCATCCTGTTCAAGCACGATTCCGAGCTTGGAAACGCGCCTGCATGGAAGCTTTTTAACGCAGTCCGTATCCTTCGCCGTGAGGGCGTGCAGGTAGCGAGAGCTTATTCGGATTACGCGGTTTCCATCGATGCATCCGCCATACCCGACAACGTGGAGATCATCCGTAAGGGGTGACCGATTACCGAGAGGAGGATTTCCTCCAGCTGTCGGGCTTGCAGCACTTTCTGTTCTGCCGCAGGCAATGGGCGCTGATCGCAATCGAGAGCCAATGGGCGGAGAATTACCGCACAGCCGACGGGCGGATCCTGCATGAGCGCGCACATGACGAAACGCAGACGGAGAAGCGCGGCGATACGATTATCACGCGGGGTATACAGGTGTTCTCGCGCAGCTTAGGCGTGTGCGGGCAGTGTGATGTGCTCGAATTTCACCGCAATGACGAAGGCGTTTCGCTTCACGGATGGGAAGAGCGCTGGCTGCCCTTTCCCGTTGAGTACAAACGCGGCGAACCGAAGACGAACGACTGCGACGCGGCGCAGCTCTGCGCCCAAGCCATGTGCTTGGAGGAGATGCTGTGCTGTGGGATCGAACGCGGCGCACTGTTCTACGGGGAAACAAAGCGCAGGCTGCCGATCGAATTTACGCCGAAGCTGCGCGCGACCGTGACAGACAGCCTGTCCGAGATGCACGACCTGTATCGCAAAGGATACACGCCGATCGTCAAACCGTCCAAAGCGTGCAGCGCCTGCTCCCTGTTCGATATCTGCTTACCCGCGCTTTCGAAGAAAGGCAGTATTCGGGAGTATCTGTCCCGCAGCATGGAGGAAACGCCATGAAGAAGCTGCTCAATACGCTCTTCGTTCTGACGGAGGATTCGTATCTTTCTTTGGATGGGGAGAACGTTGTTATCCGGCGGGCAGATACGGAAGCAGGGCGCTTCCCGCTCCACGCGTTGGAGAGCATCGTAACGTTTGCGTACCCGGGCGCGAGTCCCTCTTTGATGGGCGCGTGCGCAAAGCGGGGCGTTGGTCTTTGCTTTTGCGCCCCAAACGGACGGTTCCTTGCTCGGTCTATCGGCGAATCCAGAGGAAACGTGTTGCTGCGACGCACCCAATACCGAATTGCGGACGATCGGGAACGCAGTTGTTTGATCGCGCGCAATATGATATGCGGCAAGGTGTTTAACGCCCGTTGGAGCGTCAGCCGCACGCTGCGCGACCATGCAATGCGCGTAGATTCCGTTCGTCTGCAAGAAGCGACGGACAGTTTGCGCGCTGCGCTTGACGGCATCTGTTCCGCCGTTGATCTTGACAGCCTGCGGGGAATGGAGGGCGACGCGGCGGCGACGTACTACGCCGTGTTCGATGACATGATCCTGGCGAATAAGGAAACCTTCTGTTTTCGCGGGAGAAACCGTCGGCCGCCGCAGGATAACGTCAACGCATTGCTTTCCTTTGCCTACTCTCTTCTATCGAACGACTGCGCCTCCGCGCTTGAGGCGGTTGGTCTGGATTCCTATGTGGGATTTCTGCATCGCGACAGACCCGGCCGCGTCTCCCTTGCTCTGGATCTCATGGAGGAACTGCGGCCCTGCTGCGTGGATCGGTTTGTATTGACGCTCATCAACAATCGCATGGTGAGCGCCGACGATTTTCGGCAGACGGAGAGCGGCGCAGTCATTATGACAGACGATATGCGCAAACGCTTTATCAAAGCGTGGCAGGAGCGCAAGCGGGAAACGATCACGCATCCATATATGAAGGAAAAGCTGCAATGGGGGTTGGTTCCGTATATGCAGGCTTTGCTGCTGGCGCGTTGTCTAAGGGGCGATATGGACGCCTATCCGCCTTTTCTTTGGAAGTAGAGGAGGGAACGTATGCTTGTTTTGATCACCTACGACGTAAATACCGAAGACGCCGCCGGACGACGCAGACTACGCCTGATTGCAAAGCAATGCGTGAATTACGGGCAGCGGGTGCAGAACAGCGTATTTGAGTGCCTGTTGGACGCGGCGCAGCTTAGAACCCTGCAAGCGAAACTCCGCGCTGTCATGGATCCGCAGCGGGACAGCCTGCGCTTTTATAACTTGGGGAACAATTACGGTGCGCGCATCGAGCACTTCGGCGCAAAGGAAAGCTATGATCCGGGGGACGCGCTTATGATATAATAATGCGAAGTCCAAGCGACCATGCCCTCTCAGGCAGGTTCGCACCGAAAAAAAGGGCAAAATGCCGCTTTTTTCGGAATCATTTGTCGGTTTTCCTTGATACATTCCGAGAAAATCGAAAAATCGCACAAAATACACGGAAAACTGCATGAAAAACGTGGGATTTTGCAGTCGCTCCCCCCGCGGGGAGCGTGGATTGAAATG
>CAZBVC010000012.1:0-1295 GCA_964495255.1 uncultured Oscillospiraceae bacterium
CATCATTCGCCAGATGCTGCGCAAGGTGCAGATCGAGGACAACGGCGACACGACCATGCTGCCGGGCGAGCTGATCGACATCTTCCGCTTTGAGGAGGAGAACGAGCGCGTCGTCGAGGCGGAAGGCCGTCCCGCAATCGCAAAGCGCAAGCTGCTCGGCATCACGAAGGCGGCTTTGGCAACGGATTCGTTCCTTTCCGCCGCGTCCTTCCAGGAGACCACGCGCGTTTTGACCGAGGCGGCGATCAAGGGCAAGACCGATCCGCTCGTCGGGCTCAAGGAGAACGTGATCATTGGCAAGCTGATCCCCGCCGGCATCGGGCTGCAGCGCTACCGTAACGTCAGCGTGCGTGCAAAGGACTGATTCCGAGCATTCAAACCGTATTAAACGGGTTTGATTTGGGAGAATAAATGGAACAAGAGGCGCCTTTCACCCAATGCGAGCTTGGCGGCACGAAATACTGCCGTATGCTGAATCTGCGCTCCTGCAAGGGATGCGCAGGGAGCGGCGGGCGGGCCGAGGCGCTTCAAAACGACTTGGAAACGTATGTGTCCCTCCTGCCCGAAGGCGGCGTCGCGCGGCTGTTTCTTTCGCGCGAATGCTGCTTTTGCAGGGGGGAGCGCAAGGGCAGACGAAACGGATATGCCATATTATACATGGCGCATCCCGCCCTGCGGCGCGCGAGATTCGTCCGCACGGAGCCGAAGATGCGCGCGCTCGGCATGATGATTCCCGTGCAGCTCGCCGTATGCGAGCGCTGCCGCAAGCGGTTTTTGCGGATGCAGTATCTGCCGACGCTGATTCCGCTCGGCGTTTCCGCCGCCGCGCTGATCGTCCTGTCGCTTCGCACGGTGCATAACGCGCTTTCAAGCGAAGCGGCGATTCTGCCGTTCGGCATTTGGGCGATTCTGACCATACTTGCCGCGCTGGTCGGTCGCGCGCTGACGGACGCGCTGAAACGCCGTTGGGGCAGGAGCATGTATGCCGAGGCGTCGGAGCAGCCTGCGCTTGCCGCGATGCTGCGGCAGGGCTGGTCGCCCATTGCGACGCGGGCGCATGTTATGCCGCTTTTCAGCAAGAGCCGCATCACGCGCGGGCTGGGAACATCGGACGAGCCGTTCGAAACGGCGGAAGCGGATGAACCTGCGGATTCCACGGAATCTATGGATTCCGAAGAAAAAATTTGACAAACGGGGTATCGTGCTGTTACAATAACTTTTTGGCGGCTTTTGTTGATAAAATGTTGAAAGCGCCAAACATCCACGGATACAGTGCCTTCCACGAGGGGTTGCGG
>CAZBVC010000012.1:1395-22860 GCA_964495255.1 uncultured Oscillospiraceae bacterium
AAGGCGAAGCAAACGGCGAATCGGTGTGCCTTGCGCGCCGAACGCCAAACATCCACGGATACAGTGCCTTCCACGAGGGGTTGCGGAAGGCGAAGCAAACGGCGAATCGGTGTGCCTTGCGCGCCGAACGCCAAACATCCAAGGATACAGTGCCTTCCACGAGGGGTTGCGGAAGGCGGTAATGATATAGATACTAAAATTGACTCGAAGGAGAAACATTCATGCCGACGATTAACCAGTTGGTTCGCAAAGGCAGAGAGCAGGTGGAGTACAAATCCACGGCTCCTATTCTGAAACAGTGCCCGCAGCGCCGCGGCGTTTGCACGGCCGTGCGTACCATGACGCCCAAAAAGCCGAACTCGGCGCTCCGTAAAATCGCCCGTATCCGCCTGACCGACGGTCTGGAAGGTACCGCGTACATCCCCGGCATCGGTCATAACCTGCAAGAGCACTCCGTTGTGCTGATTCGCGGCGGCCGTGTCAAGGATCTGCCGGGCGTCCGTTACCATATCATCCGCGGCGCGCTCGATACCGCAGGCGTTGCGGATCGCAAGCAGAGCCGTTCGCTCTATGGCGCGAAGCGCCCGAAGAAGTAAGGGGGTACTTAGCTATGCCGAGAAGAGGATTTATTCCCAAGCGCGAAGTGCTTGCCGACCCGATCTACAAGAGCGTGGTCGTGACCAAGCTGATCAACCAAGTCATGCAGGACGGCAAGCGCGGCGTCGCGCAGAAGGCCGTGTATGACGCGTTCGATATCATCCGCGAGAAGACCGGCCGTGAACCCGGCGAGGTGTTCGAGCAGGCGATGAACAACATTATGCCCGTTGTCGAGGTCAAGGCGCGCCGTGTCGGCGGCTCGACCTATCAGGTTCCGATCGAGATTCGTGCAGAGCGCCGTCAGACGCTGGGGCTGCGCTGGCTCGTGAATTACGCCCGTGCGCGCAGCGAACGCACCATCTGTGAGCGCCTTGCAGGCGAGATCATGGACGGCGCCAACTCGTTGGGCAACTCCTTCAAGAAGAAGGAAGATACGCACAGGATGGCGGAGGCGAACAAGGCGTTCGCGCACTATCGCTGGTAATTCGGTTTTTGGCAACTGCAAACAAGCGATCAAAAGACACGGGCCTGCGGGTCGGAGCGATTCCGACTTGCAGACCCGCGCAATACTGTTAAGGAAAGAAAAGGGAGTTATTTTGCCTAGGGAAACCGCACTCGAAAACACCCGTAACATCGGGATTATGGCGCATATTGACGCCGGCAAGACCACGACGACGGAGAGGATCCTGTTCTACACGGGCAAGATTCACAAGGTCGGCGAGGTGCATGAGGGCGCGGCAACGATGGATTATATGGCGCAGGAGCAGGAACGCGGCATTACGATCACATCCGCCGCGACGACCGCGTATTGGCGCAACCACCGCATCAACATCATCGACACGCCGGGGCATGTCGACTTCACCGTCGAGGTGGAGCGTTCCCTGCGCGTGCTGGACGGCGCGGTTGCGGTATTCTGCGCGAAGGGCGGCGTGGAGCCGCAGTCCGAAACCGTTTGGCGGCAGGCGATGCGTTACGGCGTGCCGTGCATCGCGTATGTCAACAAGATGGATATTACGGGCGCGGACTTTTTCCACGTTTGCGACATGATGCGGGAGCGCCTCGGCGCGAACGCCCTGCCCATCCAGCTTCCCATCGGCAGCGAGGGCGATTTCCGCGGCATTATCGACCTTGTGTCCTTAAAGGCGGAGGTTTATTACAGCGACGAAGGCAAGGATATCCGCGAGGAGGAGATTCCCGCGGACATGATGCCGCTCGTCAAGGAACAGCGCGCAAGGCTCCTCGATACGGTTATCGAGGAGGACGAATCGCTCATGGAACGCTATTTCGCGGGCGAGTGGTTCAGCGCGGAGGAGCTCATTCCCTGCATTCGCAAGGCGACGCTTTCGGGACGCGTCGTTCCCGTCACCTGCGGCTCGTCGTATCGCAACAAGGGCGTGCAGCCGCTGCTCAACGCCATTGTGGACTTTTTGCCCAGTCCGCTGGACATCGAGCCCGCCAAGGGCAGGAGCAAGGACGGCTCGCGCGAGATCATCGTCGAGCCGCGCGACGACGCACCGTTTGCAGCGCTGGCGTTCAAGGTGCTGGTCGATCCGTTCGTCGGTAAGCTCGTGTTTGCGCGCGTGTACGGCGGAACGGTCAAGTCCGGCTCGTATGTATACAACGCGAGCAAGGAGAAGCGCGAGCGCATTGCGAGATTGATGCTCATGAACGCGGATTCGCGCACGGAGATCGAGGAAGCGCACACGGGCGACATCGTTGCGCTGGTCGGCATGAAGGAAACGGGAACGGGCGACACGCTGTGTGTGGAAAACCATCAGGTTCTTTTGGAGGATATGGTATTCCCCGAGCCCGTCATACAGGTCGCCATCGAGCCCAAGACCAAGGCGGGGCAGGAAAAGATGTCCATCGCGCTGGTTAAGCTCGCCGAGGAGGACCCGACCTTCCGCACCTACACGGATGCGGAAACGGGGCAGACGATCATCGCAGGCATGGGCGAATTGCATCTTGAAATCATCGTGGATCGTATGATTCGCGAGTTTCATGTCGAGGCGCGCGTGGGCAACCCACAGGTCGCCTACAAGGAAAGCATCAAAGCCCCCGTCAAGGCGGAGGGCCGATACGTTCGCCAAACGGGCGGGCATGGTCAATACGGACATGTGGTCATCGAGCTTTCGCCGCAGGCGCCGGGCACGGGCTATACGTTCGAGGATAAGATTGTCGGCGGCGTGATCCCGAAGGAGTATATCCCCGCCGTGGACAAGGGTATGCGTGAGGCGCTCAAGAGCGGCTCGCTCGGCGGCTACGAGGTGATGGACGTGAAGGCGACGCTGCTGGACGGCTCGTATCACGAGGTCGATTCGTCCGAACAGGCGTTCTCTATTGCAGGCTCGCTTGCGGTCAAGGAGGCGCTCGAGAAGGCGAACAGCGTGCTGCTTGAGCCCGTGATGCAGGTTGAGGTCATGGTGCCCGAGGATTACTTGGGCGACGTGATGGGCAACCTGACCGCGCGGCGCGGCAAGGTGAGCGGCATGGAGATGCGGCAAAACGTGCAGGCGATTCACGCGATCGTACCGCTTTCGGAGATGTTCGGTTACGCGACGGATCTGCGCAGCCGCACGCAAGGGCGCGGCACGTTTACGATGATCTTCGCGCGCTATGAAGAAGTGCCGAAGTCGGTCGCCGAAACGGTGCTCGGTAAACAGAATTATCGCTTTTAGGAGCGGATCAAAAAAGGAGTAAAGGATAATGGCAAAGGCAAAATTCGAACGGACAAAACCGCATGTAAACGTCGGAACGATCGGACACGTCGATCACGGCAAGACGACCCTGACGGCGGCGATCACGATGGCATTGGCGCAGCAGGGCGAAGCGACCCCGATGGGTTACGACGAAATCGACAAGGCGCCGGAGGAGAAGGCGCGCGGCATCACGATCAATACGGCGCATGTCGAGTATGAGACGGAGCATCGCCACTATGCGCATGTGGACTGCCCGGGTCACGCGGACTATGTCAAGAACATGATCACGGGCGCGGCGCAGATGGACGGCGCGATCCTGGTGGTGAGCGCGGCGGACGGCCCGATGCCGCAGACCCGCGAGCATATCCTGCTTGCGCGTCAGGTGGGCGTGCCCTACATCGTGGTGTTCATGAATAAGACGGATCAGGTTGACGATCCGGAGCTGTTGGAGCTGGTCGAGATGGAGATTCGCGAGCTGCTTTCGAGCTACGATTTTCCGGGCGACGACGTGCCGATCATCAAGGGCAGCGCGCTGTTGGCGCTGAACGCGCTGACGGAAGGAAAGAACGCGAAGGAAACGCCGGAGTGCGCGTGCCTGTTCGAGCTGATGGACGCGGTGGATTCGTATATTCCGACGCCGGCGCGCGCGGTTGACAAGCCGTTCCTGATGCCGGTCGAGGACGTGTTCACGATTACGGGCCGCGGCACGGTAGCCACGGGTCGTGTGGAGCGCGGCACGGTGAAGATCTCCGACACGGTGGAGATCGTCGGTTTGACGGCGGAGACGCGGTCTACGGTGGTCACGGGCGTAGAGATGTTCCGCAAGCAGCTGGATCAGGCGATGGCGGGCGACAACATCGGCGCATTGCTGCGCGGCGTACAGCGCACGGACATTGAGCGCGGGCAGGTTCTGGCGAAGCCGGGTTCGATCAAGCCGCATACGCATTTCAACAGCGAGGTATACGTTCTGACGAAGGAAGAGGGCGGACGGCATACGCCGTTCTTCTCGGGCTATCGTCCGCAGTTTTATTTCCGCACGACGGACGTGACGGGCACGATCAAGCTGCCGGACGGCGTGGAAATGGTTATGCCGGGCGACAACATCCGCATGGAGATCACGCTGATCACGCCGATCGCGATGGACGAAGGTCTGCGCTTCGCAATCCGCGAGGGCGGCAGAACGGTGGCGTCGGGCGTCGTTGCGAAGATTCTCGAGTAGTCCCTTCCTTTTCTTGAAAGAAAAGGAAGCAAAAGAACTTTCATTTGCCGAGAGCGGCAGGGCAACAATAAGAGACTTCCGAACGGGAGTCTCTTACTTTTCTTAAAAGAGAAGGAAGCAAGAGAACTTTAACTTGCCGAGAGCGGCAGGCGAAGGTTTTCTTGTTTCTTCTTTTGCAAAAGAAGAAAAGCGTCCCTACCTTTTCTTGAAAGAAAAGGTAGCAAAAGAACTTTCATTTGCCGAGAGCGGCAGGGCAACAATAAGAGACTTCCGAACGGGAGTCTCTTACTATTTTCTATACGTTTTTCGCGCAGGAATCGGGCGCGGCAGGCGAAGGTTTTCTTGTTTCTTCTTTTGCAAAAGAAGAAAAGCGTCCCACCCTTTTCTTGAAAGAAACGGAATTCTTTTCAAACGGCTTCTGTGAGCGGGGTTTATGAAGGATCGCCGATAACGACGTCGCAGGTTTGCTCAATGGGATACGCAGAAAAATACGCGTTTTCCAGCGGAATCCAAACGGAGGAAAAGCGCGATGCCGCTGCTTCGCCGTTGCGCGCGCGGATGCGGGCAAGCTGCTCAACAGGCGAAACGGAAAGAAACACGGAAAGATCGTAATAGGGCGCGAGCAGCGGATGCAGCGCGTATGCGCCCTCGACGAGCGCAAGGCGTGGCGGCGCATACCGAACGGGGGGCAAAAGCGCGTCCGTGTGGCAGTCGTAGCGGATATAGTCCAACGCGTCGCCGCGCGAAAGCGGCGAAAGAACCTCGGACAGGAAACGCTCGCGATCGACGTTTCCGCCCGCTTCGGCAAGGCGCGCCTCCGTGCGCTTGGCGGGCGGCAGAAAAAAGTCGTCCATGTGCAAAACGGGGCAGGACAGCCGTTCCCCCAAACGGGAAGCGAGCGTGGACTTGCCCGCCGCGCACAGCCCGTCGATGGCGACGAGCGTGCGTTCGTTTCGTTCGGTTAGCGCCTCGATGCGTCGGCAGAGCGGTCGGAAAGCGGCTTCGGCGGAGGAATACCGCGCTTGCGCGAAGGGGGGACTTATTCGGTCGTCCGTCAAAACGGGCGCAGCGAGCCTGCGCGCGGCCGACAGCGTGTCAAACAGCGAATGCAGCCGCCTGGAAGCGCAGCCGCGACCCGGCGCGCCGCACACGATGCAGCCCCGCTCGGCAAAATGCAGGTCAGCGCGCGAAACGTGCCTGCCGTCGGGGGCGACGACGTCCATGTCCCAAAGCCTGCCAAACGGGAAAACGCTTTCCAGCGCGCAAAGACGGCGTTTCAGCAAAAACGCATCGGCGTTGACAAGCGCAAACGCTTCATTCCCCGTCGGCAGCTCGCGCGTTTCAAAAAAGACCGCGCCGCCCATGCGTGTTAACAGCGCGCCAAGCTCCGCCGTTCCGCACGAAAACAGCGCGTCCGTTTCCGCGCAGCGCTTCGTTTCCCCGGGCCAAACGATCGTAAACACGACGAGACTGTGCCCCGAAAAGCGGGAAAGCAGCTCGCTTTCGCGTGCGTTTCGCGCGTCGCGCGCCATGAGCATGTCGTTTAGCGTAATCTTCGGTTGCTCCATAAACACCATTATAGCACAGATTCGCGGTATGCGAATATGCGCAGAGGCATGCAAGAAAAAACCGCGGTTCGGCATTGACACGGCGCAATGAAAACGATATGATGTGTGCGTAAAAAGCATATTCGGATGACGACGTCGGGAGAGACCGCTTCGCAGGGGCAAGCGGAGCCGAAGGGGATTATTGCGACAAACTCTCAGGCAAAAGGACCGCCGTTTGACGAAGCTTCGGAAAGCCGCGATCTTGTTTGATCGGCGGCACCGACGAGGCAATCCCGCTTGCGGCAAGGCTGTCCGCGCGGGAGAATCTTTCAGGTTTCAATACGAGGCGCGCGTTTTGTTTGACGCGCGCTTTGCTATATACAATCACCCAAAATAAGAATGAGGAAGGAAACACAAAACATGAATCTGCCCAAGGATTACAAGTACATCGCATCCCATGAATGGCTGCTCGAGTGCGGCAACGGACGCTATCGCATCGGGCTGACCGACTTTGCGCAGGACGCGCTCGGCGACATCGTGTTCGTCGATCTGCCTGCGGAGGGCGACCTGCTGATTGCCGACGCGCGCCTCGGCGACGTGGAGAGCGTGAAGGCCGTGTCCGAGATCATGAGCCCGGTCAGCGGCCGTGTGGTCGCCGTCAACGCGGAGCTGGACGCCTCGCCCGAGAAGATCAACGCCGCGCCGTATGAGGCATGGCTGGTCGAGGTTGAGGACGTAACCGCAGAATCGGCGCTTTTGGACGCGGCGGCATACGAAGCCGTCTGCCAAAACGCGTAAGGCATAACCGCGGGACGGGTCGGGCGATCGCGCGTCCGATTCGTTTCAGCAATCCAAGCAGAATAAGGAGGGGTTCGTTTGAGCGAGTATCTTCCCTCGACGGAGGAGCAGCGCAAAGCAATGCTCGACGCCATCGGCGCGGAATCGGTTTCCGCGCTGTATGCGGACGTGCCGCAGACGCTGCAAGAGCAGGCGGCGCATACGCTGCCGCAGGACGGCGTTTCGGAGCTGGAAGCGCTTTCCGAAATGGAGCGTCTATCCGAAAAAAACACGCATTATTCCGCCGTGTTTCGCGGCGCCGGCGCATATATGCGCTATATTCCGCCGATCGTGCGGCGCGTGACGGCAAAGGAAGCGTTCGTCACGGCGTATACGCCATATCAGCCCGAGATCAGTCAGGGCGTGCTGCAAAGCATATTTGAATATCAAACCATGATCTGCGAACTGACGGGCATGGACGTATCAAACGCGTCGGTATACGACGGGGCGGAGGCGGCGGCCGAGGCGACGACGATGTGCCGCGAGCGCAATCGCACGCGCGTGCTCGTTTCCGCGGCGGCAAATCCGCAGGCGATCGAAACCATTCAAACGTATTGCTTCGGGTCGGACGCGCAGATGGAGCTGATTCCGCAAACGGATGGCAGAACCGACCCTGGCGCGCTCGAAGCGCTTCTTTCCGCCGACGTTTCCTGCGTATATGTCGCTTCGCCGAACCATTTCGGCGTGATTGAGGATGTATCCGCCTTTGCGGAAAAGGCGCATATGGCGGGCGCGAAGCTGATCGTCGGCATGAGCGCAATCGCAGCGCCGCTTCTGAAAACGCCGTTTGAATGCGGCGCGGATATCGCCGTGGGCGACGGGCAGCCGTTGGGCATCCCGCTCTCGTTCGGCGGGCCGTATCTCGGGTTCATGGCGTGTCGAAAGGAGCATATGCGGCGGCTTCCCGGCCGCATCGTGGGCGAAACGCAGGACAGGGACGGCAGGCGCTGCTTCGTTTTGACGCTGCAAGCGCGCGAGCAGCATATCCGCCGCGAAAAAGCGTCGAGCAACATCTGCTCCAATCAGGCGCTTTGCGCCATGACCGCGGCGGTATACATGGCGAGCATGGGGAAAACAGGCATGACAGACGCGGCGAAGCAAAGCTACGACAAGGCGCATTATCTTGCCGACAGGCTGGCAAAGGCCGGCTACGCGCCGCGCTATCCAAACGCGCCGTTCTTCCATGAATTCGTGACCGAGTCGCCGATTCCGACCGAAAGGCTGCTTTCCGCGCTGAAAGCGCAGGGCATTCTGGGCGGGCTGCCGATCGACGGCGGCGTTCTTTGGTGCGCAACGGAGATAAATACGAAGGCGCAGATCGACAGGCTGGTCGAGATCGCCGAAAAGGAGGCGAAACACGCATGAAGCTGATCTTTGAACGCGGAGAGAAGGGGCGCGCGTTTTCGCATTTGCCAAAGAGCGACGTTGCGGCATACGAGCTGCCAAAAGAGTTTATGCGCACGCAAAGCATGCGCTTGCCCGAGGTATCCGAAATCGACGTGAGCCGCCATTATTCCGAGCTGGAAAAGCAGGTATACGGCGTGAACGACGGGTTTTACCCGCTCGGCTCCTGCACGATGAAGTATAATCCCGCCGTTTGCGAGGAGACGTGCGCACTGCGCGGTTTTACCGATACGCATCCGCTTGCGGACGACAGCGACGCGCAGGGCTGCCTCGAAGCGCTGTATCGCGCGGAGCAGACGCTCTGCCGGGTCGTCGGCATGGATGAGATGACGTTCCAGCCTGCGGCGGGCGCGCATGGCGAGTTTACGGGGCTGCTGCTTATCAAGGCGTATCATCTTGCGCGCGGCGATGCGGCGCGAAAGAAGATTATCGTGCCCGATTCGGCGCACGGAACGAACCCCGCGTCTGCGGCAATGGCGGATTTTACGATCGTCAACATCGCCTCTGCGCCCGACGGAACGGTTGATCTGAACGCGCTCAGAAATGCGGTCGGAGCGGACACGGCGGGGCTCATGCTGACGAATCCGAACACGCTCGGCGTATTCGACCGCAACATCCTCGAGATTACGAAGATCGTGCATGACGCGGGCGGGCTTTGCTATTATGACGGCGCGAACATGAACGCCGTGATGGGCGCAGCGCGGCCCGGGGACATGGGCTTCGACGTGGTGCACTTAAACCTGCATAAAACGTTCGCAACGCCGCATGGCGGCGGCGGCCCCGGCGCGGGCGCGGTCGGCTGCAAAAAGCTGCTTGCGCCGTTTCTGCCAAAGAGCATGGTTCGCCGAACGGAAACGGGGGACTTTGTCCGCACGGATCCAAAGCGGAGCATCGGGCGCGTCAAGGCGTTTCAAGGGAATTTCCTCGTGGTCGTGCGCGCGCTGACGTACCTTCTCATGCTGGGCGGCGCGGGCTTGAAGAACGCGTCCGAAACGGCGGTGCTGAACGCAAACTATCTGCGCGTGCTGCTGGAAAAGGAATGCGCGGCGGCGACGAGCGGCTATTGCATGCATGAATTCGTGCTTTCGCTCGACACGCTCAAAAAGGAGACGGGCGTATCCGCGCTGGACGTCGCCAAGGCGATGATGGACGCGGGCTTGCATCCGCCGACGATGTATTTCCCGCTGATCGTGCATGAGGCGCTCATGTTCGAGCCGACCGAGACGGAGGGGAAGGAAACGCTGGATGCTGCTGCGGCGGCGGTTTTGGCGATATTGCAGCGCGCAAAGACCGAGCCGGAATACCTGCACAACGCGCCCCACAACGCGCCCATCTCCCGCCCGGACGAGGTGACGGCGGCGCGCAGCCCCAAGCTGCGGTTCATATTTGAGGCGGAATAAGCCGGCGATTTCGGCGGAATTTCGCAAGAAAGGAATCAAGAAAGAATGAGCGAACTCAAAAAGACGGTGCTGCATGACGCGCATGTCGCGCTCGGCGCGCAGATGGTAGACTTTGGCGGCTGGGAAATGCCCATGCAGTATAAGACCGGCATCGTGGAGGAGCATCTCTACACGCGCGCGCACTGCGGCGTGTTCGACGTGTCGCATATGGGGCGCTTCCGCATCACGGGCAAGGACGCGAAGGCGTTTTTGCAGCATGTGCTTTCGGGCAACGTGGAGGCGGTTGAGCTGGAACAGGCGCAGTATGAGATCATCCCGAACGAGCAGGGCGGCGCGATCGACGACGCGTACCTGTATCGCTTCAACGACGCGGGCTATGTGCTCGTGGTCAACGCGTCCAACGCCGATAAGGACTGGGCGCACCTGACGCATGAGATTGCGCGCTTTGACGCAAGCATCGAAAACGTGACGGAAAAGGTCGCGCTGCTTGCCGTTCAGGGGCCCGACGCAAAGCGCATCCTGACCGAGATGGCGGGCGGCGCGAAGCTGACCGAGCCGATGAAAAACGCGCTCGGCACGGTGACGCTCTGCGGCAAAACGGCGCATCTGTCCAAGACGGGCTACACGGGCGAACCGATCGGTTACGAGGTGTTTACGCAGAAAGAGAATGCGGAGGCGCTTTGGAACGAACTGCTTTCCCGCGGCGCAAAGCCCATCGGATTGGGCGCGCGCGACACCCTGCGCATGGAAGCGGGTCTGCCGCTGTACGGGCATGAGATGGGCGTCGATAAGGACGGCGCAGAGATACCGATCTTCGCCGTGCCGCTTTCGCGCTTTGCGGTCAGCTTTGCCGAAGCGAAGGGCGACTATATCGGCAAAATGGCGCTCGAAAAGCAGTTTGCGGCGACAAAGCGCATTATGGAGCGGGACTTTTCGGACTTGTCCGTTCTGCCGCGCCGCATTCGCCCCATCGCGCTGACGGGCAAGGGCGTTATGCGCGGCGGATTCCCCATATTCAAGAGCGAAAAGCAGATCGGCTATGTGACCAGCGGCACCATGATCCCGTATTTCGTCACCGAGGGCGAGGGCTTGCTTACCGAGATCACGGCAAACCGGGCGCTGCGCTCCATCGGGCTCGCGCTGCTGGATTCCGACGTGCTCACGGACGACTCGGTCGAGGTCGAGATTCGCGGCAGCCGCGTTTCGGCGGTCGTCCCGCAGCAGCATATGAGCGCGTTCGCGCCGCCGTACTGCCGCCCGATCATCTGCACCGTGGAGGACGAAGTCCCTGCAAAGCCCTCCGAGGATCGTAAACAGAGCGCGCTCCATCTCATCGCAAAAGCGGCGGAAAACCACGCTTGGCGGCAGAAGCAATGCGTCAACCTGATCCCGAGCGAGCAAACGCCGTCCCGCGCGGTTCGGCTGCTTTCAGCGAGCGACCCGTCGTTCCGCTATGCCGAGCATAAGCGCATCGCGTCGTTTTATGATCGGGACGTGTTTTACTATCAGGGCACGAAGTTTATCGACGCGGTCGAACGCGCGGTCGTTGCCGAGATGAAACGTTTCCTGGGTTGCAGCGAGGTTGAGGCGCGCGTCATCAGCGGACAAATGTCCAACACGACCGTATTCTCCGCCCTCATGGACTATGTCAACCGCACGGATCGCAAGCATACGCCGCGCAGGCTCGGCTATGTGCTGAACAACCATATCATCAAGGGCGGGCATCTGAGCGCGCAGCCCATGGGCGCTTTGCATGACTACGTCGCCGTAGACCCGCTCACGGAGCGCCCCGCGGTGGTCAACTTCCCCGTTTGCGCGGACAACGTGTTCAAAATCGACGTGGAGGAGACCAAGAAGGTCATCGAGCGCTATCGCCCCGAATTCATCATATTCGGCAAGTCCATGGTGCTGCATAAGGAGCCCGTGGCGGCGATTCGCGCGTTTGTGGACGAGCAGAACATCCAAACGACGATCATGTACGACATGGCGCATGTGCTGGGACTGGTCGGGCCGTATTTCCAACAGCCGTTTGCCGAGGGCGCGGAGATCGTGACCGGTTCCACGCATAAGACGTTCTTCGGGCCGCAGCGCGGCGTGATCGGCGTCAACTACGGGCAGGACGAGCTGAAATACGAGCTGTGGAAGGCGATTCAGACGCGCGCGTTCCCCGGCGCGGTATCCAACCATCATCTGGGCACGCTGCTCGGGCTTTTGATGGCGGCCTACGAGATGAACGAGTTCGGGCGGGATTATCAAAAGAACGTGATCGAGAACGCGAAGTCGTTTGCGCAAAGCCTCAAACAGGCGGGGCTGGACGTTGCGGGCGACCCCGATATCTCCTACACGGAGACGCATCAGGTCATCGTGCAGGTCGGCTATGGCATGGGCGCGGAGATTGCCGAGCGGCTCGAGGAAAACGACGTGATCGTCAACTATCAGGCGACCCCCGAGGAGGAGGGCTTTACCGCAAGCGGCGCGCTGCGCATGGGCGTTTCCGAAATGACGCGCTTCGGCTTTGGCAAGGCGGAGTTCGAGCGTCTGGCGCACCTGATGGCGGACTGCATCCTGCGCGACAAGCCGATTGCGGACGAGATATGCAAACTGCGCGCGGATTATGACAAGCTGCTTTACTGCTTCGACGACGCAAAGACGGTCGAGGCGCTCGACGCGCTTGCCGACGGGAACGGGCTGACGCACTGACGACAGAGAAAAGGACGAAACAGACAAGCGGGAGAGACGTTTTTTGCGTCTCTCCCGTTGCGTTGGAACCGCTTTTACGCAGGATGGAACCCCCGGCCTATTTCAGTAAAACGATCGAAGCGCCTTCCGCAAGCGGATCTTTCAGCTCCGCGTTCCATGCCCCAAGCGAAGCGGGCGGCACATGGAACCGCTTGCAGACGTCCCAAACCGTCTCGCCCGCCTCCGCGTAATAGAGGATCGCGCCGCGATGGAAGCAGGGCTCGGATACGGGCTCCGTCGCGACGGCAAGCTGCATGGCGGACAGCGCGCAGCATAAAGCGCGCGCCTCGATGCGGTAGGAAACCTCGACGCCTCGCTCCGACACGGTGCCGCTTACGTCGAGCGCGACGAGAGAAACGAGCGATTCGGGGCAATAGGGGGCGTCAAAGCATATCTGGATCGGTACGTCCTCCTGAAACCCGTATAGCCTGCCGTCGTCGGCGCGGCAAACCACGCTTGTGAGCAGCATGGCGTCCGCATGGAGGCGGTCGTTCTTTTCAAACACGGAAACGGCTATGGGCATACACGCGGTGTATACCACGCAAAGCGGATCGGGAAACTGCTTCGGAACGGCGACGGTTTCCTTCATCTCCGTCAGGCGCGAGGCGTGCGTCACGCTTTGGACGAAGCAGACTTCCTCTCGCCGGCAAACAAACGAAGCGCCCGCGTCATAAGCGTCAAGCAGCACGTCGTATTCCGTGCTTTCCGTTCCGTAAAGGCGCACTTTAAGCTCCGCGGCAACGTCGAGCACGCCGAAGCTCACGTCCGCTGCCGTCGCGGAAAGCGAAAGCACCTCCGCTTCCGCCCAAACCTGCGACAGATACGGCGCGTCAAACGAACACGCGAACGGGAAGGTCAGCGCCATGGGGCGGCATTCGCCCGTCTCCGTTTCCGCGACCACGGTCACATGCAGGCGTCCCTCCGCGTTGCATACGGACGAGCCGCCGTAGGAGAGCGCCTCGATGCCTGCCGTGCCCGAGCAAAGCAGAACGCGCACCACGCCGCTCGCGTCCGCTTCCTCGGCAAGCGAAACGTTCGCCTCGCCAAGCAGCGCGCGTTTGTCGGCTAAGATGCGTCCCCGACGCTTTTGCAGCCCCGCGCAGTCACGAATATCGGATAAAAACGGGGTCGCGACGGGCGCGGAAACGAGCAGCGTGAATTCCAGCACGGCGGACAGCTTCATGTTTGCGGCGTCGGGCCGCGCGGAAAGATCGACCACCTGACCCGAAACCAGCGCCCTTGCCTCCGCGGATGCGCCCTCGCAGCCGAGCGTATGCGAAAAGTCGCTCGAAGCGGAAAAGCCGTACGCCTCGCCCGCCTGCGAGCGGCAGAGGAAATGAATCTCCAACCGTCCCGTGATCGTCACGCTGTCCGTCGAGCAGACCGCCTCCGCCTGCAAAACGCGCGCGGCGGCGGAAAGCACGCTTCCCGCGTCCCGCCCGTCGGGCAGGGGGATTTCGCAATGCACCGCAGCTTGGGAAACGGTTCTGCCGAGCGGCGCGTCAAGACCTGGCACACATGTTTGAACGTCCATTCTTCCCTCCCGTGTCGGGCGCGGGTCGTCTATTTTGCATCTTGCCCGACTGATTCATACTATGCGGCAGGTGCGCGGTCAAGCACAAAAAAACACGCGTTATCCAAAAACGGGTAAGCGACAAAATAGCACAAAACTTGTCTGATTGCATGCCGAATATTTGGTTTGCGTTTACGCGCGCAAACGGTTAGAATGAAACGGTAACACAGCGAACGCAAAGGAAGGAGGGCGCGCGACGGATGAAGAAATTTTGGACGACCCTGCGCTCTGTCGGCGTTCCGCTTGCGGCGATTATTTTGATCCTGCTCACATTCCTTTGGTACCGGGCGCAGACGGCGGATGGACTGAAAGAGCGCGCCTACGAGATTTTGCAGGAGTCGGCGCAGCAGCAGGTCGTTTCGATTCGCACGCGTTTGGACGGCGCGTATACCCTGCTTGAAACGGTCGCCGCATACGCCGAAGAAAACGACGCTTACAAAACGCCCGCAGAATGCGAAGCGACGCAAGCCTTTATGCGCACCGCAGTCGATCAAAGCGCATTTTTGCGCATCGCGCTTGTAGACCAAAGCGGAAACGCGGTCTTTCAGAACGGGTCGGAGATCTCGGTGGGCGATCGCGGCTATTTCCGTCTTGCCATGCAGGGAAATCGCGCTATCGAGCGCGTGGAGAGCGGCAAGCTCTCGGATGAGATCATGTTTTTGCTCGCCGTACCGATTCGCGCGGGCGATCAAACGGCGGGCGTCGTGTTTGGCAGCTTCTATAAGGAGACGTTCGCCAAGCTGACGGACGTACCGCTTTACGGCGGCAGCACGCGCTCGATGATATGCGATTCGGCGGGAAACATCGTGGTCGCCACGGCGGACGACGAATGGCAAAAAAGCCTGTTCGACGTGTTCGGCGAGCGGAAGCTGGCGGACGGCATGACCCAAAGCGAGCTGATCGCCCGCCTGAAAAACGGCGAAAACGCTGCGTTTTCCGCATGGTATAACGGCGCTGTTTGCCATGTGGCGTGCGTGCCGCTGGGCGTGAGCGATTGGTATTTGGTCGTATCCGTTTCCGGTCAGACGGTAAGCGAAACGAACGGCTTCGTCAATGAAAGCGGCGCATGGATGTTTGCGGTCGTCAGCATCATCTGCGCGCTGACGATCGCGTATATCTATTGGCACGAGAAAAACACGATTTCCAAGCTGGAACACGAAAAGGAGCTTTTGCGGCTGAGCGGCGAGCAATACACGCTGGTCAACCGCCTTTCGGGAGAGGTGCTGTTTACCGTCGATCACCGAACGGACGAGGTAACCTTCAACGATATGTTTGAAACGGCGTTCGGCTTTCGCCCGCCCAAAGCGACGCTCATGCAGATTTCCGCCTCGGACGAAACGGTGGAAAGCGAGGACCGCATCCTGTTTGAACGGCTGCTTGCGAATATCGGGGCGGGCAAGAAGGCGGGCTCTGCGGAGCTGCGCATGCGCTGCGCGAACGGCCTGCCGCGCTGGCAGCGCATCGAGTTTATGACCGTGTTCGACGCCAACGGAATCGCCACGCAGAGCGTCGGCAAGATTACGGACGTCGAGAAGCAGAAGCATGCCATACAGCGTCTGCAAAAGCGAGCGGACAGCGATTCGCTTACGCATTTGTTCAACCGCGAAACCATGCAGCAGCGCGTGGAGGAATATCTCGCGGGCGACGGCGCAGCGGGCGTGCACGCGTTTTTGATGCTCGACGCGGACAACTTCAAGCAGATCAACGACACGATGGGGCATCACGAAGGCGACCGCGTTTTGACCGTGCTGGCGGACGCGCTGAAAAAAGCGTTTCGTTCAAGCGATTATCTCGCGCGCATGGGCGGCGACGAGTACGCCGTGTTGATGAAGGACATTGACGCGGCGCATCGCGCGCAGGTGCGCATCGACGAGCTGAAACAGACGCTGACCGCATTTTCGGAAGCATCGGGCGTGCACATCACCGTCAGCGTGGGCGTCGCGCTGTACAAACAGAACGGAACAACGTTTGACGAATTGTATCGTGCGGCGGATGCGGCGCTGTACCGCGCGAAGCAAAGCGGCAAAGACGACGTGTTTTTCGCTGAATAGGGATCGCTTTTGAACCCGTTCATGCGGATGAGGATGCGTTTTTCGACAGTCTCTGCGGATGCGAAAGCGTCCGCTTTTTTCATGCAGCGTTCAGGTAGGCGAGCAAGCCTTCGACGATGGCGGCGGCAAGAACGTCCCAATGCGCGCTGTCGATCAAAAGCGCTTCGTCGTCGGCGTTGGATAAAAACCCGCATTCGACCAGAACGGCGGGGCAGGCGCACTCCCGCACGACGAAATAGTCGCCGGGGTTGGCGAGGCGGCGGGGGCGGGAAAGCGCGTCGCACAGCGAATCAATCACGCTTTGCGCGGCTTTCTGCCCCTCGATCGAACCGACCATATAGTATGCCATCGGCCCCGATACGGCGCGGTCGGTGAAGCGGTTCATATGCACGCTGACGACGAGATCGACGTCCTCTTGCATAAACACGTCCCTGCGCGCTTTCATGTCGCTTTGCTTGTCTTTTCCGAGCGCCGCGTCGGTTTCGCGCGTCATGAGAACGGACATCCCCTTTGCCGTGAGCCGGTCGGAAACGCGCTCTGCGACCGCGAGGTTCAGCTCCGCCTCGATCACGCCCGTATCCGTTCCGACCGCGCCGCCGTCGAACCCGCCGTGTCCCGCGTCCACAACGATCGTAAACGCGTCCGCCGAGACGGCGGAAACGGCCTGTAAATCCGTCTCCTGCGGATTTTTTTTCGGGAAAAAGAGCGTCTCCGCCGCGCCGTAAACAGAAATTGTCACCGCCGCCGCGATGCAGAGCGCGCAAAGCCATTCGCCAAGCGTTTTCATATGCGAGTTCTCCGCCTCTCGTGTGTTTTTACACCATATTCGTCCCGCATGTATAGATATGCCGGTAAAATACGGCGATATACAGCCGTCTATCCACGCCATCCACAGATTTATCCACATTTTATGGTTTGATTTGGCGGGTTTTTTCGTCGTTATCCACAGAATGCACCGCGTAGAAAAAGCGACATGGTTCGATCAAACCATGCCGATTCAAACAAAAAATATACAGAGTGCGTCAAAAATGTGAACTACGCGATGGGCAGATAGGGGATCGCGTTGAGCGAGAGCGCGTCGATATTGCCCGCCATCAGGCGATAGAACGCCGCGCTGCCGACCATGGCGGCGTTGTCCGTGCAATAGCGAAGATCGGGGCAGTAGAACGCGATTCCGTTTTGCATACAGCGCGCTTTGAGCGCGGCGCGCAGGGCGCAATTCGCGGAAACGCCGCCCGCGAGCGCGAGCTTTTGGGACGCCGCGCCCGTTTGCGCAAGGGTTGCCCGAACCGCCTTGACCGAGAGAATGTCGATCATCGTGCGCTGGAAGGAGGCGGCAAGGTCGGCGCGCGAAAGCGTCTCCCCGCGCTGCTCGGCGGCGTGCAGACGGTTGATTACGGCGGTTTTGACGCCCGAAAAGCTGAAATCAAACCCTTCCCCCTCGTTAAACGCGGAATGGAAGGTAAATGCGTTTGGGTCGCCCGTTTCGGCAAGCGCGGCAAGGGACGGCCCGCCGGGATAGGGCAGCTCGAGCGCGCGCGCAACCTTGTCGAACGCTTCGCCCGCCGCGTCGTCGCGCGTATGCCCGATCAGGCGGCAGGTTTCGTAGGTTTCCTGTACGATGATATGGCTGTGCCCGCCCGACGCGACAAGGCAGGTAAACGGCGGTTCGAGCTCGGGATAGGTCAGATAATTCGCGGCGATATGCGAGGCGATATGATGCACGCCGAGGAACGGCTTTCCCGCTGCAAACGCAAGCCCCTTGGCAAAGCTCAAACCGACGAGCAGCGCGCCGACCAGCCCCGGGCCGTTCGTGACCGCGATGGCGTCCAAATCCGAAAGCGCGAGCCCCGCTTCCGACAGCGCCCGTTCCGTTACGGGACGGATCATGCGCACATGGTCGCGCGAGGCGATTTCGGGCACGACGCCGCCATAGGGAATATGCAGCGGAATCTGCGTGTGTACGGCGCAGCTCAACACCGTCCGCCCGTTTCTCGTAACGGCGGCGGCGGTCTCGTCGCAAGAGGTCTCGATGGAAAGAATCGTCGCCTCTCCTTTTTGCATTAGTCGGGACAGCGCCTGACGCGCGCCCTCCTCATAGCTTGTCGTCGTCATCGAAAAACCCCGTGTCGTCCGCAACGGAGGAGCGGCTCTTTTTTTTCTTGGCGGGCGCTGCATCGGCGGGACGCTTTGTCCGTGCGCCGCTTTTTGCCGGCTTGGCGCGCGCGGGCGTCTCCTCGTTGTCCGCAGACGGGCGCTTCGCGCGTTTGACGGGCGCAGCCTCCGCTTCGGCGCGCTTTGCGGCGCGTTTCTCCGCCGCCGCTTTCTTCGCTTTTTTCTCGGCGATGCGCTTTTCGCGCGCCGCCTTCGCCTTTGCTTCCTCCTCCGCCTTTTTTTGCGCCTCGCGCGCCGCCTTATGCGCCTTCATGCGCGCTTTTGCGGCCGCGCGCCTGCGCTTGTAGCCGTCCGAGGAGGCGACCAGGGCGAAGATGGCGATCAGTATCAGCGCGAGCATGAGAAGCCCCGCGTAAAGGAATACGCGCCCGATGATGTCGGAAAAGAGCTGCTCGGGCATCATGTTAATCATGCGGCTGTCCTGCGCGTTGAAGAGCCACAGGTCGTTCCAGAACAGCATTTGGTGGAAGAACGTCCAAAAGCCCGAAAAGTCCAGCGCCGCCCATGTGCCGAGAAAACCGAAGAACAGCAGGATCACGAACGAGCCGGACAGATACCCCTGCGAGAGCCTCTGCGGCGCCTCGCGGAAGCTGATGACGGCGGCGAACAGGAACAACACGAGCATAATAAGCGCGCAGGTGTCGCGATAGGAGGCAATCGTCATATAGATCGTGCGCACGTCCGCCATGTGCGCGACCTCCTGCTCAAAGTCGAACATCTGAACGGACTTGCCGTTCTCCGTCACGGTTACGTCGATATTATCCGCATTGCCCTCCATATAGTCGATCAATCGCACCATGGCGCGCACGAGGTCGCTGTTGGAGATGCCCATTTTGCTGCTGAGTTCCAGCGCGGTAAACTCGTTGGTAATAAACGTTTCGTCGTTGATGACAAAGCTCAGCACCGAAAAGACGATGAGCAGGATCAACAGAATGGATGCGATGGTCGCCATTCCGACCGAGAGGAATTTCTTCATAACGCGATCACTCCTATTTGGGTCGGCGGCGCGGACGCGCAGAGCGCAGATCCGACCGATCGACCGCGGATTTCTTGACAGCGGGGCGCTTTGGCGCTCGTTTGATATAACAGTATAGCACAGGCCGCGAAGATGCGAAAGAGCGCAGGACGCGTGCGATCGGCGGTTCTCTGCCATTTCTTTGTCGCGCATAAAAATTAGTTTTTTTCATGGGACATCTATGTTAAAATAAAGGGGCGATTAGGTGCGAAGGAAGAACAGAAAGCAAAAAACATTTAGGTTTGATAAAAAATATTTTGAAAACCGCTTGAAATTCGTCGCGTTTCTGATATATTGTGAAAGAGAGGGTTTGATCCGTGGATTTGGATTTTTTGAAGCGATTGGCGGTTGCCGTTACCGTGCAGTTTGGGAAAAGCAGCGAGGTGGTCGTTCACGATTTGACGCGTGCGGACGCGGAGCATACGATCGTCATCATCGAAAACGGCGAGGTTTCGCATCGGCAGGCGGGCGACGGCGCGTCGCGCGCGGTGCTGGAAGCGCTGCAACGTAAGAACGATCCGACGCTGAAGGATGAGCTTGGTTACCTGACGCGCACGAAGGACGGGCGCATCCTGAAATCCAGCACGATCTATCTGCGCAACGCGCAGGACGTGATCGAGGGCGTACTCTCCATCAATTACGACGTAACCGAAATGCTCATGGCGCAGCGCGCGATCGGTTCCCTGCTGGATCTGGACAAGAAGGAGGAGGCGCCGCCCGCGCGGATTCCGACGAACGTAAACGACCTTTTGGACGATCTGATCGACCAAAGCGTGGCGATGATCGGGAAACCCATCGCCATGATGACCAAGGAAGACAAGATCGCCGCCATTCAGTTTTTGCATGCGGCGGGCGCGTTTCTCGTAACCAAGAGCGGCGACAAGGTGTCCAAACACTTTGGCATCAGCAAATATACCCTGTATTCCTACATTGACGCAAAAAAGGACTGACCGCACGAGGCGGCATTTTAGGAAAGGATTGATGGAATGATGAATTACGAAGCGATCAAAAAGGCTGCGGAGGCATATCTGCCTCAAATGACCAAGTTTTTGCGCGACCTCATTGCCATTCCGAGCGAAAGCTGCGAGGAGGAGGGCGTAATCCGCCGCACGATCGCAGAAATGGAAGCGCTGGGCTTCGACAAGGCGGAGATCGACCCGCAGGGCAACGCGCTGGGCTGGATGGGCGATGGCGAAAAGATTATCGCGTTTGACGGGCATATCGACACCGTCGGCATCGGCAATATCAAAAACTGGGAGAAGGATCCTTACGCGGGCTATGAGACGGACGACGTGATCTACGGGCGCGGCGGTTCGGATCAGGAGGGCGGCGTGGTTTCGGCGGTATACGGCGCGAAGATCATGAAGGATCTCGGTCTGATTCCCGCGGGCTACAAGATCCTCGTTGCGGCGACGGTTCAAGAGGAGGATTGCGACGGCCTTTGCTGGCAGTATATCCATAACGAGGACGGCGTCACGCCCGAGTTCGTGGTTTCCACGGAGCCGACGGATGGCGGCGTGTATCGCGGGCATCGCGGCAGGATGGAGATCCGCGTGGACGTCGGCGGCGTATCCTGCCATGGCAGCGCGCCCGAGCGCGGCGACAACGCGATTTATAAGATGGCGGAGATTGTTTCCGAGGTCAAGGCGCTCAACGCAAACGGCTGCGGCGAATCGGATGAGATCAAAGGGCTTGTCAAGATGCTCGAACCCGCGTTCAACCCCGAGCATTTCGAGGACGCGCGCTTTCTGGGCCGCGGCACGGTCACCGTTTCGCAGATCTTTTACACGAGCCCGTCGCGCTGCGCGGTTGCGGACTCCTGCGCGGTTTCGCTGGATCGCCGCATGACGGCGGGCGAAACCTGGGATTCCTGCATTCGAGAGATCGAGAACCTGCCCGCGTGCAAAAAGTACGGCGCGAAGGTGAGCATGTATATGTACGATCGTCCCGCGTGGACGGGGCTCGTATATGAGACCGAATGCTATTTCCCGACATGGATCAACAAAGAGACGGCGTCGCACGTTCAGGCGGTCGCAGACGCCCATAAGGCGCTTTACGGCGACAAGCGCGTCGGCACGCAGGAAGCGATGAAGCTGCGCGCGCGTCCGCTGATCGACAAATGGACGTTCTCGACCAACGGCGTGTCGATTCAGGGGCGCTACGGCATTCCGTGCGTCGGCTTCGGGCCGGGCGCGGAGAGCCAGGCGCA
>CAZBVC010000012.1:22870-55187 GCA_964495255.1 uncultured Oscillospiraceae bacterium
AACGAGATCACCTGGAAGCAGGATCTTGCGTGCTGCGCGGCGATATATGCGCTGACCCCCGCGATGTACAGGGGCAAGGACGAAGGCGACGTCTGCCAGTTCCGCGCGGGAAAGACAAATAACGATATTAAGTAACAACCGGGATCCCGACGGCGGAACGATCAATAATTCAATCAAAAAGGAGTTTGAGCATATGAGCGACATCAAGCAGTTTACCAAGATTCTGGACGGGCTGGAATTCTCGAATATGTACGAGGGCGACTTTTTCCTGACCTGGGAAAAGACGCGGGACGAGCTGGACGCGGTGTTCACCGTTGCAAACGCCCTGCGCCATCTGCGCGAGCAGAATATCTCCACGAAGATCTTCGATTCGGGGCTCGGCATTTCGCTGTTCCGCGACAACAGCACGCGCACGCGTTTCTCGTTCGCGTCGGCATGCAACCTGCTCGGGCTTGAAGTGCAGGATCTCGACGAGGGCAAGAGCCAAATCGCGCATGGCGAAACCGTCCGCGAGACCGCGAACATGATCAGCTTTATGGCGGACGTTATCGGCATCCGCGACGACATGTTCATCGGCAAGGGCAACGCCTATATGCATAACGTGGTGAACGCGGTCAAGGCGGGGCATCGCGACGGCGTGTTGGAGCAAAAGCCCACGCTGGTCAACCTCCAATGCGACATCGACCATCCCACGCAGTGTATGGCGGACATGGCGCACTGCATGCGCGAATTCGGCGGCGCGGAAGCCCTGCGCGGCAAGAAGATCGCCATGACTTGGGCATACAGCCCCAGCTACGGCAAGCCGCTGTCCGTTCCGCAGGGCGTGATCGGTTTGTTCACGCGCTTCGGCATGGACGTTTCTCTGGCGTATCCCGAGGGCTACGAGGTGATGGGCGACGTGGTCGAGGTCGCCAAGCGGCAGTCTGCGGAGAGCGGCGGAAGCCTGACCATTTCGCATAGCATGGACGAGGCGTTTGCGGACGCGGATATCGTGTATCCGAAGAGCTGGGCGCCGTTCAAAGCCATGGAGGAGCGCACCGACCTCTATGGCAAGGGCGATATGGACGGCATCAAAGCGCTCGAGAAGCGCCTGCTTGCGCAGAACGCCGAGCATAAGGACTGGGAATGCACCGAGGAGCGCATGGCGCGCACCAAGGGCGGCAAGGCGCTGTATCTGCATTGTCTGCCCGCGGACATCACGGACGTTTCCTGCGCTGCGGGTGAGGTCGCCGCGAGCGTATTCGACCGTTATCGCGACCCGCTGTATAAGCAGGCGTCCTTTAAGCCGTATATCATCGCCGCGATGATTTTCCTCGCCAAGACGAAGGATCCCGCCGCGATGCTCAAAATGCTCGAAAAGCGCGGCGCGGCGCGTCACCTCGGCATGTAAGCATGTAAGCGACGAAGCACAGAACGCAACGGGCGGCTCCGAAATGGGACCGCTCGTTTGTTCGTTCATGTTCGTTCAGACAGCACAAGACCGCCCGGGGGGGATGGGCGGTCTTTGTGCGAACCAAGGATGGTTAGGGTGTGAAAGGGTTTTTTCCCTCTCTATGTCATCGCCCGTTGAGGGGCGGAATGACCGTTTCTGCCGTCAGGACGCGGGCTTGTACTCGCCGAACGTAACGGATACCGTTTGCTCCGCGCCGTTTCTTTGTATCGTTAGGGTAACCGTATCGCCCGCGTTATATGCGGCGATCCGCTCGGAAAGCACGGAGTTCGACGTGATCTCGGTATCTTCGAGCTTGAGAATCAAGTCGCCCGCCTGCAAGCCCGCTTGGTCTGCCGCGCTGCCCGATACGACCTCCGCGATCATGACGCAGCTCGTGCCGCCCATGCCGAAATAGCTGCCGAAGAAGCTGCTGCTGCCCCAGCCGTTCTGCCCGCTTTGCAGGGTAACGTTCTGCGTGCTCACGCCGAGGTATGCCCTGCCCGTAACGTAGCCGTGGTCGATCAGGTCGTTGATGATCGTTTTCACGCTGTTGACGGGGATTGCGAAGCCGAGGCCCTCCGCGTCCTCGCTGCTGGCTTTCGCGTTGACGATGCCGATGAGCGAGCCGCTGGCGTTAAACAGCCCGCCGCCCGAGTTGCCGGGGCTGATGGCGGCGTCGGTTTGGATCAGCGTCATCTTCACGCCCTCCACGCTGACCTCGCGTTCCAGCGCGCTGAGCATACCGCCCGTCGCGGTGCCGCGCAGCTCGCCGAGCGGGTTGCCGATCGCGATCACGTCCTCGCCGACGGTGAGCATATCGGAATCGCCGAGCGTTGTGGGAGTAAGCCCCGTGGCGTCGATTTTGATGACGGCGAGGTCATAGCGCGAATCCGTGCCGATCAGCGTTGCGACATACTCCGTGTCGTCGTTCAAAATCACGTTGATCGTGTCGGCGCTGTCAACCACATGCTTACAGGTTACGATATAGCCGTCGCTCGTGAGGATAATGCCGCTGCCGCTGCCCGTCGTGGTCTGCGAGCTGCCGAAATAGCCGTAGCCGTAACCGCTCGTTTGATAGGTCACGTCGATGCCGACGACTGCGGGCGCGCAGAGCTCGATGATTTGGGATTTGGAATAGGTCTGCCCGACCAATCCCTGCGTCGTGGTTTCGAGCGAGGCGGACGGCTTTGTTGCGGTCGCGTTCGCGGCGGCAAGCTGCTTTTGCGATTCGGTAAGCTGCGCAGAGAGGGTCTGCATCGACTCGTCCACATAGTGGCGCGTATAGAGTCCGCCGAGCAAGCCGCCCAGCAAAACGGCGATCATCATGCAGATGAGCAGCGTGGACGTCGCTACGCCGCGGCGCTCTTTGTTTTTTGTGCGCGTTCCGTCGCTTTCGGGGCGGAACGACTGATACCGTTCGTACCAATCATGATTCTGTTCCATAGTATGACGCTCCTTCTTTTTCGCCTGCGATCAGTATAAAAAACGAGTTTGAACATTCCATAACGTAGATTTGGTGTTTCTGTGTAGAATCGCGTCATGATTGTGTCAGCTGCAAAAACCTTCCAAGAGACGCGCGCCGCTTGCGCGGGCAAGCTAAACCGAGCCTTCGTGCTTCGCTTGCATGATACGGACGCGCCTGCCGAAAATCGATGCGCGCATTCGTTCGCGGCGGCATAGGATGATAGGGAGCGAATTTGCAGGATTGGGAGAAGCGTGCATGATTACGCGCGTAATCGACACAAGACAATACGATGTAAACCTGTTCCGACTGCTGAAACGCAGGCTGGAACAGCATGATTGCCCCTGTACGCTCGCTTCGGAAAACGGCGCGGTGGCGGTTTCCTTGGCGGAGGACGCGCTTTTGCCGCTGACCAACGCGCTCATTATGATTTTAATCAACGATTTGCGCTATTTCGAGCTGGCGAGAATGATCGACGAAACGCCGCTGACCCTGTCCGAGAAGCAACAGGCGCTGACGGGCGCGCTCGACGCGGCGCAATCGCACAGACCGCGAAGGGAGACGCACGCGGCGCTGCTTCAATATCTGCGCGAGAGCGAGCGGTTGAACCTCGAGGGGTATCTGCGCTTTCGTATGCGGGACAGCCTGACATTTTGGCGCGCGTGCGCGGAACGGGAGACGGCGGAGGCGATCCTGCGGCGGGAGTATGCCGCGCTGCTCGGCGCGTTTCACACGCTTGCCGACCGACGGGGAACGGCGGGCGAGCTGTGCGTTTGCATCCATCCCGATCTGAGCTGCACGCTGACGGACGATTCCGACGCCTGCATCGAGTATGTGGACTGTTCGGAGGACGGCGTGGTGAGCCTGCTTGTCGGCATGGCGCCCGCGTATTTGACGATATACGATCTCTCGGGCGGCAACGGAAAACGGCTGACCGAGGCGATTCAAAAGGTGTTCGCGGGGCGCGTGAAGGTGTATCGCTGAACGCAGGCGCAAGAAAAAGCGCCGCTCGATTCGGAAAGCGGCGCCGAGCGTTTGCGGTATGCCTCTTTTACGAGAACGGAATGTCGAAATAGCCCGTGTCCTCGATGGGGTCGAGCCGCCCCGCGTTGAGCCGCGCGATTTTGAGCCGAACGGTCGCGGCGGATGCGTTCTCGGGCAGGCCGCCCTCAATCGCGTCGCTCCAAAGAAGAATGCAGCCGTGCGTGGTCGGAAACGCGTAGGTGCAATAGGTGCTGAGCGGATAGGTTTTCCCGTCGATCGTCAAATCGGGGTCGGACGGGTAGACCGTAATATCCAAAAGCTTGATGTAGTTTTGCGTGATGTTCTCGAAATCCAAGCGGATCGCCCGATGCCCGTCGTATTCGACGATTCCGTCATAGCGGAGAAGCGCGTAAGCGAGCTTGGTTTGATACACGAGGGGACGCGTATCCTCGCGCGATTCCACAACGTCGCTCAAACCGTTCGGGTCGGGAATCGTCGCCGTAACGGGACGGTTGATGCGTCCGCCCGCAAAGCAGAGCGAGAGGTAAAGGCGCATCTGACCGAGCTGCGTGACGCCGTATTGGGCATAAATATCTTCCGCGTCCAAAAGCAGGGGCATATATTTGCCCGCGTCAAGCGCGTAGGTTTCGTTGATCATATGCGTATAGCCCGCGTATACGGGGTCGATGCGAACGCTCGTCCAGCGCGCGCTCTCCTTTTTGCAAATCGCCGCATAGAAGCGTTCAAGCGTATAATCGGCTGCGTTCGGAACGTATACGGCAAGCGTGTCGTCCTCGTATACGGGCTGCATCGCCGCCTTGCTCATGGTTGCGGCGGGGTTTTCGAGCAGGATGTCGCGCTGGGTGTAGATCTCCTTGCCGTCCTTGCCGCTCAGGGTCAGGTTGAGCGAAAGCGCGGCAAAGTCGGTCTGCCCGAACGCCGCGAGCGCTTCGCCGCCCATTTCGGGAACGGTCAGCGTCGCCTTGCGCGTTTCGGCGGGCTGTATGCTTTCCGCGCCGTCCAGCGCCGACGTGACGAGGAAATCGTTGACATACGCGCGTTCAACCGAAACGGAGACCGCCTGCGCGCTCGTGTTCTCGATCGAAAGCGTGAGCGAAAGCAGATAGCCCGCGGCATATTCTATGTCGCAAGCCGTGATGGATACGCCAGCGCGCGAGAAGATCTCCTTTTGCAGCGAAAGCGTCGTCAGCGTCGGTTCTGGCGTCGGGGAAGGCGTCGGCTCGAGCGTCGGCGTCGGTTCTATGACAGGGTCGGTCGTTTTTTCGGCGGAAAGCGCCTCGGTCGGGTGCGGCGTTGGCGCGGGGAGCACCTCGGGCGCGGCGCAAGCGGCGCAAAAAAGAATCGTCAGCGCAAGAAATGCGAAAAGCAATCGTTTCATGTGTAAAAACCCCCTCAAAAGCATATGCGAACGGTATCAGATTACGCAATTCGCGCAAAAAAGTCAAGGTATCGCGCAGGCGTTCCCTGTGTGGTTTCGCCTTTTCCGTGCGCCGAGCGACCACAACAGGCGGCAAAAAGGAGCGGCGTGTACCGCTCCTGCAGGTTGCCCCAAAAGTCCTTGGGGGATTCGGGGGTCGAAACCCCCGGAGGTTTTCTTTCGGCTCCGGCGGCATGTACGCCGGAACGGATCGCCCGATAACGGGCGGTTTCCCTGTGCTTTCCGCCGCCCGGAAACCCGAAGGGTTTTAGGCGGGAAGCGGTTATTCTGTCGAAAAACAACGTTTTTCGACAGCCTGAGGAGCGGCGTGTACCGCTCCTGCTTTGGCAAACCGCTTTATGCCGCGGGGGTCATGCTCGGTTCATAGAACGTGCCGTCGGGATTGACGTAAACGGTCTGTCCGTTCGACGTGCCGCCCGAAAGCGTTACGGCATATAACTGCTTCTTGTCCATGGTGGCAAACTTGATCGATTGGATGGTCGCGTTCTCATACTTGTCCGTAACGGCTTTGACGATCAGCGGAACGTCCGCTTGCGGAACCTCTTTCCCCTCGGCAAAGCCCTCGATCGTTCCTTCGGAACCCGCGTCGGGCGAGGTCGAAAGGTCGGGGGACGCGGAAAGGTTCGTTTCGGGCGTGCTCATGGGCTGTTCCATGCTCGGCGTGGTGACGGGCGCCATGGAGGGCGAGTTCGTCGGGGCTGCGGCCTTGTTGCAGGCGCATCCCGCAAAGGCGAGCGTCAGGAGCAGCGCGGTGAGAAGCGCCGCGATTTTTTGTTTCATTCGTTTCTCTCCTTTCCGAACGCCGTTCTCTGCGGCGTCGGTATTTCGGAGATAGTATGCGCACAAAAGCGTCGCTTTCTATGCGCGAAAAAGAGATTTTGCGAAAAAAGAAAGATCGTTCGTCAAAATGAATGGTTTTGCGACGAAAAACGGAGGAAAACGCGCGATTTTACGAAACGAACAAAGGCGGTTCGACGGTTAAGCCGACGCCGCCGAGCTTTCGCGCCTCGATCAAAACGCGGATGGGCGGCAAATCGGGCGCGGGGCAGACGAATCGCAGCCGCTTCGGTTCCAGCCTGTGCGCGCGCAGGGAACACATCGCGTCGCAAAGGCTTTGCGCGGGGTAGATCAGAAAGAGCTTGCCGCCGTTTTTAAGCAGAAGGAACGCGGCGGAAACGAACGCGGTAAGCGCGGCGGAGGCGTCATGGCGGGAAAGCGCGCGGGATGCGTTCGGGCTTTTCTCGCCCGCGTCGAAGAAGGGCGGGTTGAAAACGACGGCCGTAAACGCGCCGTGCCCCAAAAGCGCGGGCGCGTCCGTTGCATCCGCCTGATAAAACGCGATCGGCTGATGATTGTACGCGGCGCTTTTTTTCGCGAGCGCGACGAGCCGCTCCTGCTTTTCCACGCCGCAAAAGCGCGCGCCCGTTTTATCCGCCCCGAGAACGCATACGGCGCCCGTGCCCGCGCCGAGTTCGAGGCAGACGTCGGATTCTTTGAGCCTCAAAAAGTCGGAAAGCCAGACTGCGTCCGCAGAAAAGCAGGCGAACGCGTCGTCCTGAAACAGCATGAGCCCGTTGCGGCAAAGATCGTCCATTCGTTCCATGCCCCGATGATAGCATATTCCTTTGCGCGGGGCAAACGGCGATAGATTCAGCCCTGCGTGACAAAGCCGACGACCACGTTCGTATAATAGTAGTGCAGAATTTCCTCATAGGTGCGCCCGCCGAGCGCCATGGCGTTCGCGCCCGTTTGACTCATGCCGACGCCGTGCCCGTAGCCGCGCGTGGAAAAGACGATCTCATCTCCGTCGAACGACACGGAAAACAGCGTGCTGTCCAGCTCCAAAAGCGCCCTCAGCGCGCGACCCGTCGCGGTCGTTTTGCCGAGGCGAATGCTCTTGACGCGGCCCGTCGGCGTTTGGGAAACGATCTCCACCTGCGCGGGCAGATCGTCCGCGCTCAGTTCGGCGCTTGTCCATTGCGCGTTGATGCGCTCCGCAAACGCTTTTTTCGCAAACCGCTTTTCGCCTGTAAGCCGCGTCGTTCCCGCCTCCGCCGTGCTTTCCACCGCGCGCAGGTAGGCGAGCGCCTCCGTATAAACGTCCTCCGCGTTCTCGGTCATACCGCCCGACGCGCTGTGATAGAGCGCTTCGATGGGTTCGTTTTCATACAACAGAACGCGCCCCTCCGTTTCGGATACCGCCCGCGCCGCTTTCTCCCGATTTTCCGCATAGGCGTCGTCCCAGCTTTCTTTGAGGCGCGTTTCGGACGCATACGCCTGGCAGCAGGCGCTGTCCGTGCAAACGTCGGCGTCATGCTGCCTGCAACCGCCGTGCAGCGCGTGATAAATCGTATAGGTGCGCGCCGCGACCGCCTGCGCTTTCAGCGCCTCGAGCGGGAAGGAGATCGGCATTTCGGCGGCGACCACGCCGACAAGATAGGCTTCCAGCGGCATCTCGATCGTCTCTTTCGCCCGATGGTCGTAAACGCTGACCGTTACGCCGCTTTGCGCGGGCGCCGCTTCGTTCGGATTGGCACGCGCAAGAAAAAAGCCGCGCGTGAAAGCGACGGCAAGTCCGCAAAGAAGGCCGGAGAGAAGCACGCGGTACCAGCGCACGGTCATGGTTGTTCTCCTTTCGCACGCCCGCTTTCGGGGCTCTGCCAACGCCTATTGCTATTTCTTTTTTGCGCTTTCCATGCTACAATGAAAAAAATCGACAGAAAGAGGCTTTGTCCCAATGAACAACGACGAGCTCATCAAGCGCATTCAGGCAGGCGACAAGGAGGCGTTCAAGACGATCTATGCCGCATACGGGCGCGATGTTTACCTGCGCGCGCGCAAGGAGCTTGGGTCGGACACGGCGGCAAAGGGCGTCGTAAAGCAGACGTTTTTGAATTTGCAGCGCGAGATCCTGCGCGCGGGCGCGCCGACCGATCTCGCCGTGCGGATCAACGAACTGTCCGAAAAGGAGTTGCAGCTTTTGCGCATCCTGGCGGGCGAATCTGCGGAAGCGGTGTTTGAACAGACCGCGCAGAAGGCGGCGGAGGCGGGCGCACAAAGCGAAGCGCCTGCCGCACAAACGCAAACGGAAACCGAGCTGCCCCCGCTCGAGCGCGCGCGCGGCTACATGGCGGCGGAGGAAACGGGCAAGGGCAAGCGCAAAAAGCGCGTGAAGGCCGAGGCGGGCGCGGAGAAGCACGGCGCGGGCGCGGTCGCGTTCTCGGCGCTGCTGCTGACGGTTTTCCTGCTGCTGCTCGTATGGGTCGGCGCGGGCATTCTGATGGACTTTGACATTTTGCCCTCGATCGATTTGGGCTACGGCTGGTTCAACGCACATATCTTCCCGCTGTTCGCGGCATAAGCGAAACATAACGAAAACGGAGCTTCATAAAACATGATCGTTCGTTATTCCACCGATGCGCTGCGTAAAGCGTATACGCATGTGGACAATCGGTTCATTCTGGACTATCTGCCGAACGCGAGCGGATTCGCCGTTCAGGCGTATCTCTACGGGCTGCTGCTTTGCGGCGCGCCGGGCGTTTCGGACGCGTCGATTGCGGACGAGCTGGGCGCGTCGGAAACGGACGTGCTGGCGGCGTTTTCCTATTGGCAGGAGCAAAAGCTCGTGCGCATCGTGTCCGAAAACCCGCTGACGGTGGAATACCTTGCGCTTGCAGCCGAGGACGCGGCGGAAACCGTCGTGCCGGGGCAGTATGCAAACCTCGTTTCCGCGCTCAATACGCTCATCGCGCCGCGCCGCCTCGATTACCGCGAGCTGCGGCATGTGTTCGACTGGATCGAGGTATACGGCTTGGACGAGGGCTGCGTTTTGGAGCTGGTATCGCATTGCATGGGCGATAAGGGGCGGCGCATCTCCGTCAACTATATGACGCGCGTGGCGGAGACGTGGTCGGAGGCGGGCGTTCGCACGCGTGCCGAGGCGCGGGAGCATCTTGCGGGCTACGAGCTCGGCAAGCATGGCGCGACGGCGATCTTGCGGCAATGGAACAAGCGCAGGAAGCCCACGAAGGACGAGATGGCGCTATACGATAAATGGACGAGCGCATGGGGCTTTGCGCCGGACGCGATTCTTGCGGCGCTGCCGAAGCTGACGGTATCGGGCGCGCCGAACTTCGTTTATTTGGACGAATTGCTGGACGGACTGCGCACGGGCAAGCGCGTGGAGGCGGCGGACATCGCGCGCATCGAAGCCGAGGAGGACGCGGATCGTGCGTTTGCGAAGCGCATCTTTACGGCCGCGGGCAAGGTGGAGCCCGCCACGCGGACGCAGCGCGCGCAGATCACGATGTTCCGCCGCGAATTCGGCATGGCGGACGAACTCCTGCTCTTCGGGGCGGAGCAGTGCCGCGGCGCGAACGAGCCGTTCGGTATGATGAAAAAGCTATGGAACGATTGGCGCGCGCAGGGCGTAACCTCGGTCGAGGACGCGCGCGCGGCAACGGCGCAGAAAGCCGCCATACCGAAACGAGGTTCGCGCAGACAGGATTACGCACAGCACAATCTTTCCGACGAACAGCTCGAAAAGCTGCTGGTCGATTTGGATAAGGATTTGTAACGCATGACGACGAACGAGCTGGACAACCGATACGCAAGCATTCGCGAGGAGGAACGCGAGGCGCTTTCTCTGCGCGTGGCGGAGGCGTTTTCGCGCGTTCCGCGGCTCGCCGCGCTGGACGAGGCGCGCAGAAGCGTCTTTTCCGAGGTTGGACAAAGAACGCTTTCGCCCGATGCGGGAAAGCGGCGCCTTGCCGAAATCGAGCTGGAGGAGCGCGCGCTGCTGCTGTATGCGGGCATGGCGGCGGACGCGCTTACCCTGCATGAGCGCTGCGAAATTTGCCATGATACGGGCTATGTCGGCACGCAGAGAAAGCCCTGCGCCTGTCGGCTGCTCATGCGCGAAAAGCTGCGCGGCGGCTGCGGCGTGAACGAGCGCGAAACGTTCGCGCAATTCCGAACGGATCTCTACCCTGACGCGGAGCAGAGAAAGCGCGCCGTGCGGGCAAAGGAAATCTGCATGGCGTATGCCGCGGCGCTTCCCGTGCCCGAAAAGCCGAATCTTCTGATTCTCGGCAAACCGGGGCTCGGGAAAAGCTATCTTGGCAACGCGATCGCACACGAGGCGCTGTGTTCGGGTATGGACGCCGCACGCATCACGGCATATGCGTTCGTGCAGGACGTTTTGAGCGACATTCGCGCGCATACGGATCACGCCAAGCGGTTTCAAAGCGTGCCGCTGCTGGTTTTGGACGATCTTGGCAGCGAGCCGGACATTCCGAACGTGTCCGTGGAGTGGCTGTTCGCGGTCGTCAACGAACGCGTCATGGCGGGGCGTGCGAGCGTCTGCATTACGAACCTGTCGCTCGCGGAATTGCAGGCGCGCTACGGCGAGCGTCTCATGAGCCGCCTGTGCGACCGCGGCACGACAATCGCGCTGCGGCTTGAAGGACAGAACCTGCGCGTTTTGTAGCGCATAACGGAGGAAGAGAAAGACCATGCTGCTGCTTTGCGCGACGCCGATCGGCAATCTGGGCGATATTACGCTGCGGGTCAGAGACGCGCTTTCCGTCTGCGACGCGATTTATTGCGAGGACACGCGCCATACGCTGACGCTGCTCAACCATTTGCAGGTCAAAAAGCCGCTCGTTTCCTGCCATCAGCATAACGAAGCCGCCCGCGCGGAGGAGATCGCCTCCCGCCTTGCCGCAGGGGAAACAATCGTTTACGTTTCGGACGCGGGTATGCCGGGCATATCCGACCCCGGCGCGCTGCTGATACGGATGTGCATCGAGAGAAACCTTGCCTATACCGTTCTGCCGGGCGCTTCCGCCGTGACGACCGCCGCGGTGCTGTGCGGCTTTCCCGCGCAGCCGTTTACGTTTTACGGCTTTTTTCCGCGCGAGAAGAAGGAACAGAAGGCGCTTTTGACCGAACTTCTCTCGCTTGACCATCTCGCACTGTTTTACGAAAGCCCGAACCGCGTTTCTGCCACGCTGAAAACGCTTTATGACGCGCTGGGCGACCTTGACGCCGCGCTTTGCCGCGAGCTGACCAAGCTGCATGAGGAGGTTCGCCGCGGCACCCTCTCCTCCCTGTGCGAAGCGTACCAAATCGAGCCGCCGCGCGGAGAGTGCGTTCTCGCGGTGCTTTGCAAAAAGCGGGCAAAGGAGCCGCCGACCGACGCGGAAAGGGACGCATACCTTGCATCCCTGCTAAAAGAAGGGCTGTCCGTCAAGGATGCGTCCATAAGGGCGCAGACCGAGCGCGGCATTCCCAAAAAGGAAGCGTACAGGCTGCTGCTTTGCCAAAAAAGCGACGCATAAACGGCATGCGCTCTGCCGATTTGCGCGGGCGTTTTTTGTTTGAAAGAATTCTTGGTGCAAAGGCTTGACAAACGTTCTGCATCGCTGTATAACTGTACTAGAACAATAATACAGTAATACACGAGAGGAGGAACGGACTTGGCTTGGCAATTTACAACGAATCAACCGATCTATCTGCAAATCGTAGACGAGATCGAGCTGCGCATCTTCAACGGCACATACGAGAAGGGCGCGAAGCTGCCGAGCGTGCGGGATCTGGCGCTGGTTGCGGCGGTCAATCCGAACACGATGCAGCGGGCGCTTTCCGAGCTGGAAAGCAATGGGCTCGTATGCACGCAGCGCAACAGCGGACGGCTGGTAACCGAGGATGAAAGCGTGATTTCGGCGGCGCGCGGCGAGAAGGCGAAGAAGCTCATCGGCGCATTTCTCGGAAATATGTGCGCGCTGGGGTATCAGCCCGCGGAAACGCGCAGGCTGCTGGACGAGGAGAGCGCCGTGTATGCGCCGAAGGCGGTCGGGACGGAGATACAGGAGGGAGAGAAATATGGAAGCGATTCTTGACGCGCGGGGCTTGACCAAGCGCTATGGCGCGACGCTCGCGCTGAACAACATGAGCCTGACGCTGCCCGAGGGGCGGATCGTCGGTCTGCTCGGGCCGAACGGCAGCGGCAAAACGACCTTTATCAAGATGGCGGCGGGGCTGCTTACGCCCACCTCGGGCGTTGTGACGATCAACGGAAAGCCGATCGGTACGGAGACGAAGGCGGCCGTATCCTACCTGCCCGAGCGCACCTATTTTGCGGGGCGCATGACGTCGACCGACTGCCTCGATTATTTCTGCGACTTCTACAAGGACTTTGACCGCGCGCGCGCCGAGGATATGCTCCGCCGGCTCGCCGTGCCGCTCGACAAGCCCATGAAGCAGCTCTCCAAGGGCACGCAGGAAAAGGTTCAGCTCGTATTGGTGATGTCGCGCCGCGCGAAGCTGTATCTGCTTGACGAACCGATCGGCGGCGTGGATCCCGCGACAAGGGATTACATTCTCGATACGATCATCGGCAACTATGACGAAAAGGCGACGATCCTGATTTCGACGCACCTGATCGGCGACGTGGAGAAGGTGCTGGACGAATTCGTGTTTCTACGCGAGGGCGTGGTCACGATGCACGACACGACGGACAACGTCCGCGAAACGCAGGGCAAGTCCGTGGACGACCTGTTTCGGGAGGTATTCAGATGCTAGGCAAATTGATCAAATATGATTTCCGCGCGCTTTCGCGCACGCTGTTCCCGCTGCAAATCGGCGTGCTTTCGGGCGGGCTTCTCGCAACGCTGCTCGTCGCGCTGACGCTGCGCATCGGCGGCGGTGCGGGGCATAACGTCTCCTCGCTTTTGCGTGGGCTCATCATGGGCGTTTCGGCGACCGCGTCGGTCTTGATCGCGATTGCGATTGCCGCGTCTGCGTTCGTTACGTTCCTGCTCGTATGCCTGCATTTTTACAGCAATTTCCTGGGCGACGAGGGCTATCTGACCTTCACGCTGCCCGTGACGACGGGACGGCTCTTGTGGTCAAAGGTGATCGCGGGCATACTGTGGCTGCTCATCAACGCTGCGGTGATTTGCGTAACCATCCTGATCTTCGCTGTGTTCGGCACGACGACGGACAGCATCATGAACAACGACGTGCTTCTGGTGATCAGAGATCTGTTTTCGCGCATCGTTCCCGAGGCGGCGCAGTATGTCAACATGCCGCTGGTTATCGCGGAAGCGGTGGTCGCAGCGTTCGTGGCGCTTGCCGCGCAGCTCATGGAATGGTACTTTGCGATTGTCGTCGGCGGGCAGGTTGCCAAGAAGCACCGCATCCTTGCCGCGATCGGTATGTATCTGCTCATCAATATGGGCGTAGGCGTCATCACCTCGGCGTTCACGGCGTTCGTTGCGTTCGGCGAGACCGCATTCGGGCTGGCATTGGACAGCATCGGCGACGTAAGCGCGTTCGGTTCGAGCGTTATGGGCTGGGGCATCGCGCTTTCGGCGGGGCTGTTCGCGCTGTTCTTCCTGCTGTCGCGTTCGATCCTGAAACGCAATTTGAACCTGCAATAAGCGGGGAAAATCAAAGCGGGCGACCCAAGCGGGTCGCTCGTTTGCATACGCGCCGCCTTTTTTGCCCATTTCCTTTTCAGGGGAGAGAATCCCCCGCAGTTTGCGTTTTACGCTCGCATATGCTATGATGACTGACAAAGACGGAGGACGATATGGCACGACAAGAGGAAACCAAGGACGTAAAGCGCCTGCGGCGCGCGCGGCGCACGATGACATACGTCGTGCGGACGCTGCTGCTCGTCATATTGGGCTGCATCGTTTGCATTGCGGCGTTTCTGACGGCGGAGCGCATGGCGAATCTGTACATATTGACCAGCGAGGGCATGGCGCTGCGGGCGGACTGCATCATCGCCGACGGCGCGCGCAACGACTTGGAGGAATACTTCACGCTGGCGTTTTTGGAAAACGACGCCGCATTGAGCGACACAACCTATGATAAATATACGATTTCGAGCTACAATTACGATTTGAGCGTTGCGCGCATTCGGGTTTTGCCGTGGTCGATGACCGCGACGGTGATCGCGACGGAAACCGTGTCGCTGAAAGGCACGCTCAACGCCGATCAGCTTGACGAGAACGCGAGCGCGGCGAGCGCCGAACTGCCGAGCTGGCCGAACGCGCGCTATCGCATCAAGTTTATCAACGTCAACAGCCGCTGGTATATCAGCGAGCTGAGCGTGGACGAACAAAACCCCGCGCCCAAGCAGCAGGGCACGCCCGATTTGAACCTTTCCCCGATACCCGCCGCAACGCCGACGCCGAAGCTGACCGAAGCGCCGATTATGAGCGCGTCTCCCTCGCCGAACCCGTGACGAAGCTCACCCTGCCCGAGGGGCGAAAAGCGGTCTGCCTTGCGCCGATGGCGGGCTTTACGGACGCCGTGTTTCGCGCACTGTGCCGCGCGCAGGGCGCCGATTTTGCCTATACGGAGATGGTCAGCGCCAAGGGGCTCAAATACGAAAGCGAGAAAACGCGCGTGCTGTACGCCCCGGGCAGGGGCGAAGCAAAGCTCGCGGTACAGCTTTTCGGCAGCGAGCCGGATGTCATGGCGGACGCGGTTTCCCGCGTGCAGGACGAGCTGGGCGAAACGCTGCTGTTGATCGACCTCAACATGGGCTGCCCCGCGCAAAAGATCGTATCAAACGGCGACGGCTCGGCGCTCATGCGCGAACCCGACAAGGCGGCAAGGATCATTCGAGCGGCGGCGCGCGTTTCGCGCGTACCCGTTACGGTCAAGTTCCGCAAGGGATGGGACGAGCAAAGCGCAAACGCCGTTTCGTTTGCCGTTCTGTGCGAAGCGTGCGGCGCGTCGATGCTGACCGTTCACGGCAGAACGCGTATGCAGCAATACGGCGGGATAAGCGACCGCGCGTGTATCGCGACCGTCAAGCGGGCGGTGCAAATCCCCGTATTGGCAAACGGCGACGTGCGTTCGGGCGCGGACGCGCGTGCAATCCTTGCGGAAACGGGCTGCGACGGCGTCATGATCGGACGCGGCGCGCTGGGCAATCCGTTCGTGTTCGCCGAGGTTCGAGCGGCGCTTTGCGACAAGCCGTATACGCCGCCTTCCACACGGGAAAAAATAAGCACCGCGCTGACGCACGCACGCTTGGAATACGAGACGAAGGGCGCGCATGCGATCGTGGAGCTGCGCAAGCACCTAACCTTCTACCTGCGCGGCATGGGCGACGCCGCCAAGCTGCGCGCACGCATCAACGATTGCGCCACGCTTGCCGAGCTCGAGGAGACGCTGCTTGATTTTATGGCGCGCGCGGACGCATAAGCGTTCGCTTCGCAAACGAAAGGAAGAAACGATATGCTTTTAACGATCGACGGAACGCAGGTTACCGCCGCCGCGGGCGAATCGCTTTTGGATCTGGTCAAACGGTTGGGGCTGGATTCGGACGATCTTGCCACGCGACCCCTTGCGGCGAGCGCCGCGGGCGAAACGTTTACGCTCAACTATGTGCCCGTGCGGGAAAAGGACGTTCATGGCATTTCCCGCGTGACGCTGCGGCGCGCCATGCGAGCGGCAAACGGCAAGATAACGCTTTTGCGATACGGCTCCGAGCGCGGGCATCGCGTTTATGAGCGCACGATGCTTTTCGTGTTCCTGCTTGCCATGCGCGAGCTGTATCCCGAGATGCGCGTGCGCATCAATTATGCCGTGGGCGCGGGGCTTCATGCGTCGCTGGGCGAGCAATCGACCCTGACGCAGGCGGACGTGGATCGCATCCGCGTGCGTATGCGCAAGATTGTGGACGCGGACGAACCGCTTGAACGCAAGCGCGTGGATATCGACGACGCGATTGATTTCTTCTCGCGCGACGGGCAGACGGACAAGGTGCGCCTGCTGCAATGGCGGCAGTTCTCCTATTTCGACATATACCGCCAAGGCGACTATGCGGATTATTTCTATGGCGAGATGGCGCCGTCGACGGGTTATGCGCGCGTGTTTGATTTACAGGTGCAGGATCACGGGCTGTTCCTTTTGCGCCCGTCGGACGAGAACCCGAACGTGCCCGCCAAGCCCGTGTTTTTGCCGCGGCTTGCGAGCGTGTTTTCCGAGAGCGACGAGTGGGGGCGGCTGATGCACTGCGGCGTCGCGGCGGATCTCAACGACATGGTCATGAGCGGGGACGTGCGGACGCTGATTCGCGTGAACGAAGCGCTGCACGAGAAGCGGTTTGCCGCGCTTGCCGATGAAATCGTAAAACGCGGCGCGCGCGCGGTATTGATCGCGGGGCCGTCCAGCTCTGGCAAGACCACAAGCGCGAATCGTCTCTGCACGCAGCTGCGCGTACACGGCAAAACGCCCGTGCTGCTCTCGCTGGACGATTACTATCGCGACCGCGACAAGCTCGTTGCAGACGAGAACGGCGAGATCGACCTCGAACACATCGACACGATCGACGTCGCGCTGTTCCGCAGCGACCTCACGCGCCTGCTTGCGGGCGAAACCGTCGAGCTGCCGCGCTTTGATTTTATCACGCAGCGCCGCGTTTATGACGGCAGAAGTCTGCATATCGACGAAAACACGCCGCTCGTTATCGAGGGGCTGCACGGGCTGAACCCGTCGCTCATGCCCGAATCCGTCGATAAAAACCTGATTTTCCGCCTCTATGTTTCCGCGCTGACCACGCTCAATTTGGACGACCACAACCGCATCCCGACGACCTCCATCCGCCTGCTTCGGCGCATGGTGCGCGATTATGAAACGCGGGGCTCGTCCATCGAGCGCACGCTGTCCATGTGGCAGAGCGTGCGGCGCGGCGAGGAGCGCTGGATCTTCCCGTATCAGGAGGACGCGGACGCAATCTTCAACACGACCCTCGTTTACGAGCCGGCCGTGCTGAAAAAGCATATCTTCCCGCTTTTGATGGCCGTCCAGCCGGAAAGCCCGATCTATGACGAGGCGCACTCGATCGTGAAGTTCCTCAACTATTTTGTCGAGGCGAACGTGGACGACGAAATTCCGCCAACCTCCATCCTCCGCGAATTTGTCGGCGGAAACACGTTTTATCGGTAAACGGCGCTTATTTGGCGACCCTTGCCGGCAAACGGGAGTCGAGCTTTGCGGCTCGGCTCCTTTTTGCAAAAAAAAGGAATTTCCGCGGCCCGGAAAGAACGCATATCTCCCCTCGATCTGCGCACAATAACGATACCGTCAGACGTGGCGGCGCTGATAAAGCGCCAATGCGAACGCGAAAGCGTCCGTCGGCGCAGCGGGACGCTTCGATCATGACAAAGCGGTGCCGCAAAAAGAGGATCGTTTGATCGCGCGGTCAGACGAAAAACATCGGAGGAGGAGCATATGAACGGAAAAGAAGGAAAACAGACGATCGGATGCGAGGTAACGAGCTGCCGCTATAACAAGCAAGGCTGCACGTGCGACCTCGAGAGCATTCGCGTCAAACCGGCATGCGATTGTCACAACGGCGCGTGCGACGAAGCAAACTGCGGTTCGTACGTCGCCAAGTGACGGTCAAGATCCCTTCCGAAAGGAGCGGGCGGGTAAAACCGTCCGCTCTTTTTTGTGCGTTCGCTTTGTCAGGTTTTCGCATGGTATCCTGTCTTTTTTTCTATAATATATATACAAACGATCGGAATCATGGTACAATATAATCTACTGAATGCTGGGCGAACGGAGAAGGAACACGCATGCGCGTAACAGGCATTCGCCTCATGAATTTCCGCAATTATCCCTCGCTTTCCCTTCGCCCCGACGAGGGGCTGTGCGTACTGACGGGCGAAAACGCGGCGGGCAAGACGAACGTTTTGGAGTCCGTTTTTTTATGTGCGTTCGGGCGCAGCCATCGCACCATCCGCGACGCGGAGATGATCAAAACGGGCGAGATGGGCGGCTATGTGGGGCTTGATGTGGATACCCGAGGCGGCCCGAGGCGGATCGAATGCAAGCTGTCCGCCGTGGAGCGCAAAAAGCTCTTGATCGACGGCGCGCCGCTCAATCGTTCGGGCGAGCTGCTCGGCTGCCTCAACGTGGTCATGTTCGCGCCCGAGGATCTCGCCTTGGTCAAGGACGGCCCGCAGGAGCGCAGGCGGTTTCTGGATATGGCGATTTCGCAGCTCCGTCCGTCGTACTATTACTCCTTGCAGCAGTACAACGCCGCGCTGAAACAAAGAAACGCTTTGCTCAAAGACGCGGACGCGCTGCGCCCGTTCATGCTCGACCCGTGGAACGACCGGCTTGCGACGCTCGGCGCGGCGATTATCCTCGCGCGTGCGGAAATGATCGAAACGCTGCAAAGGATCGCGGCGGATCAGCATGAAACGCTTTCCGACGGAACGGAAACGTTGCAGGTCGGCTACGAACCGAGCGTGGAGCCGGCGCAGCAGGAGACGCTCGTCGAGGCGATTCGCCGCGCGCTGGAGGACGGGGTCGATCGGGACGTGAACCGCGGCAGCACGCTGACGGGCCCGCATCGGGACGACTTAAAGCTGCTGCTGGACGGGACGGACGCGCGCGTTTACGGTTCGCAGGGGCAGCAAAGAACGATTGTTTTGAGCTTAAAACTCGCACAATTGGAAATGATTACAAGTGAACGCGAGGATACGCCCGTCCTGCTGCTGGACGACGTGTTTTCCGAGCTGGACGAGAATCGGCAGCGTATGCTGATTATCGCCGCGCAGGACTGTCAAACGTTTTTGTCCTGCACGCATCTCGACCAGGTCGCGGCGGCGTGTCTCGACCAGATGCAGGTGTATCGCGTCGAAAACCGCTCGATCACGGAGCTTTGAGGGGACGGAAAAAGATATGCTTTTGCACATCGGCGCGGACGTAAGCGTTCCGCTTGCCAAGGTATTGTTCATTTTGAACGCGCGGAACATGCAGCCGCAGACGCGCGCGTATATTGCGCATGCCAAGCGGGAGCACAGGCTGACCAACTGCGCGGGCGATGTGAAATCCTACATCGTTTTGCGCGAACGCGGGCGCGAACAGATATACGCCTCGCATATTGCGAGCGCGACGCTCGAAAAACGGTGCAGAAGCGAGGTCGAGCGCGCATACATCAACGAGGTCGCGGTTTTGACCATCACGGATTAGCCCGCGGCCGCAGGAAACGGTTCACGATTGGTTTAATACATTTGAGATAGAAAACAAACGAGAGAGGGACAGCATGGAACACAAAGAAACACAGGCTTACGACGCCGACCAAATCCAGGTATTGGAGGGGCTCGAGGCGGTTCGCCGCCGCCCGGGCATGTATATCGGCTCGACGGATACGCGCGGACTGCATCATTTGGTGACCGAGGTCGTGGACAACTCCATCGACGAGGCGCTCGCCGGCTTTTGCACGCATATCGAGATCTTCATCCGACCCGACAACGCGATTTCCGTCGTGGACAACGGGCGCGGCATACCGATCGGGCTGCATGAAAAGACGGGCAAAAACGCGCTCACCGTGGCGCTGACCATCCTGCACGCGGGCGGCAAGTTCGGCGGCGGGGGCTATAAGGTATCGGGCGGTCTGCATGGCGTTGGCGTGAGCTGCGTCAACGCGCTTTCCGAAACGCTGCGCGCGGAGGTGCGCCGCGAGGGGCATGTGTATGTGCAGGAGTTCATCCGCGGCGAACCGATCAACGAGGTGCATATCGAGGGCGAATGCGACGTGGACAACACGGGCACGACCATTACCTTCCTGCCCGATCATACGGTGTTTGACGAGGTCAATTTCAGCTTTGACACGATGTGCGGCAGGTTCCGCGAACTGGCGTTTTTGAACGCGGGCATCCGCATCACCGTGACCGACGAGCGCGAGGAGCCGGCGCACAAGAAATCCTTCTGCTACGAGGGCGGCATCGTGTCGTTCGTGCAGTATCTCAACAAAAACAAAGAGACGCTGCATCCCGACCCGATCTATTTTACCGCAAAGCGTTTGGAGGACGGCGCTGAGACGGCCTCCGTCGAGATCGCCATGCAGTATAACGACGGCTACAACGAAAACCTGTTTACGTTCGCAAACAACATCAATACGATCGAGGGCGGCGCGCATCTGGTCGGCTTCAAGGCGGCGCTCACGCGCGTGGTCAACGATTACGCCAAGAAGTTCGGGCTGCTCAAAGCGAACGATCAGCCGCTTTCGGGCGACGACATTCGCGAGGGGCTGACGGCGATCGTATCCGTCAAGCTGACGGAGCCGCAGTTCGAGGGGCAGACGAAAACCAAGCTCGGCAACGCGGATATACGCCCGCTGGTCGACGGCGCGGTGGCAGACGGCTTTAACCGCTTTTTGGAGGAAAACCCGCCGATTGCAAAGCTCATTATCGAAAAATGCATTACGGCCTCGCGCGCGCGCGACGCGGCAAGGAAGGCGCGCGAGCTGACCCGAAGGAAGTCCGCGCTGGATTCCACCAGTTTGCCCGGCAAGCTGGCGGATTGTCAGGAAAAGGACGCGAGTAAGTGCGAAATTTTCATCGTTGAGGGCGATTCCGCGGGCGGCAGCGCCAAACAGGGCAGGGATCGTATGTTTCAGGCGATTCTCCCCTTGCGCGGCAAGATCCTAAACGTTGAAAAAACGCGGCTAGACCGTATGCTCGCAAACGCCGAGATCAAGGCGATGATCACCGCGTTCGGCGGCGGCATGGACGCGGAGTTTGACGAAAGCAAGCTGCGCTATCACAAGATCATCTGCATGACGGATGCCGACGTGGACGGAAGCCATATCCGCATTTTGCTCTTGACGTTCTTCTATCGCCATATGCGCCCGCTGATCGAGAACGGCTACGTCTATATCGCCCAGCCGCCGCTTTTCCAGGTGAAGCGCGGTAATTTCCTCAAATATGTCTATTCCGACGAGGAGCTTGAGGAAACGCTGACCGAGATCGGACGCGACCCGAAGCCGACGATCCAGCGTTATAAAGGCTTGGGCGAGATGAACCCCGAGCAGCTTTGGGAAACGACCATGGATCCCGAAACGCGCATCATGCTGCGGGTAACCGTTGAGGACGCGATCGAGGCGGATTCGCTTTTCACGCTGCTGATGGGCGACAAGGTCGAGCCGCGGCGTGATTTTATCGCGCAGAACAGCAAGCTGGTCGTTGACCTGGACGTGTAAAGGGATAAGGTTGGGAGTAAACCATATGGAACAGAAGGATACGAATCGCATCATACCCATTCAGCTCGAAGGCGAAATGAAGAAGAGCTTCATCGCCTACGCCATGTCGGTCATTATCGACCGCGCGCTGCCCGACGTGCGCGACGGGTTAAAGCCCGTGCATCGCCGCATTTTGTACTCGATGGACGAGCTGGGCTTGCAGCCGGATAAGCCGTATCGCAAAAGCGCGCGCATCGTCGGCGACTGCCTCGGCAAATACCATCCGCACGGGGACTCCTCCGTTTACGGCGCGATGGTGCGCCTTGCGCAGGATTTTTCGACGCGCTATCTGCTTGTCGAGGGGCACGGCAACTTTGGCAGCGTGGATGGAGACGGCGCGGCGGCGATGCGTTACACCGAGGCGCGGCTTTCCAGGATCGCAACCGAGATGATGGCGGATATCGAGAAGGACACCGTCGATTTCATGCCGAATTTCGACGAAACGCTCATGCAGCCGACCGTTTTGCCGAGCCGCTTCCCGAACATCCTTGTCAACGGTTCGAGCGGCATCGCCGTCGGCATGGCGACGAACATCCCGCCGCATAATCTGGGCGAGACGATCGACGCGCTCTGCGCGCTCATTGACGACCCCGAGATCGACAGCGACGGACTCATGCAGTATCTGCCCGGCCCCGATTTTCCGACGGGCGGCGTCATCATGGGCAAGAGCGGCATCATCAGCGCATATCGAACGGGCAGGGGCCGCATCGTCGTGCGCGCCAAGGCGGAGATCGAGGCCTATGGCGTGGGCAGGAGCCGCATCATCGTAACCGAGATCCCGTATCAGGTCAACAAAGCGCGGCTGGTCGAGCGCATCGCCGAGCTTGTGCATGAAAAGCGCGTGGAGGGCATATCCGACCTGCGCGACGAGAGCGACCGCTCGGGCATGCGCATCGTGGTCGAGCTGAAAAAGGACGTCAACGCGAACGTTGTGCTGAACCAGCTTTACAAGCATACGGATATGCAGGCGACGTTCGGCGCGATCATGCTCATGCTTGTGGACGGCGAGCCGCGCGTTTTGCCGCTTCGCGACATTCTGTATTATTACCTCGAACATCAAAAGCAGGTCGTGACCCGCAGGACGCGCTACGATCTCAACCGCGCCGAGGAACGCCTGCACATATTGGAAGGGCTTATCCTCGCGCTGGACAACATCGACGAGATCGTCGATCTCATCAAGAAATCCAAGAACCCCAACGAGGCGCGCGAACGCCTGATCGAACGCTTCGGCTTTTCGGATAAGCAGGCGCAGGCAATATTGGATATGCGACTCCAACGGCTGACGGGCTTGGAGCGCGACAAGATCCTCGAGGAGGATCGCCAGCTGCGCGAGCGCGTCGCCTACCTGAAAAGCGTGCTTGCCGACGAGCATAAGCTGCTTTCGATTATTCGGGAAGAAGCCGTCGCCATCAAGGAGAAATACAGCGACCCGCGCCGCACCGAGATCACGCAAATGCTCGACGATATCGATCTGGACGACGTGATTCAGGTTGAGGACATGGCGATCACCATGACGCACTTCGGCTATATCAAGCGCCTCTCGCCCGACGTTTACCGCGCGCAGAACCGCGGCGGGCGCGGTGTGATGGGGCAGGCGACCCGCGAGGAGGACTTTGTCGAGCGGTTGTTCGTCACCACGACGCATACGCATATCCTGTTCTTTACGAACTTCGGGCGCGCGTTCCGCATCAAGTGCTACGCCATCCCCGAAGCGGGGCGCAACGCAAAGGGTATGCCGATCGTCAACCTGTTGCAGCTCGGCGAGGGCGAAAAGGTGACCGCGATGTTCCCCGTACAGGGCGAGGGCGACGACGGCTATCTCGTCATGGCGACGAAATACGGCGTCATCAAGAAAACGCCCGTGTCCGAGCTCAACAACATCCGTAAGGGCGGTCTCATCGTGCAAAGCCTGCGCGACGGCGACGCGCTCATCGCGGTGGAATATTCCAAGGGCGACGACGAGTTCATCATCGCGTCCGAAAAGGGCAAGTGCGTCCGCTTTGACGAGAACGACGTGCGACCTATGGGCAGAACCGCCATGGGCGTGCGCTCCATCCAGCTTGAAGAGGACGACGCGGTGGTCGACCTCGTGAAGATCGTAAAGGGCGGCACGCTGCTGACCGTGACCACCAAGGGCATGGGCAAGCGCACGCTGGAGGATCAATACCCGCTGCATCGCCGCGGCGGCAAGGGCGTGCTCGCCATGCAGCTCACCGATAAGACGGGCGATCTCGCCTGCCTCAAAATGACCGCGGAGAATGAGGATCTCATGCTCATCCGCGACGACGGTACGATTATGCGTATGCCGCTCGATCAGGTCAACGTCATTTCGCGCAACACGCAGGGCGTGCGGCTCATGCGCGTGGACGAGGGCACGAAGGTCGTTTCCGTCGAGATCGTTCCGCATCAGGAGGACGACCCGACAGACGCGCCGACAGAGAACACGACGAACGACACAACGGAGGGAACGGAGGCGTAAGCCTTCTTTCCCCTTCTTTTGAGAAAGAAGCAAAGAAAACCGCATTTGCCATGCGAAACCGTGTTGCACACACGTCAAGCCGCAAGAATGGAACCGGGAAGCACGCGGCAAATGTTGTTCTTTTGCTTCTTTTCTTTCAAGAAAAGAAGAGAGAAAGCCCCATGCAGATCACGATTCCGCCCGAGCTGATCCCCTTGACCCGCGCCTTTGCCGATGCGGGTGTTTCGGTTTACGCGGTCGGCGGTATGGTGCGAAACGCGCTTTTGGGTTTGCCGCCGTCGGATATCGACGTTTGTTCGCGCCTCACGCCGCAGGAAATCGAAACGAAGCTGCCCGCGCGCGGGATTCGCGTGATTTCCAAGGCGGCGGAGCTGGGCACGGTCGAACTGCATTTCGGGAACGTTTCGGTGGAGCATACGACGTTTCGCGGCGAGGCGTATGATACGGGCGGGGCGCATCGCCCGCGCATGGTTCGGTTTTGCACGCGGTTGGACGAGGACGCGCGGCGGCGGGATTTTTCGATCAACGCGCTGTACGCCGATCTCTACAACGGGACGGTGCTCGATCCGACGGGCGGGCTAAGCGATTTGGATAACCGCGTTCTGCGCACGACGTCGGAAAAGCCCGACGAGATTCTGCACGATGACGCGCTGCGCGTTTTGCGGCTTGTGCGGTTTGCCTGTCAGCTTGGGTTTGCGATTGAGGAAGGCACGTTTGCCGCGGCGAAGCGAAACGCGGCGGGCTTGCTTGATATTGCGTTCGAGCGCAGGCGGGACGAGCTTTCCGCCGCCGTTTTGTGCGACGCGCGCTATCCCGCGCTCAATCGAAACGAGATGCGTTCGCCGTTGCGCGCGCTGCGTTTGTTGGACGAGCTGGATGCTTGGGGCGCGCTGATCCCGCCGCTGACCAAGGCGCGCGGCATGGCGCAGCGCAGGGAGTACCATCGTTACGACGTGTTGGAGCATAGCTTTCACGTTTGCGCGGAGACGCCGCCCGTGCTGACGTTGCGGCTTGCGGGCCTACTGCATGATATCGGCAAGGCGGACTGCTATCTTGAAACGGGCAATTTTCATCGGCACGACGTTTATGGCGAGCGGCTCGCGCGGGAAACGCTTTCCGCTTTGCGCTATCAAAACGCGGTTGTTCGATCGGTCGTACCGCTCGTGCGCGGGCATATGTACGACATTGCGGGCGAGGCGAAGGACGCGACGCTGCGCGTGAAATTTGCCGAATGGGGGCGCGAACTGACGCAAAATATGATTCTTTTGCGCGAGGCGGACGTGCGCGGCAGCGGGTACGATTTATCGTATGTCGCGGCGCGCTGGCGGCGGCTTTATGACGAGATGCTGCATGACAAAACCCCGTTCTCCGTAAACGAGCTTAAAATAACGGGCGAGGATATCATGGCGATAACGGGCGAGCGAAGCGGCGAAAAGATCGGGCGAATCAAGCGGGAGCTGTTTCTGCATTGCGTCAAGCGCCCCAAGGACAACACGCGGGAGAGACTTTTCCTTTTCTTGAAAGAAAAGTAAAACAAAAGAACTCCTTTTGCACGCGTTTTATTGTTTCACGTTCGCCTGATAACACGGGTGCGGCATTGCTTCGCATGGCAAATGAAAGTTTTCTTGCTTCTTCTTTTTCAAAAGAAGAAGGGCGGAGTTTCCTTTTCTTGAAAGAAAAGGAAAACAAAAGAACCTGTTTTGCCACGCGCTTTTGTGTTTCACGCTTGTTTTAACACGAATGCGCAACATTGCCGCATGTGGCAAGCGAAAGTTTTCTTGCTTCTTCTTTTTCAAAAGAAGAAGAGAACGCTATCCGTTGACAATTTCTGCGGGGTAAACGATAATGGATGCAGCAAAAAAATGAGAGGACACGGTTCATGGAAGAGGTAAAACGGCCCAAGAGCTTTATTGAAGAATTCATCGAAGAGGATATGCGCGTAAAGGAACCGCGCGTCAAGACGCGATTTCCGCCCGAACCGAACGGCTATCTGCACATCGGGCATGCCAAGGCGCTGTGTATCGACTTCGGCATGGCGGAGGAATACGGCGGAACGTGCAACCTGCGCTTTGACGACACGAATCCGACCAAGGAGGACGTCGAATATGTGGACGCCATCCAAGCGGATATTCGCTGGCTGGGGTTCCAATGGGACAAGGTTTTGTTCGGCTCTTCCTATTTTGACCGCTGCTACGAGCTGGCGGAGCTGCTCATCCGAAAGGGCGTCGCATATGTAGACGATCTTTCCAAGGACGAGATGCGCGCCTATCGCGGGACGCTGACCGAAGCGGGCAAAAACAGCCCCTATCGCGATCGCAGCGCGGAAGAAAACCTCGACCTGTTTCGCCGTATGCGCGCGGGCGAGTTTGAGGACGGCGCAAAGACGCTGCGCGCGAAGATTGATATGTCGTCCCCGAACATCAATCTGCGCGACCCGGCGATGTATCGCATCAAGCACGTTTCGCATCATCAAACGGGCGACAAATGGTGCATCTACCCGATGTATGACTTTGCGCATCCGATTCAGGACGCGATCGAGGGCGTGACGCATTCGCTGTGTTCGCTGGAATACGAGGCGCATCGCCCGCTTTACGACTGGGTCACGGAACAATGCGAATTTGAAAAGCGTCCGCGCCAGATCGAGTTTGCGCGCTTGAACATGACCGATACGATTATGAGCAAGCGGTATTTGCGGCGCCTGGTGGAGGAGGGCTGCGTTTCGGGCTGGGACGACCCGCGTATGCCAACGCTCTGCGGGATGCGCCGCCGCGGGTATACGCCCGCCGCCATTCGTGATTTTTTGGAACGGATCGGCGTGGCGAAGGCGGATTCCGTCGTGGACGCGGCGATGCTGGAACACTGCGTGCGCGAGGATCTCAACCTGACCGCGCCGCGCTATATGGCGGTGCTCGACCCCGTGTTGGTGGAAATCACCAACCGCGGCGAGGATGAAACGGAAACGATTTCGCTCGATAATCTGCCGTCCGACCCCGCGGCGGGCACGCACGAGATCGTGTTCGGTAAACGCGTTTACATCGAGCGGGCGGACTTTATGCTCGACCCGCCGAACAAGTTTTATCGCTTGAAGCCCGGCGGCGAGGTGCGGCTCAAGGGCGCGTATATCATCAAGTGCGAGCGCTGGGAAACGGACGAAAACGGCGACGTGACGAAGATTTTTTGCACCTATGATCCCGATTCCAAGAGCGGCGAGGGCGCGCGCAAGGTCAAGGGCACGCTGCATTGGGTCAACGCGGACGACGCGTTACAGGCGGAATTCCGTCTGTATGACACGCTTATGCGCTCCGAAGGCGAACAAGCGGAGACGGAGGACGGGGAGGAGCGCGTCGAGAAGGATTTCATCGACAAGCTGAACCCCGCGTCACTATCCGTCATGAACGGCTATGTCGAACCCGCGCTGGCGCATACGAAAGCGGGCGAGCGGTTTCAGTTTCTGCGCACGGGCTATTTCTGCACGGATGCGGACAAGAAGGACGGCGCGCTCGTGTTCAACCGCACGGTCGGCTTAAAGGACGGCTATAAGGCGTAACAAACGCAGGCAAAAACAAAAGGAGAGAGCATGGTCAGAACCAGATTTGCCCCGTCGCCGACGGGATATATGCATCTAGGAAATCTGCGCAGCGCGCTGTACACCTATCTGTTCGCCAAGCACAACGGCGGAAAATTCATCCTGCGCATCGAGGATACCGACCAATCCCGCTATGTCGAGGGCGCGGTGGACGTGATCTATCGCACGCTCAGGGACATCGGTATGCTGTGGGACGAGGGGCCCGACATCGGCGGCGCATACGGGCCGTATGTGCAGTCTGCGCGCAAGGATATGTATCTGCCCTACGCCGAGCAGCTCGTCAAGGCGGGAAAGGCGTACTATTGCTTCTGCACCGAGGATGAGCTGGAAAGCCGCCGAAACGCCGCGTCCGAAAAGGGCGAGGTATGGAAATACGACAAGCATTGTCTCTCGCTTTCGCCCGAGGAGATCCGGCGCAGGCTGGACGCGGGCGAAGCGTATGTCATCCGCCAAAACGTGCCGACAAGCGGCGAAGCGTCGTTTGACGATATTATTTACGGACACATCGCCGTGGACTGCGCCGATTTGGACGATATGATCTTAATCAAGGCGGACGGGATGCCGACCTACAACTTTGCAAACGTGATCGACGACCACACCATGGGCATTACGCACGTTATGCGCGGCAACGAATATCTGTCCTCCACGCCGAAATACAACCTGCTTTACGACGCGTTCGGGTGGGACAAGCCCGCGTATATCCATATGACGCCCATCATGCGCGACGAGAAGCATAAGCTCTCCAAGCGCGACGGCGACGCGTACTATGAGGACTATATCAACAAGGGCTTTTTGAAAGACGCGATCGTTAATTATGTCGCTTTGCTCGGCTGGAACCCCGGCGACGAGCGCGAGTTTTTCACGCTGAGCGAGCTCTGCCGGGCGTTCGGCGTGGAGGGCATGAGCAAGTCGCCCGCGATATTCGACGTGCAAAAGCTGACGTGGATGAACGCCGAATATGTGCGCCGCTTATCGCCCGATGCGTTTACGCGCTATGCCATGCCCTATTACGAGAAGGCGGGCGTGCAAAACATGGATGCTTCCGTGCTCTGCCGCATTTTGCAGCCGCGCACTGAGGTGTTTTCGCAGATACCCGACATGGTGGACTTCCTTGCCGCGCTGCCCGATTACGACGCGGAACTGTTCACGAACAAGAAGTCCAAGACGGATCCCGCCGTTGCCAAATCCGTATTGGAAATGGTCATCCCCGCGTTGACCGCCCTGAAAGACTGGGACGAGACGCTTTTGCATGACACGCTGATCGGCATGGCGGAGCAAAACGGCATGAAGAACGGCACGCTGCTTTGGCCCGTGCGCATCGCGCTTGCGGGCAAGGCGGTCACGCCCGGCGGCGCCATCGAGATTCTGCTGCTGCTCGGGCGTGAGGAATCGCTCAAACGGCTGGAAAAGGGGCTTTCTCTTCTTTCTTTCTAGAAAGAAAGAAACAAAGAAAGTCGACTTGGCAGGCATGCCTTGATCGTTGGCGCGATCAACGACGAGACGTCAGAAAGAAGCAAAGAAAGGCGACTTGGCAGGCATGCCTTGATCGTTGGCGCGATCAACGACGAGACGTCAGAAAGAAGCAAAGAAAGGCGACTTGGCAGGCAAAACTTTGTTGCATATGCGATACAAACCAAGCATGCGGTTATACATCGCTTAAAGAGGTAAGTTCTTTTGCTTCCTTTTCTTTCAAGAAAAGGAAGGGGAAAGGTTGGAGACATGAAACTGGGAGTTATCGGCTTGCCGAACGTTGGCAAGAGCACGCTGTTTAACGCGATCACGCAAGCGGGCGCGCAGGCGGCGAACTATCCGTTCTGCACGATCGAGCCAAACGTGGGCGTCGTGGCGGTTCCGGACGAGCGGCTGGACGTGTTGGCGAAACTGTACGACCCCGAAAAGTATACGCCGACCACGATCGAGTTTGTGGACATTGCGGGTCTGGTTCGCGGCGCGAGCAAGGGCGAAGGGCTGGGGAACCAGTTCCTGTCGCATATCCGCGAGGTGGATGCGGTTGTACACGTTGTGCGCTGCTTTGAGGACGGAAACGTCGTGCATGTGGACGGCAGCGTGGATCCCGCGCGGGACGTGGAGACGATCGGCCTGGAGCTGATCTTTGCGGACATGGACACGATCGAAAAGCGGCTGGATCGCGCAAGAAAGCTGCAAAAGAGCGGCGACAAGCGGCTTTTGTGGGAGATCAGCGTGATCGAGCGCGCGCAGGCGTGGCTCGAGAGCGGCAAGCCCGTGCGCGGCATGACGCTCGAGGAGGATGAAAGAGCGTTTATCGGGAGTCTGTTTCTCTTGACGGACAAGCCCGTGATCTATGTTGCAAACGTGTCCGAGGACGATCTGAATGCGGAACCGAGCGCACATGTCAAGGCGCTGTACGAAATCGCGGCGGCGGAGAAGGCGGAGGCGCTGACCATCTGCTGCAAGCTGGAGGACGAGGTTTCGCAGCTGGACGCGGCGGAGAAAAAGGAGTTTTTGAGCGAAATGGGCGTCGGCGAATCGGGGCTCGATCAGCTTGTCAAGGCGTGCTACCGCCTGCTCGGGCTGATCAGTTATCTGACGGCGGGGCCCAAGGAGGTTCGCGCCTGGACGATTACGCGAGGCACGAAGGCGCCGCAGGCAGCGGGCAAGATCCATTCGGACTTTGAGCGTGGGTTCATCCGCGCGGAGATCGTGCCGTTTGCTTCGCTTGCGGAGCTTGGCTCGATCGCGGCGTGCAAGGAAAAGGGGCTTGTGCGCAGCGAAGGCAAGGATTACGTCATGCAGGACGGGGACGTCACGCTGTTCCGCTTCAACGTATAAAGGAAGCGAGCTTGACCGAGGGGGACGCATCGCCGTCCCCTTGTTCTATCGAAGGGAAGGGGAGGGAACCTGAAATGAGCATGCGACCGCCGGGTGGGCCGAAGGGGTTTTTGACCGAGGACGAGATCAAGAACGCGCCGCAGGTGACGAGCTCGCTGATTAAGCGGATTTTGACGTACTTAAAGCCGTATATTCCGCAATTTCTGCTCGTTTTCGTAACGATTCTCGTTTCGTCGGTGCTGGGGCTCCTGCCGTCGATCATCACGGGCAGAATCGTGGACGAAGCGCTGATCGGGCAGGACATGGCGCTTTTGGTTCGGCTTTTGCTGCTCGCGCTCGTCACGCTGCTTGCTTCGCAGGTGATCGGCGTTTTGGAAAGCTATATCAACGCCTGGATCTCCCAGCGCATCGTGTACGACATGAAAAACCAGATGTACGCGCATCTGCAAACCATGCCGCATTCGTTTTACACCTCCGAAAAGCAGGGCGACATCATCACGCGCATGAACAGCGACATCGACGGCGTGTCGGGCGTAATCTCGGGCACGCTGTCAAACGCCGTGAGCAACGTCGCGATTGTCGGCACGACGCTTGTCGCGCTGTTTTCGATGAACTGGAAACTCGCGCTGGTTTCGCTGGCGGTGATTCCGCTTTTGATACTGCCGACCAAGACGGCGGGCAAAACGCGGTTCCGCCTGCTTTCCGAGGCGCAAAAGAAGCACGACGAAATGAACGAGGTCGTCAGCGAAACGCTCTCGGTCTCCGGCTCGCTGCTCGCCAAGCTGTTTACGCGTGAAAAGGCAGATTACGAGCGCTTCCGCAAGGTCAACGAGGAGGTCACGCAGATCGCTTTGAAGGAGCAGCGCAGCGGCAAATGGTTTCGCGTGCTGATGGGAATGTTCGTGCAGGTCGGCCCCTTGCTTATCTACTTTGCGGGCGGCTATTTTATCATTTCGGCGGTTGACACGGCGCTTACGGTCGGAACGATTACGGCGACGGTGTCCTTGGTCAATCGTCTGTATCGCCCCGTTCAGACGCTTCTTAATTTGCAGGTGGATTTCACGCGCTCGCTCGCGCTCTTTGACCGCATCTTCCGCTATCTGGACATCGATAACCCCATACGGCAGCCCAAGCTCGCCAAAAAGCCGGATATGGAACATGCCGAGGTGCGCTTTCGCGACGTAAAGTTCGGCTATTCGCCCGATTCGCTCGTGTTAAAGGGCGTATCGTTCCGCGTGCCCGCGGGCAGCATGTACGCCATCGTCGGCCGCTCCGGCTCGGGCAAGTCCACGATCGTCAATCTGATCCCGCGCCTGTATGACGTGACGAGCGGCGGCGTGTATATCGACGGGACGGATGTGCGCGACGTCGATCTTGCGTATTTGAGGCAGAGCATCGGCATGGTGACGCAGGATGCGTACCTGTTCAACGCGACCATCCGCGAAAATCTGCTTTGCGCCAAGGCAGACGCAACGGAGGAGGAACTGATTGCCGCGTGCAGAGCGGCGAACATCCATGATTTCATCATGGCGCAGCCGAACGGATACGACACGGAGGTCGGCAACCGCGGCTTGAAGTTGTCGGGCGGCGAGAAGCAGCGCGTATCGCTTGCGCGCGTGATTCTGAAAGACCCGCGCATCCTGATACTGGACGAGGCGACGAGCGCGCTGGACTCCATCTCCGAAAGCGCGATTCAAGACGCGCTCGAACTGCTCATGCAAAACCGCACGTCCATCGTTATCGCGCACAGGCTCTCCACCGTGCTCGCGGCGGACAGCATACTCGTCATCGACGGCGGCGTGATCGCAGAGGCGGGCACGCACGACGAGCTGCTTGCAAAACATGGCGTGTATGCCGAGCTGTATCATACGCAGTTCTCCCGCGTGCTGGATAAGGAGCAGGGATAAGGCGTAGGGAAACGGAGAAGAACGGGGAAAATCTCGTCGGTCAAACAACAAACGAAACCAAAAAGAGACGCCCAAGCGGGAGTCTCTCAGGCTGTCGAAAAACGCTGTTTTTCGACAGAATAACCGCTTCCCGCCTA
>CAZBVC010000013.1:0-51378 GCA_964495255.1 uncultured Oscillospiraceae bacterium
TTGCTTAAGGCCTCGCGCGGACGCGGCAGGGTGTCAAGCATCAGGCCCAGGATATGCAGGCGGCCCTTTAAGGCCTGGGACAGCGCGCGGGTGAGGATCTCGCGGTCGATGCCCTTGATCTTGATGTCCATCTGGATCGCGGTGATCCCGTCGCGCGTGCCGGCGACCTTAAAGTCCATATCGCCCAGGAAGTCCTCAAGCCCCTGAATATCGGTCAGGATGGCGATGTTGCCGGTTTCGACGTCCTTGATAAGACCCATCGCAACGCCCGCAACGGGCTTCTTGATCGGCACGCCCGCGTCCATGAGCGCCATCGTGCTCGCGCAGATGGAGGCCTGCGACGTGGAGCCGTTGGAGCTGATGACCTCGCTGACAAGGCGCATACAATACGGGAATTCCGCCTCGGTCGGGAGGACGGGCTCCAACGCGCGCTCCGCCAAAGCGCCGTGACCGATCTCGCGGCGGCCGGGGCTGCGGACGGGCTTGGTCTCGCCCGTGCTGTACGGCGGCATATTGTATTGATGCATATAGCGCTTGGTGTCCTCGAGCGTCAGCCCGTCGAGCATCTGCGCTTCTTTGATCGTTCCGAGCGTTGCGATGGTCATAACCTGCGTCTGACCGCGGGTGAACACCGCGCTGCCATGCGTGCGGGGCAGAATGCCGACCTCGCTCCAAATGGGGCGAATCTCGTCCTGCGCGCGCCCGTCGGGGCGAATCTTCTTGTTGATGATCTTGTCGCGCACGATTTCCTTCGTAATGGCGTACAAAATCGCGTCGATATCCTTCGCGCCGTCGGGATACGCTTCCGCAAACGCTTCGATCGTCTCCTTCTTGACCTCTGCGGAACGCTCCTCGCGCACCTTGCGCTCGAACGTGTCCAGCGACCATACGACCTTGTCGAACGCGTATGCGCGCACCTTTTCGGCCAGCTCTGCGTCGGGCTGATAGATAACGACTTCCTGCTTCGGCTTGCCGATCTCCGCCTGAATCTCGGAAATGAACGCGACAATTCCCTTGATCTGCTCATGCGCAAACAGAATCGCGCCGAGCATCTCGTCCTCGGAGACCTCCTTGGCGCCCGCTTCGACCATCATGACCGCGTCCTTCGTGCCGGCGACGGTCAGGGCGAGCCTGCTCTTCGCGCGCTGCTCGCAGTTGGGGTTCAAAATGTATTCGCCGTCGATCATGCCGACCGCGACGGAGCCCGTGGGGCCCATAAACGGCGCGTCGCTGATGGACAGCGCGATTGAGGAGCCGATCATGCCCAGGATCTCGGGCTGCACGTCCTGCTCGACGGAGAGCACGGTCGCGATGACCTGCACGTCGTTATAAAATCCCTTCGGGAAGAGCGGACGAAGCGGACGGTCGATGAGGCGCGAAGTCAAAATCGCGCGCTCCGTGGGACGACCCTCGCGCTTGATGAAGCCGCCGGGGATCTTGCCGACCGCGTAGAGCTTCTCCTCAAATTCGACGGAAAGCGGCAAAAAGTCCACGCCGTCGCGCGGGGTCTTCGCCACGGTCGCGTTGACCATGACGACGGTGTCGCCCATGCGCACGAGACAGTCCCCGCCCGCCTGTTCGGCATATTTGCCCGTTTCGACGATCAGTTCGCGCTCGCCGAGCTGCATTCGGAAGATTTTTTCCATGTTGTTACCTGTTCTCCTTCTTTTCCTTATCTCTTTTTATTACTGCCGATTTCATGTGCTTTCCCACGCGCGCAGGCGATTTCGCCGCGCAAAGCGATCGGAAAAGCGGTTTTTTGGCGTCCGCGCAACATAAAAAGAAAGGCGGGAATAACCCGCCTGTCGTTTTATTTGGTACGGATGCCCAGGCTCGCCGCGATGGCTCTGTAACGCTCGATGTCCTTCTCTTTGAGGTAATTCATAAGACCTCTGCGCTGACCGACCATTTTGAACAGTCCGCGGCGGGAATGATTGTCCTTCTTGTGCTCTTTCAGATGTTCGGTAAGGTGGTTGATGCGATCGGTAAGCAGCGCGATCTGCACCTCGGGAGAGCCCGTGTCGCCCTCGTGAATGGCGTACTTTTCGATAATTTCCTGCTTCGTCATGGTTCTTCTTCTCCTTTTTTAATTGCCGCAAACTGAGACGGAGCGTCGGAGTGTCGCATCCCCCGGTAAGCGGTTCATTCTGCGTCCTTATTCGGACAACCTGTTTATTCTAGCATACCCAATCGTGCTTGTAAACAGCCAATTTCGAAAACTTTCTTATATTATTAAGCGTCTTCGCTCCTCATCATTTTACCGAAGAAGCACGCGCTACGTCAAGCGCGATTTGCGCTTTCAGCGCGTCCGCATCCGCAAACGTTGTTTCGCCGCGCAGCCGACGGCAAAACGCGATGGTGAGCTCCTGATCGTAAATATCGTCGTCAAAGTCGATCAGATGCGTTTCCACGCTAAGCGTCTCCCCGCCGACCGTCGGGTTCGTGCCGATGTTCGTCACCGCGCGAAACATCGAGCCGTTGACGTATGCGTTCGTCGCGTAAACGCCGTTTTGCGGCAATACGCGGGTTTCGTTTGCGGCAATGTTCGCCGTCGGAAAGCCGATGCGCCTGCCGATGCGCTTGTTGCCGATCACCCTGCCCGAAAGCGTATAGCGGCGGCAAAGCATTTGCGCGGCTTTTTCGACGCATCCCGCTTCGAGCAGCGCGCGAATGCGCGAGCTGGAAACGGGCTCGCCTTCAAACAGCACGGGCGGTACGATCGAAACCTCGAATCCAAGCTCCTCCCCGAGCGCGCGCAGCAGCTTGGCGTCGCCCTCTCCCCGCTTGCCGAAGGTATGGTTATAGCCCGCCACGATGGCGCGCACGTCGCGCTCCTCCAAAAGCGAACGGATATAATCCCGAGGCTCGGTATTCGCAACCGCCTCGGTAAACGGTGTGCTGACGACCTCGCTTATGCCGAGCGCGCGCAGAATCGAGTTGCGCTCCCGTATGCTCGAAAGCAGTCTGACGCTTCCGCCGAGCACGTTCAGCGGATGGTCGGAAAACGTGTGTACGATCGGCTCCGCGCAAAGCGCCTTACTTTGGCGCAGCGTTTCTTGGATGAGTGCGCGATGTCCCATATGTACGCCGTCAAACATGCCCAGCGTGATGACGGCGGGAGAAAGCAACGTCATGAATTCTTTCCTCTCCGAATCGATCTGCGGCGACGCGTCGCAAGCCGCCCTCAGGCGGACGTTCTCTCGTATAGATGGATGGCGAGCCGCGCGCTCTGATTCTTTACGCGCCCGACCCCCAGAAACCCGTCGCAGTACAGGCGGTAATTGCCGTCCTCCGCGTCGGGCAAAAAGGTGTCCAGCCCGTTTTGCGTCGGGGTTTTCCGCTCCCCTTCCAAGGTCAGCGCCGGCAGGAACGAAAGCGCCTCCTCGCAGGGAATCACGGCGGAAGCAAGCGCGCCGTTCTCCGAAAGCGAACGAAGCTCCTCGAGCGTAAACGCCTGCTTGCCGTCGAACGGGCCGCTGCGCGCGCGCAACAGAAACGACATATGCGCGTTTGCCGTAAGCGCGTCCCCGATGCTCTCCGCAAGCGCGCGAATATAGGTGCCGCGCGAGCAGCAAACGGAGAGAAGATGCTTGTTTTCCGCCGTCTGCGTCAGGTAGGTCAGGCGCGAAACGACGATCTCGCGTTCGCGCGGCGTAACGTCCTCGCCCGCGCGCGCCAGCTCGTACATCTTTTTGCCGTTGACCCGAAGCGCGGAAAAAACGCTCGCCTTCTGCATCTGCGCGCCGCAAAACCTCGGCAAAACCGCCGTTACCTGCGCCATTGACGGAATCGCGCCGCCAAAAGCCGTCACGCGCCCGAAGCAGTCCTGCGTGTCGGTCTTTGCGCCGAACGCAAGCTCGAACACATATTCCTTTTCCTTGTTCACAAGCAGATCAAACAGCCGCGTCGCGCGACCGAGGCAGATGGGCAAAACGCCCGCAGCGCCCGGATCCAGCGTGCCCAAATGCCCCGCGCGCTTCTCATAAAAGAGCCGCCGCACATCGTATACGGCGTCAAACGAGGTCATGCCGGGCGGTTTGAGCAACACAACGACGCCGTCCATGCTATGCGTCCGCTTGATCAAGCTGCGCAAGCGCTTCGTGAAGGATGATCGCCTTCGCCTCGGTCATCGGGCAATGCAGCGTACACCCCGCGGCAAAGCGATGCCCGCCGCCGCCATGCAAAAGCGCGATGCGGCTGACGTCCGCACGGCTCTTTCCGCGCAGACTCACGCGGATGGAACCATCCTCGCTTTCGCGCAGAAACGCCGCAAGCTCGACCGTGTCGATGTCGCGAATCGAATCGATGATCCCCTCGCTGTCCTCGCCCGTCGCGCCGCAGGAGCGGAAGTCGTCGAGCGTGAGCGTGGAAATGCCGATCTGCCCCGCTGCGTGCAGCTCGCTCTTTGTGACCGCGAGCGCGTGAAGGCGCATTTTATGATACGGCACGGTGCGGAACAGGCAGCGATTGAGATAGGGCAAATCAATGCCGAGATCCAGAAGCTCCGCTGCGATGCGAAGCGTGTCCGGCGTGGTGTTGGAATAGGAAAAGTTGCCCGTATCGGTCGTAATGGCGGTATACAGGCAGCTTGCGATGTCGATCGAAAGCGCAACTTTGAGCGCGGTCAGAAGATTGTAAGCAAGCTCGCCCGTCGCGCCCGCGATGCGAACGAAGTTCACGTCGGCATAGCGGTCGTTCGTGCCGTGATGATCGATGTTGAGCGTGCTTTTTGCCGCGTGAAAGAGCGGCTCCGCGCTGTCCGTGCGGCGAATGTCCGCACAGTCCACGCAGACGACCGCCTCGGCGGGCTTTGCGCGATCGGGCGAAAGAACGCGTTCCGAAAACGGAAGAAAGCGATAGATGGCGGGAACGGGCTCCGCGCAGACGATCTGCACGCTTTTGCCGAGCAGCTCCAACCCGCCGCAAAGCGCGAAGCAGCTGCCCAGCGTATCGCCGTCGGGCGAAACGTGCGCGATCAGAATAAAGTCGTTGTGCGATCGGATAAATCGCACCGCATCCATGGACAAAGCGTTACTCCTTTTCCCCGTCCGCGTTCTCGCCCGTGTGCAAATTTGCCAATACGGAGGAGATATGCACGCTGTAAGCAATGGACTCGTCGAGCGAGAACTTCAAGCTCGGAATGGCGCGGATGCGCATACGCGCGCCCAGCTCATGCCCGATAAAGCCCGCAGCGTGGTTCAGCGCGTCCACGCTCGCGCGGCGCTTCTCGTCATCCTCGTCGTAAACGGAAACCTTGATCTTCGCGTATTTGAGGTCGCGCGTCACCTCGACCGCGGTCAGAGTGGTCATGGCCGAGATGCGCGGATCCTTCATATCCCGAATGATCTCGCTGACGACCTTCTTGACCTCCTCGTTCATGCGATCCGAACGAATTGCCGACATGTTCTCACGTCCTCTTTACTTCCTCGACGATGAACGCCTCGATGACGTCGCCGACGAGCAAATCGTTGAAATTTTCGACGCCGATGCCGCACTCGTAGCCGGTGAGCACCTCTTTGGCGTCGTCCTTGAAGCGGCGCAGGGACAAAATCTTGCCCTCGTGAATCACGACGCCGTCGCGCACAACGCGGATCTGCGCGCTGCGGGCGACCTTGCCCTCGTTGACATAAGCGCCCGCGATGGTTCCGACGCCCGAAACCTTGAAGGTCTCGCGCACGGTCGCGCGCCCAAGCTCCGTTTCCTTGAAAACGGGCTTGAACAGACCCTTCATCGCGTTCTGTACGTCCTCAATCGCCTGGTAGATGATGCGGTATGTGCGCATATCGACGTTTTCGCGCTCCGCAAGCTGCCGCGCGCCCGAATCGGGACGCACGTTAAAGCCGATGACGATGGCGTTGGACGCGGACGCAAACATGACGTCCGTTCCCGTAATCGCGCCCACGCCGCCATGGATGCAGCGCACGCGCACCTCGTCGTTGGACAGCTTTTCGAGCGCCTGCTTGACCGCCTCGGCGGAGCCCTGCACGTCCGCCTTGACGATAACGTTCAACTCTTTGAGCTCGTCCGCCTTCATTTGTGTGAACAGTTCGTCGAGCGACACCATGCTCTTGCTCTTGAGCTGCGCTTCCTTCATCTTGTCGCGGCGTTCCTCGGCGACCTGCCGCGAGAGCTTGTCAACCTCCGCAACGTTCAGCGTGTCGCCCGCGGAAGGCACCTCCGAAAAGCCCAGAACCTCGACCGGCATGGACGGCCCCGCCTCGTTTACGGCGCGTCCGCGGTCGTCCGTCATGGCGCGCACCTTGCCGTAAGCCGTGCCCGCAACGATCATGTCGCCGCGGTGCAGCGTACCGTTTTGCACCAGCACGGTCGCAATCGGGCCGCGCCCCTTATCCAGCTTGGCCTCGATGATCGTACCCTTTGCGGAGCGGTTCGGGTTCGCTTTGAGTTCCAGCACGTCCGCCTGCAAAAGCACCATTTCCAACAGATTGTCGACGCCCATGCGCGTTTTTGCGGAGACGGGCGCAATGATCGTTTCGCCGCCCCATTCCTCGGCAACCAGCTCGTATTCGGTGAGCTGCTGCTTGACGCGTTCGGGATCCGCCTCGGGGCGATCCATCTTATTGATGGCGACCACGATGGGCACCTTTGCCGCCTTTGCGTGGTTGATCGCCTCAACGGTCTGCGGCATGATGCCGTCGTCCGCCGCCACGACGAGGATGACGATATCCGTCACCTGCGCGCCGCGCGCGCGCATGGAGGTAAACGCCTCGTGACCCGGGGTGTCGATAAACGTGATGAGGCGATCCTTGCAATGTACCGTATACGCGCCGATATGCTGCGTAATGCCGCCCGCTTCGCCCTCCGTCACGCTGGAATTGCGAATCGCGTCCAGCAGGGAGGTCTTGCCGTGATCGACGTGTCCCATGATCGTAACCACGGGAGGACGGGAAACCAGCGTTTCGGGCGCGTCTAAATCGTCCGCCGTGTCGGAGAGCTTCTCCTCGAACGACTTGGGCGGCTTATACTCCAATTCGATGCCGAAGTCCGACGCGATCAGCTCGCAGGTATCAAAGTCGATCCAATCGTTGATGGTCTTGGGCATGCCGAGCAAAAACAGCTTCTTAATGATCTCTGCGCCGGGCTTGCCGATGCGTTCCGACAGCTCTTTGATCGTTACTTTCTCCGTGGTGATCACCGCCTTCTCGATTACTGTGGGTTCGGGGCGCTGCATCACCTGCTGTTTGCCGCCGCGCTTGGGTCTGCGGCTGCCCGTCGGCGCGTCTTCTTCCCAATTCTTTGCGCTCGGCGCGGTTTCGCGCGCGATCGTCTTTTTGTTCTTCGTTTTCTTGTCTGCGTCGCGCGGCTTCGTCTTTGCGGTCTTATTCGGGTCGAACGCGGCGCGCGTCTCCTTGCCCGCCTGCGCAATCGTGGGCGGCGTCACGGCGGCTCCGCCTGTACGCGGCGCGCCCATACCGGGACGCGCGGGCCCGCGCTGCTGCGGCCGCGGACGATTCGGGTCGAACGTTTGCGAGCCCGGCTGCGGGCGGCGCGTGGGGTCGTAGGTCTGCGTGCCTTGGCGCGGACGGTTCGGATCGAACGTTTGCGAACCCGGCTGCGGGCGGCGCGTGGGGTCGTAGGTCTGACGCGGACGGTTCGGGTCGTAGGTCTGACGCGGACGGTTCGGGTCGTAGGTCTGCGTTCCCTGCGGACGCGGACGATTCGGATCATAGGTCTGACGCGGACGGTTCGGATCGTAGGTCTGCGTGCCCTGCGGACGCGGACGGCGATCCTGCCCCTGCGTGGGCGATATCACATGCTGCTCGTAACCGCCGGTCGGTTTCTTTTGCGGCTGTGTCGGCTCGCTTGCGGCGGCAGGCGCATCGGGCGCAGCTTTCGGCTGCTCCGCCTCGGGCGCGGCTTTCGGCTGTTCCGACGCGGGAGATGCAATCGGCTTTTCCGCTTCGGGCGCCGCTTTCGGTCGCTCGGATTCCTTCGGCTCGCTCTTCTCCTCCGTCCGAACGGAGATTTCCGCCGCGGGCTCGATCTGCGAAGGTTCCGCGGCGACAGGCTGCGTTTCCTCGTCGTCTCCGCCGACGTGTACGGCCAGATCCTGATCGGAGGCGAGCATCTCCATCAAGCGTTCCTTTCGGAGTTCCTCCGCGCGCGCCTTGCGCGCCGTTTCCTCCTTTTCGAGCAATTCGCCCTCGGATTGACGCACGCCGCCAAGCAGCTCGCCCGCCGCCGTCTGCGCCTTATCCAAGCGCTCCAGCAACGCCTGCGCACCCGCCTGCAATTCGCCCGCCATCTCCGTCAAACTTGTTTTTGCCATCAGCCGTTACCCCCGATTTTTGCGTCGCCCGCATCCGTTTGGGACGATTGGGCGCGCAGGATCATATTTGCAAAATTTACATCTGTTACGACCGCCGTCATGCGGCTCGGTTTGCCGATGCACGCGCCCAGTTCGCGCACATACGTCAGCGTTACGGCGCTCGCTTTTGCAAGAAGCGCGTATTTCTTTTTTGTGTTCTCGGACGCGTCCGCATCCAGCAGCAGGAGCTTCGCCCCGCCCGCCCGCGCCAGCCGCTCCACAACGGAATCCCCCGATGCGAGCTTGCCCGCTTTCTGCGCGAATCCGATGGCGGATCTCATTCGTTCGTCGTCTCGCATGCTCCGAACGCCTCCCGCAGCTTTTGCACAACGCTTTGTTCGATCGACGTGTCCAGCGCCCTGTCGAGCGCACGCGTCTTGATTGCGCGCTCGAGACAGGCGGCGCTCGGGCAAAGGTAAGCGCCTCTGCCGTTCATGCGCCCCGTTTGGTCGATGACGACCCCGCTTTCGGGCGTGCGCACCACGCGCACAAGCTCCTTCTTCGGGCGCATCTGCCTGCAAGAAACGCACATGCGCATGGGTGTCTTTTTCGGCAAGGATTATTCCTCCCCTTGTTCCTCTTCTTCTTCGCCAAACATCGCGTCCATCGCCTGCTCTGCCTGCGTTTGCGACTTGATGTCGATCTTCCATCCGGTCAGTTTTGCCGCGAGGCGCGCGTTTTGCCCCTCTTTGCCGATGGCGAGCGAAAGCTGCATATCCGGCACGATGACCTTCGCCGCCTTTTCCTCCTCGTTGATATAGACCATCAGCACCTTGGCGGGGCTGAGCGCCTTGGCGATATAAACCGCCGAGTCGGAATCCCACTCGATGATATCGATCTTCTCGTTATGCAGCTCGTTGACGATGCGCTCGACGCGCGAACCGCGCTGACCCACGCACGCGCCAACCGCGTCAACCTGCATATCCGTGGAATGCACGGCGACCTTCGTTCGGAAGCCCGCCTCGCGCGCGATGGACTTGATCTGCACCACGCCCGTTTGGATCTCGGGCACCTCCAGCTCGAACAGACGCTTGACCAGACCGGGATGCGTTCTGGAAACGACCACCTGCGGGCCCTTGTTGTCCTTGCGCACCTCGAGCACATAAACCTTCAAGCGGTCGGAATTCTCGTAGGTCTCGCCGGGAATCATCTCGTTCGGTGTCAGGATACCGTCCGTCTTGCCAAGCTCGACGTAGGCGTTGCCCTTCTCCACGCGCTGCACGATCGCCGTAAGCACTTCGTTTTCCTTCTCGACGTATTCCTCATAGATCACGCCGCGCTCCGCCTCGCGAATGCGCTGAACGACGACCTGCTTGGCGGTTTGCGCCGCGATGCGGGAGAATTCGCGCGTTGAGACCTCCTCCTCCAGCACGTCGCCAAGCTCGTACAGGGCGTTGACCTGCCTTGCTTCCTCCAAGGTGATCTCGTTGATCGGGTTCTCGACCGTCTCGACGACCGTCTTGGACGCAAACACGCTGATGTCGCCCGTCTCCGGGTCAACCTCCGCGCGCACGTTCGCCGTCGCGCCGAAATTGCGCTTATATGCGCTGGTCAGCGCCGCCTCGATGGCGGAGATCAAAACGTCCTTTCCGATGCCGCGCTCCTTTTCAAGCGCGTTCAATGCTTCCACAAGCGCCACGTTCATTGTCTTAATACCGCTCCTTTAACCAAATACTTCATGCTTCTTAGGATTAACCAAAATTCCTTTTCGCTTAAAACGTCAGTTCGGGACGAATCAGGGCGATCGCTTTCCGTTCCAGCGTGAGCGCGCCCGCGTCGGTCAAAATCGTAACCGTATCCGCGTCAAACGCCGTCAAAACGCCGCAAAACTCTTTCTTCCCTCCCCCGATCTCCTCGCGCGGCAGGGGTTGATACAGCTTGCCCTCCACGCGCGCGTTGAGGCTGCGGGCAAAGTCCGCGTCCTTTTTGAGCGGGCGGTCGAGCCCGAGCGAGGATACGGAAAGATAATATGCCTGCCCGATGGGATCCGCCTCGTCCAAAATCGGATCGACGAGCTTGCTGATTTTCTCGCAGTCGTCGATCGTTACGCCGCCCGTTTTGTCGATAAACAGCGTCAGAACCCAGTTTCCGAACTCCTTTTGAAACTCCACGTCGCAAAGCGCGAAGCCCTCGGTCTCTACCGCGTCCTTGACGAGCGCCTCGACCCGTTCCGTCGTTTTCAACCGTTTTCCTCCACACGTTTTATTCGTCTTTGCCGAAAAGCGACCCCTGAAAACGAAAGAGTGGGTTTCCCCACTCTCCGCCGCAAGTTCACAATCCAACAAGTTGAGTATAACACCGAAGCGCCATAATTGCAAGCCTTATTTGTCGCCCAAGGACGCTCGGTCTCTGCGAGCGAATCCAAAGCCCTTTGTTTCGGCTCCGGTCAGTCCTTTTCGTCCTTTTCGTCCTCTTCGTCGAGCATATCGTCAAACAGCTCCATAAACTCGTCGAACACCTCGTCCAGCAGGATCGGGTTCTCGATGGGCAGGTAGGAAACGTCCTTTGCGCCCTTGACCACCTCGAAAAGGATCACCTCGTCCTCCCCCACGCCCTCGACCTCGTCCAACGGCATCACGGCGGCGTAGCGCTTGCCCTCGTAATCAAACGTCATGAGCAGGTCGAACGACACCTGCTTGCCGTTCTCGTCCGTCAGCTCGATCACGCTGCCCTGCTCCTCCGCGTCGGTATGCGGCTCGAATCCCTTTTGCTCGTCCATATGCTTCTCCTTATCCCTAGCGCGTTCCGTTCGCGTCCAAATAGCCCTGCAAAATAAAAATCGCCGCGATCTTGTCCACGACCTGCTTGCGCTTATCGCGCCGCATATCCCCCTCGATCAGCACGCGCTGCGCGCTCTTCGTGGTCAGTCGTTCGTCCCAAAACGCGGACGCGCCGTCCCATTTTTCAAGCACCGCGGCGGCGAACGTCTTGACCGCCTCCGCCTGAAAGCCGTAGCTGCCGTCCATGTTGCGCGGCAAGCCGAACACCAGCTTGACGGGGCGATAGCCGTTTGCGAGCGCAATCAGATGCGAAACGTCCTTTGAAAGATCGTCCGTGCGCGTATACGTCTCGACGCCCTGCGCCGAGAAACCGAGCGGGTCGCTCACCGCGACGCCGATGCGACGTTCGCCGACGTCAAACGCCATAATTCGCTGCATTATGTTTTCTCCACATAGGCGCGCACAAGCTCCTCGAGCAGCTCGTCCCGCTCGATGCGCGAGATGAGGTAGCGCGCGTTGTTATAGCTCGTAATATAAGTGGGATCGCCGGAGAGCAGATAGCCGACGATTTGATTGATCGGATCGTAGCCCTTCTCCGTCATCGCTTCATACACGCAAAGCAGCGTATCGCGCGCGGTCTTTTTTTCGCGCGGCATCTCGAACTGCTGCGTGTCCCGTTTTTGATCCTGCATAGCATTGCCCTTTCTGCGGCCTTTCGGCAAGGCGCTTCTCGCCCCGCCTTTTAGCTGATTATATCCTACCAAGCGTCGATTTGGAAGTTGTTTTGCCAAAACGGAACCGAATTCATCAAAGATTCATACGATTGTGGTAACGAAGTAAGGGAGGTTGCATCATTTGAAACGAAATCTATGTGTGTTTCTCGCGCTCGTCTGCCTGTTGCCGCTATGCCTCGGCTGCGGCGCAAGGGAGGCGCAGCCACTCAGGAATGTGGAGATCAGCGAGGTGACGCGCTCGGTCTTCTACGCGCCGCAGTACGTCGCCGTATCGAAGGGCTTCTTCGAGGCGGAGGGTCTGTCCGTCAATATCACGACCGCGGGCGGCTCGGATAAGGCAATGACGGCGCTCCTTTCCGCGCAGGCGGATATCTGCCTCGCGGGGCCCGAAACGGGCGTTTACGTTTACAACGAGGGCAAGACGGATCACCCTGTCATCGTAGGTCAGCTCACCAAGCGCGACGGCTCGTTTCTGGTTGGCAGAAGCGAGGAAAAGGGGTTCGATTGGGCGTCGCTTCGCGGCAAAACCGTGATCGGCGGACGCGCGGGCGGTATGCCGATCATGACGCTTTGCTACGTTTTGCGCATGCACGGGCTGGAGCCGAACGTCGACCTCACCGTGATCGACAACATCCAGTTTAACCTGATGGGCGGCGCGTTCGAGGGCGGCACCGGCGATTACGTCACGCTGTTTGAGCCGACCGCGACCGAGTTCCAAAACGCGGGCAAGGGCTTTCTCGTTGCAAGCGTCGGCACGGAAAGCGGCGAAATTCCGTATACGGCGTATCTCGTGCGGCAGGATACGCTCGAAAACGACGCGGATCTCGTGACGCGCTTTCTCACCGCCATCTACAAGGCGCAGACATGGGTCGCGAACGCGAGCGATCAAGAGGTCGCCGAGGCGATGCAGCCGTTCTTCCCCGACACCGCTCTCGAAAGCCTGATGATCGTTGCGAACAGCTATCGCAAAACGGACGCCTGGAAGCAGGAACCCGTCATGTACGAACCCGATTATGAGCGCTTGCTGGACGTCATCGAGGGCGCGGGCGAGCTTGCTGCGCGTCCGCCGTTTGAAAAGCTCGTGCGAAACGAGATCGCCGAGCAGGTCATGGGCGGCTGACGTCCGAAACGCAGCGCAACCGTTTGGGGCAAGCGAATCTTCTCAAAAGCTCGCTTGCCCCTTTGCAAAGTCAGTTCCTTTGCTTCTTTTCTCCGAAAAAAAAGCGCTTTGCCAAATGAAGTTCTTTATTTCTTTTCTTCGAAAAAAAGCGCTTTGCCAAATGAAGTTCTTTTGTTTCTTTTCTCCGAAAAAACGCTTTGCCAAATGAAGTTCTTTTGGTTCTTTTCTTTCAAGAAAAGAACAGACCCCCTATCGTACCTTGTAGATAATCACGGCGTCGTTTTCATAGAACACGTCGCAGTTATCGTCGAAATAGTCGTAATCGACCGTATAATTGTACGCTTCGTTGGAACCGACGACGACATAATCAATTTTGTATTCCGCACCGAGCGAACCAAAGTACAGCGACGGCTCCTCATAGAGCTTTTTGAGCGCATACTCGCGCGCGGAATAATCCACGCCGTGGAAATAGAGGAACGTCCCCGAGCCGCAAACGATGTTGCGCCCGGTCAGCGCGGCGACAAAGTTGTTATGGTTGTTGTGCGTCAGAAAGGTCGCGTCGGGTGCGGCGTTCTCCTTGATATACGCCGCCGCTCGAACCTCGCCGGCGGGGATGAGCTGGTATTCGGATACCGCTTCTCGCCCAAGCGTCAAGCCGCCCGAAAGAAACAGCGCGAGGCAAACGATAACGCTCAATATGCGCGTGGAGACGCGGTTATGCGCGCCGCCGAGAAACAGCCGGTCGCGCGTATCGACGAGCCAATCCGCAATCAAACCGCAAAGATAAAAGAAAGCGACGAACAGCAGCTTGTTGTTGTCGTAAGGGTTCGGCTGAAACTGTATGCATTCCGCGACAAGCCAAATCAGGATCGCGCCGCCGCATACGCCGCGGTTTTGTTTGCGCGCGCCGAAAAAGGCGACGGGCGCGAGCAGCGCGAGCAAGCCAAAATTCTTGATATAGAACCAAAAATAGTTGTCCTGCTCGTTCGCCCAGTTGAAATGCAGCTTCAAAAAGCTGCCCGACTGACGGAACGTGAACAAAACCAGCTGCGGCATCGCAAGAATCAGCACGACGATCAGATACTTCAAATACCCGAAATACTGCGCTTTCCCCTCGCGGCGCCAGAGCGAACGGAGCAGATAAAACCCGCTGATTATGCCGAGCGCGAGGAACGAATGCGTATGAATCAGCGGCAGGCTGCCCGCAAAAAGCGCAAGCGGCAAAAAACAGCCGGCGTCGCGCTCGATGGCGGCGCGATGCAGCAGATAGAGGCAGGGAAACAGCAGCGCCCAGCCAAAGAGCAGCGCGCGCTGCGGAACGAGCATATCCGCGATCGGATTCACCCAGCGCATTCCGTAGGCAACGAGGTTGGTCGGCGTTTCATAAAACGCCGTAAACACGCGCGTTAGGTTGTCGGGGTTCGTTTTGAGCAGATCGAAGAAGTACGCAAACCCGAACCCGCCGCCGACGAACACGAGCAGCATGGCGAATATCGCCTTGCGTTTTTCTTTCAGCCAGCGCTCAAAGAACAGATACGCGCCCAGGATCACGAGCAGCATTGCAAACGCCGCGGTGAGCAGCGTCGCAAAGCGCAGACTCGTACCGAACAGATAAAACGTCGATCCGACGCTCGAAGAAAGGAACGGATAGCAGACGGGCTTGTCGGGGCAGATGGAGTACATCGGCGGAAACGTTCCCTGCACGGCAATGGACGAAATAAAGCCGAGATGCATGGCGAGGTCGCCGTAGGTCGATTGCCCGACATACAGCGCGCCGTCGTCGCCCGTTACGATCGTATGCGAGGAGAGCAGCATACAGCAAAAGAGGTACAGCGCGAAGCATACGCAAAGGGGGACAAGCTCGCTTTTCCAAGGCGACGCGGTCAGCGCGCGCTTTCTTGCCCCTAACAGGCAGACAACGCCGAGGCAGAGCGCGAGCAGCAGACCCAGAAGCTGCGCCGCAAGGTTGAACGACAAACAAAACGCGAACAGCGCGGGGAACCACATCAGCATACAAAGCCCCATGGCAAGCCCCAGCCAAACGCGCACGAGCGGCTTTTCACGGTAAAACAGGCAGCGCGAGATGCACACCCCGCTTGCCGCAAACGCGCCCAAATAGAGAAGGGAACAAAGCTCCGCCATTTTCGAAACTCCTTCTTACAGAAACAGTATAACGCGCCGTATGCGGGCGCGATAGATTGCTTTTCCGTCGAAAAAGCGCGTGTTACGGCGTTTTGAACTTGGCAAAGAACGCGGCGAACGGCTCGACGGTGTCGTTCAGATTCTTGATTGCGGTGTTCAGCGTCTTTACGTCGATCTCGGAGAACGATTCGACGGTCTTTTCCAGCTCGGTAATCGCACCGTTGAGAGCGCTTATGTCGATGCCCTCCAACACGGACGCCGCCTCGCCGACCGCTTTGAGCGAGTCGCCCGCCTGGGAAGTAAAATTCGTGACCTCCCCGATCACCTTGTCCACGTCCACACCCTGCACGAATGCGAGCGTTTGATCCACCTGAGCAAGCGTTTCGTTCACCTTCGGCATATAAATCACGGCGATAACGATGAGCAGCGCCGCGACGATTGTCATGGAGATCCCGCAAAGCCGCGACCAGAAAAGCCGCTTCTTGTCGCTCTTTTGCTGTTCGACCGCGTATAGAAACAATTCGCGCAGATAGTCGGTTGCCTCGAACGGCTGTTCCTGCTTCGCGCTTTCCTCGATCGGCGCTTGCATCAGGGCGTTTTCTTGCGTTTCCATTTTTTATCCCTCTCTGTTGTTTTTTTCAGTATAGCACAAACCGCGCATATGCGCATAATAGAAAATGCGCAACGCATGGGTCGCGCCTAACTCGCTTTGCGCAAAAAGCGCGCGAATTGTGAAATTTCAAAGCGCGGTTGACTTTTTTTTGCGGCGGCGCTATACTGCGCATGAAAAGACAAGCGATTTAGTCGGGATTCAAAAAAATGGCGAAGGGAGCACGCGGTTATGAAGCTGTCAACGCGCAGCCGCTACGGGCTGAAAGCGGTGGTCGATCTTGCCGTATGCTACGGCGCGGGCCCCGTCCCCCTGCCCCAGCTTGCCGCCATGCAGGGCATTTCCGAGGCGTATCTCGAACAGCTTTTGCGCACGCTGAAAAAGGGCGGCATCGTGGACGCGGTGCGCGGCGCGCAGGGCGGCTATGTGCTCACCTGTTCGCCCGATTCGCTTTCGGTGCATCGCGTGCTGGACGCGCTCGAGGGCTCTACGGCGGTTGTGGACTGTGTGGACGCATCCTCCGGCAAGGGCTGCGAAAACGCCTGCACCTGCTCGGCAAGACCGCTGTTTTTGAAATTACAGTCCCGCATCGACGGCGTGTTAAAGCAAACGACGGTTGGCGAGCTTGCGGACGATCACATTCAGCAAAAGAGAAGAATCGGAAAGAGCGTTTGACGCAGGGTTTCCATAAGGCGCGGCGCCGCGTCGATCAAACGAAAAGGAACCCCCGATCTCCGAGAAAGGTATGGTGATACAAAATGCAACGGATCTATCTTGACAACGCGGCGACCACGCAGGTTCGCCAAGAGGTAATCGAGGCGATGCTGCCCGCCATGCAAAGCGTTTACGGCAATCCCTCGAGCCTGCACACCTTCGCGCAGGAAGCGGGGCGGCTGGTCGAATTGGGGCGCGCGCAGGTCGCGTCGGCAATCGGGGCGCAACCCGACGAGATCGTTTTCACGGGCGGCGGCTCGGAGAGCGACAATATGGTTCTGCGCGGCGCGGTCGCGGCAAACAAAAAGAAGGGCAAGCATGTGATTTCCTCCGCGGTGGAGCATCACGCGGTTTTGTATACGCTTGAAGCCATGCAGCGCGAGGGCTTGATCGACCTGACGCTTCTGCCCGTAGACGAATACGGCATGGTTCGCGCGGAGGATGTGAAAAACGCCATACGCGACGATACGGTTCTCGTCTCGATCATGTTTGCGAACAACGAGGTCGGAACGATTATGCCGATACCGGAAATCGGCGCGATTTGTCATGAAAAGGGCGTATGGTTCCATACGGACGCCGTGCAGGCGACGGGGCATGTGCCGATCAACGTGGACGAAATGCACATCGACTTTCTCTCCATGTCCGCGCATAAGTTTCACGGGCCGAAAGGAATCGGCGCGCTGTATATCCGCAAGGGCAAGTGGCTGCCTCCGCTCATCATCGGCGGCGGACAGGAAAAGAAGCGCCGCGCGGGCACGGAGAACGTGCCCGGCATCGTCGGCATGGGCAAGGCGCTGGAACTGGCGACAGCGCATATGGCGCAGAACGCCGCGCACGAAACCGCCCTGCGCGACAGGCTCATTCGGGGCATCGCGAATACGATTCCCGACGTCAAGCTCAACGGGCATCCGACCAAGCGCCTGCCGAACAACTGCAATTACAGCATCCGTTACATCGAGGGCGAATCCATCCTGCTCATGCTGGATCTCAACGGCATTGCGGCGTCCAGCGGCTCGGCCTGCACAAGCGGCTCGCTCGACCCGTCGCACGTTCTGCTTGCCATGGGTCTTACGCACGAGGTCGCGCACGGATCGCTGCGGCTGACGCTGTCGGAGTTTACGATGGAGCAGGAGATCGACCATACGCTCGAACTGTTGCCAAAGATCGTTCAGCGGCTTCGCGATATGTCGCCGCTTTATCGGAAAGGGGAGTAACCATTTATGTATACCGAAAAGGTAATGGATCATTTTCAGAACCCGCGCAACGTCGGCGAAATTGCGGATGCAAGCGGCGTCGGCACGGTCGGCAACGCCAAGTGCGGCGACATCATGCAGATCTTTTTGAAAATCAGCGACGACGGCGTGATCGAGGACGTCAAGTTCAAAACGTTCGGCTGCGGCGCTGCGGTCGCTACCTCGTCCATGGCGACCGAGATGATCAAGGGCAAGCGCGTCGAGGAGGCGCTCAAGCTGACCAATTCGGCGGTCGTAGAGGCGCTGGAAGGCTTGCCGCCGCAGAAGATCCATTGCTCGGTGCTCGCCGAGGAAGCGGTCAAGGCGGCGATCGAGGATTATTACAAAAAAAAGCAGGCGTAACGTTTGTTTCATTTTCGCAAAATTGGCGGTTTTTGACGGCGCGCAAAAAGCGTAACGGCGAAAAAACTGCACAAGCTAAACCTCGTAGCGCGGCAATGAAATGCGAGGTGAAACAACATGAAAACGCTTCATACGGGACTCGGTGTAATTGCGGGCGCTGCAATTACGCTGACAATCCTCAACTCCCTGTATCCCGATCTGCCGAAACGCATGATGCGCGACGGCAGGCGCTGCGTCAAGAGTATGCGGCGCACGGTCTGCGATCTGGGCGAGATGATGGCAAAGTAAGCGAGCGAGGGCGGGGACGCGATAAAAAAGGCGGCTCCGTCTTTGCGTTTAGGGAGCGCGCGCCGTCTCTGCCATGATTTTTACGCAATTCATACGCTTGACGAAACGGGTCGCTTCATATAAGATAGAGAAAAAACGAGAGGACTTATCAACATATGAGCGCAGCAACAACCGAAGGCATTTCCGGATTTTTCAGCAGCTATGGTCTGTTGATCATCCTGATGATCGCAATGTTCGCCATTATCCTGATCCCGCAGCGCAAGCGCGACAAGAAGGTCAAGGATATGCTCGCCTCCTTAAAGCCGGGCGACCGCATCCGCACCATCGGCGGCATCTACGGCACGATCGACTCCATCAAGGAGAACGACACGATCTTCCTGCGCGTCGGGCCGCAGAACACGATTTTGGTATTTGCGCGCGGCGCAATCGCACAGGTTGAGGAAACGGGCGCGGAAAACGCCATGACCGAAGAAATCGCGAAATAACCCGTCGGGTTCATCCGATGATCCAAGATATGCCTCCTGCCGTTTGGCGCGAGGCATATTTTTTATGCGCACCCCATAGGCTTGTGATACGGGCTACCGTAATTCGCAAAGGCAGGGCTTGCATATGGCTTCTCGGCGTATCAACAGGCGGAAAAGCGGCGGCGACCCGCTGCGCTTGATCCGCGCGGTCGTGATCGGCTGCGTTCTCACCGCGGCGATGGTGCTGCTGTTTGCCTGCACGCTGCGTTGGCAATGGATCAAAACGGAGCGCATCCCGTTCGTCAATACGCTCATCAAGGCGTTGGCGGCGTGCGTTACGGGCGTGCTGCTTGCGGATCCGTCAAAAGAGCGCGTCTGGCTTTCCGCCGGGTTCGCGGGCTTATGTACCATATTGCTTTCGTTTGTCGTGTTTTCGATTTTGAACGGCTCGTTTGCGCCGCGTTGGTCGAACCTTTCGGATCTGCTCATGGCGTTTGCCTGCGGCGCGTGCAGCGCGATTCTGACCGCGCGCACGAAAGAAAGCCTTTCGACGAAAAAGGACTGACGGCGGGTCGGCTTCGGATATTGATAAAAAGCATACCGAAAAAATCGGCTTATGAATCGAGCCCCATCAAAAAGCGATACACGGGCTTCATCAGCGCGAACGCCCCGATAATCTCGTCCGCGAGCTCGGGCCCCAGCGTATCCTGTAAATTTGGCGACGAAAAGCAAAACGATAGGTTCCGCATATTCAGCCAAGGCTGCAATTCCTTCGGCGCGTCCAAATAGCGCGGACGCTTAAACGCTTGCCCTTCGCGCGAAAACCGCGCGACAAACGCATCATTCGAGGTCAGCTCCAAAAAGCGGCTCGGGCGCGCGAGCATCCGTTCGCGCAGCGCGTTCATCAACGCCGTATCGGGCGCGTACATGCCCATGCCGTAGCCGTAGCTTTCGCGCTCGAACTCGGCGTACACCGTGAAGCTCACGCCGATGCGCTCGCCGTTTCGCCTGTATCCCAGCCATGCGTGGTCGCGATACGGCGATTTGTCGAGCGAATACCGCGTGTCCCTGCGAATGCGCGAGATGACCGACGCGGGGCGCGTGACAAACGTGTCGTCGATGGAAAGCGCGTGCGGCGCAAGCGTCAGCGCAAGCGCGGACAGCGGCTCATATACGCTCTTTTTGTAGCGGGAACGGTTTGCGTCGAAAAACGAAACGTCGTTATGGAACGCAAGCTCCCATAAAAAGCTGTAAAAGTCCTCATTCAAGCCTGAAAAACTCATGTTTGTCTCACTTCACTTCTTTTGCCCGCCGCCTACGCGCGTCACCACGTTTCGCTGCATCGGCCGCGTCGCGGGGACGGCGCGATATTCAAACACCCTTGGCAAAGCAGTATCCGTCTCTGCCCATGCAGGCGTCTCCGCCTTCGGTATCGCTCGCTCCGAAACAGGGGATGAAACGGGTTTTTCCCGCGTCTGCGGCGGCGCTTCCTGCGAACTGCGCGTCAGCGCAAATCGCGTCGTCGACTCGCTCGCTTCGTCGTCATATTCGACCACAACGCTTGGCTCGGGCGCGGGCGTCGGCTCGACAGGGGGCGCGGCGATCTGCTTTTTCGGCGCTTCTCCGCGCGGCTCGATCGCGAGCATACGCTTGGTATAGCTGATCTCCTCTTCGTTCGGCGCGCCGCGAAACGCGCGTTCGTCCATAATTCGTTCATCCGCAAAGATTTCGCGGGCGAAAGCCTCACGAGCGAAGGTTCCGCGGGCGAAAGTTTCGCCTGGCGGCGGGAACGGTTCGTCCGGCTCGTCGTCGCCGTCGTCGTCGTCATTCAAACGCAGGCGGCTCGTTTTGCTGCGTTCCATCGCGCCGAGCACGAGCAGAATCACGAACGAGAGTACCATCAGCACGCCGAGTACGATCAGCAGCTTGGTCACGCCGTTCCCGATCGCGTTGATAAAATCCATATTGCCGCCCGTATTCGGCGTTGGCGTCGGTTCGGCGACCTCCGCGGTTGTTGCGGCGGCGTATGCCACGGGCAGCATACAGCTTGCCAGCTCGCGCGAAAGCCCCGTCGGGTCATAGCCCTTGACCGTAAACTGTAAATTGCGCGGCGCACCGAGCACGATCTCCTGATCGAACGACGTTTCGCCCGCAGCGAGCGTTTCAAACATTTTGACCACGCCGATCGTCGTTTCCGACACGCTGACGTTCGTCAGCTCGACCGTGCTGTGGTTCGTGATGATGACGCGCGCCGTCACAAGCCCCGCTTCGGACGTCCAAGGCGTAACCGTTTCCGCGCGCAAGGAAACGTTGATCTGCGACGCGTCCACAAACGGATACACCTCGTAGCTCTGCTCGGATGAAAGCGTATACGGCGCATCGAACGCATCCGTGCCCGTAAGCGTAAACGAAACGTTTCGAATCGGCTCGGTCATGAGGGGAACGACCAAATACGAAAGCGTCGTCGATTCATTCGCGTTCAGCGAGAACGGCGCCGCGTTGACAATTCCCCCGCGCTCGTCCTTGATCGTGATATTCCGAATCGTCTGCGTGCCGCTGTTTTTGACGTTGAACGTGAAGTTGACGCCGTCCATCGTCGGAACGCCCGGGTCGATCTTCATCGTCAGCTCGATGCGAACCATGGTCAGCTCGAGCGGGTCGAGCGCAGAAAACGTCTTGGTCTTTCCGTTCACGGTATAGGTCACGAACGGCGTGCTGACGACGCTTTCCTCGCCCATCGTATAGCGATGGTTGATCGAGAACGTGCCGCTGGCCTCCAACATATCGTGCTTTAAGATCGGTTTGTCGCTGACGTTCTCGTCGATCAGGGTGACGTCCGTCATATCGAACTTTGTGTCGTTCTTGATCGTGTAGGTTAGCACAATCTCTCCGCCCGGCGCCGCCATCGAGACGTCCGCCGTGCGCATGACCTGTATCACGGGATCGTCCGCGCGGTGAATCGTAACGGACGCCTCCTGCTGCATGGGCTCGCCGTTGCGCGTCCATGTGAAAAGAAACGAAATCGGCTTGTCGAGCTGGGATTCCGAAACGGGCAGGTCTTTCAGAACGATATCGTGCGCGCTGCCGCCCGGCGGGATCTCCTTGCCCTCCATCGCGTCGTATTCCTGCCCCATGTAATGAATGCGTAGGTCGAGCATCGGGTAATCCGTGTTGTAGTTTGCGATCTCGAAGGAAAACGTGGCGACGCCGGAATCCGTCAGCTCCGTCGGCGTAGCGGTGATATCGATCCGCACCTCGTCGGCAAGCGCGGGCGGGGCGAAAACGAACAGCAGCGCGAAAACGAGCAGCGCGCTCGTCATTCGCAAGCAGACGCGCAATCTTTTTCCCATGCGGGCGGTCACCCCCGTTTCAAATCAATTTGATGCGTCCGACAGGCAAAGTCCCTCGGAGCGCACCTTCGCCTCTCCGTTTGTCAAGTTTGCCGCAAGCTGGCAAAACTGATCCCGCTCCGTCTGAGCGGGCAGCGCCGTGATGCATACTTCCGCGCCGAATTCCGCGGTAAACGGAACGCCATACGCGCGCATCGCCTGTTCCAGCGCGTTGTAGCGCGCGTAGGAAACGGCAACGGTAAACCGCTCGCAAACGCGTATTTCACGCAGGTCGCCGTCCGCAAGCGCAAGGCTCGCCGTCTTTCCGTAGGCGCGGACAAGCCCGCCCGTGCCAAGCAGGACCCCGCCGAAATAGCGCACCACGGCGCAAAGCGCATCCTGCGTTTCGCCGCTCGTCAGCGCGTTCAAAATCGGTGCGCCCGCCGTGCCCGACGGTTCGCCGTCGTCCGACGAACGTGAGATCCCGCCGCTGCATTGGATGCGGAACGCGTAGCAAATATGCCTTGCGTCCCAAAATTGTTTTCTCAGCGCATCCAACGCGCCCTGCGCCTCCGCCTCCGTCGAAACGGGAAACGCAAACCCGAGAAAGCGCGACTTCTCGACGACGAGCTCGCTCTTTCCCGCGTGCAGAATCGTTCGATACGGCTTTATGCTTCCCGAATACGGCAAAAGCTCTTCTTGCCCTTTCTGAACACGACGCCATCGCCCGAGAGACTGTCTTCGTCCAACGCTTTGGCGGCGCTTTCCACCTTTTGGTCGTCAACAAACACGCCGCCGCCCTCGATCAGCCTGCGCGCGTCGCTCTTGCTCGAAGCGAGCTTGCACAGGACAAGCAGATCCACAACGCGCATGCCGCTGCCGGCTATCTGCTCGGCGTTGAGCTCGCAGGTCGGCATATCGCTTCTGTCTCCGCCCGCGCCGAACAGCGCCTTTGCGGCCGCTTCCGCTTTCGCGGCTTCCGCTTCGCCATGCACCTGCGCGGTCAGGGTGTAAGCAAGCACGCGCTTTGCCTCGTTGATCTCCTCGCCGGGCAGCGAGCCGAGCCTGCGCACCTCGTCCATCGGCAGGAACGTCAAAAGCGCAAGGCAGCGCTCGACGTCCGCGTCCGCGATGTTGCGCCAGTATTGGTAAAAGTCGAACACGCTGCATTTTTCGGGGTCGAGGAACAGCGCGCCCTTCTCGGTCTTCCCCATCTTCTTGCCGTCGCTCGTCGTCAAAAGCGACGTGGTCAGCGCGTAGGCGGGCTTTTGCTCCTTGCGGCGGATCAGATCCGCGCCGCCCAGAATATTGCTCCATTGATCGTCCCCGCCCATTTCCAGCTTGCAGCCGAATCGGCGGTTCAGTTCGAGAAAATCGTAGCTTTGCATGAGCATATAGCTCATTTCGAAGAACGTCAGCCCGCGCTCCAAGCGCTGCTTGTAGCAATCCGCCGCGAGCATGCGATTGACGGAAAAGTATACGCCGATATCGCGCATGAAATCGAGGAAGTTGAGGCCGTTCAGCCAATCTCCGTTTTCGACGATCAGCGCTTTGCCGTCGGTAAAATCGATCAAGCGGGACATCTGCGTCTGAAAGCACGAGGCGTTATGGGCAAGCGTCTCGCGCGAGAGCATCTTACGCATATCCGACTTGCCCGATGGGTCGCCGATAAACGCCGTTCCCGTGCCGAGCAGGGCGATGGGTCTGTGCCCCGCGCGCTGCATATGCGCCATGGTCATCAGCGCGACGTAATGCCCGATATGCAGGCTGTCCGCCGTCGGGTCAAAGCCGATATAAAAGGTGACCTTTTCCTTGCCGAGCAGTTGCCTGAGCTCCTCGGGATGCGAGCACTGTTTGAGAAAACCGCGCTCCTCCAGCACGTCGTATACGTTTCGTTCCATTTTGGACTTCCTCCGTCGTTTCAAAAATATCCTATGACAATATATCATGAATCCAAAAAAGAAACAACGCGGGCGTTTCGTTTCCCGCGCTATATGCGATGATGTTTTTGTAAACTTTACGCCTTCGGCTCGTCGCAGAGCGCAACCGTAAACGTAAATACGGCGTCGTCGCCCTCGTTGTACGCGCGAATCGTCTCGCCCAGCCGCGCGAGCACCTCGTAAACAATCGCAAGGCCAAGCCCCGTTCCGCCCTCCGTATGCGAGGTATCCGCCTTGTAGAAACGCTCGAACAGATGCGGCAGCACGGCTTCGTCGATATGCCCCGTGTTTTTGACGGACACCGTGGCATAGGAATTTGCCTCGTCGCGGCGCACGTCGAACAATATGGCGCCGTCGTCCTTGGAAAACTTGATCGCGTTGTCCGTCAGAGCGATCAGCGCCTGCTCGATGCGGTCGCGATTGGAGCAAACGGTCAAGCGCGTCAGCCCGTGAAACGCCGTGTTGATCCGAATATCGCTGTACGCCGCGACAACGCCCATGCGCTCCGCCACCTCGGACGCGACCCCGATCAGATCGAACGGCTTCTTTTCCAGCGCGATCGCGCCCGATTGCAGGCGGGAAAGCTCCAACAAATCGTTAATCAGGCGGGAAAGGCGCATGGATTCGCGCAAAATATAGCCGTAATAACGCGAGCGGTCGTCCTCGCTCTGAATCAGACCGTCGTTCAGCGTTTCCGCGATGCTGCGAATGGAAGCGATCGGCGTTCGCAATTCGTGGCTGACGTTCGCGACATAGTCCCGCCTCGTCTGTTCGAGCCGCTCCTCCGCCGTCACGTCGCGCACAACGATAATCGTGCCCGCGGCGCTTTCGCTCGTCTCCTGCGAATAGGATACGGCAATGTGCAGCTTCTTTTCGCCCTTGTCCAAAACCGTTTCGCGCGTGCAGGCGACGCCCTCCGCCAAAACCGCGTCGCAAAGCGGAAGCGCCGCCGTTAAATGCGGCAGAATCGCCTCGCGCTCCTCCGCGCCCAGCAGCACGCGCGCCGCGTGATTGACATAGATCGGTTTGTTCTCGTGATCCATCGCAACCACGCCCTCGGACAGCCCGTCCAGAATCATATGCAGGCGGTTCCTTGTCAGCAGCAAATCGGCGATGTTCCGATTCAGGCGCTCGGAAAGGAAGTTGAGCGCCGCGCCGAGCTGACCGATCTCGTCGCTTCTGTCCTCATCCGCGCGGATGGTGAAATCCCCGCTCGCCATGGCGACCGAGGCGCGCATCATGCTGCGGATCGGGTTTGACATACGGCCGGAGACATAGTATGCGGGAACGATCATCACGACGGAGGCGATGAGGCAGCTTGCCATCAGCGCGCGAATCAGCGAAAACATGGACGGCAGCAGCACGTTTGCCGGGCGGGACATGACGACCGCGCCGCACACGCGGTTCATATTGTCCGTAATCGGCACGCCTACGACCACGCCGTCTACCTTGCTCCATTTCGCGCTGACATAATCGCGGTTTTCACCGATTGCGGTCAAGCCCGCCGTCAGAATGCGCTCGCTAATGACGGCGTCGTAATCGCCCGCCACATACGCGAGGATCTCGCCCGTCGCGTCGAAGATATACACGCGCGTGCCGCGCTGCTCGTTCAGGGAAATGTCGATAAACGAATCATACGAGATCTGACCCGTTTGGAAGCGGGAGGCAAGCCGCGCAATCGCCTGCGCGCGCGGGAGCATCTCGTCGGCGATGCGGCGCGCAAACACATTGCCGCCCGTAACCGTGTAGATCATCGCGGTTAAAACGACCGTCAAAATGCACGCGCAAAGAAGCAGACACAAAAACTTGCCGAAAAACGAGCTGTGTCTTGCGACGTCCTCATGCGCGATTGTTTTTTTCTTTTGTGAAACTTCCGCGCTCAATCGCCCGACCCAAACTTATAGCCGACGCCGTACACCGTGCGAATGCCCCAGTTCAATCCCTCCTCGGGGATCTTCTGGCGGATGCGCTTGATCTGCGTATCGACGGCGCGCGTGTCGCCGAAATAGTCGTAACCCCAAATTTTGGAGAGAATCTGTTCGCGATCGAACACGCGGCCGGGGTGCGAAGCGAGCAGGTACAGAATTTCGACCTCCTTGGGCGTAAAATCGACCGCCTTGCCCTTGATCTTGACCTCATAGTTGGAAAGGCTGATTTCAAGGTCGTCCATGCGGATCGTTTTGCCCGTCTGCTCCGGCTCGGCGGAGATGCGGCGCAGAACCGCCTTGATGCGCGCAACCAGCTCGCGCTGCGAAAACGGCTTGACGATATAATCGTCCGCGCCGATCTCCAGCCCGACCACGCGATCGACCTCCTCGCCCTTTGCCGTAAGCATAATGATCGGCACCGTGCTCTTTTGGCGGATCTCGCGGCATGCCTCCGTGCCCGACTTGACGGGCATCATCAGATCCATGAGAATCAGATCGGGCGCCTCGCTCTCCGCCATGGCGACCGCCTGTTCGCCGTTATACGCCGAAGCGTGCGTAAAACCCTCGCTCTCCAAATAGACGCCAAGCGTATCGTGTATGATCGGCTGATCGTCGCAAATCAGGATATGCGGGTTCTTCTGCATGGGAACACCCCCTTTACGGCAATTATAATATGCCGAAAAGGAAATGGCAATCGACTTGTCCGCCTTGTCGAAATTGTCCATGATTCGTCCAAAAAGGCGCAAAAAGAGTGGCAAAATCGAGCGCAAAAGCCGCTTTATCCCCGCAGAAGATAACCCCCGTATGCGCAAGCAAGCGTCAGATAGAGCGTTTTGAGCCGCGCGGAAAACTGCACGCGCGCTTCCTCGTCCTCCTCCTTGCAGGCGGAGATCAAAAGCGCGGCGTCGCGCAGATACGTTTTCAGAGCCTCGATTTCGCCGCCCGCGTCGGCAATCACCCCGTCGAGCAGGGAAAGCGCCTTCTCCGCGCGTGACGTCGCCGCCAAAAGCGCCTTTTCCCCCGCAGCGACGGACAGCGCGTCCCGATCGAACGCTAGACAAACCGCGTAAACGTCGTCGGGCAGCGCGCGCGCGTGCGTCAGGGCGGTTTGCAGCCGCGTCCGTTGCGCCGCGTCCGTTTCGATGACGAGCGTCTTTTCCGCGTAGGAAAGCGTATGCGCGCGCACGTCCACGCCCTCCTCGGACAATCGTTCCAGCACGCTGTCGCGTTCCGCCTTGGTCGGATAACCCGCCGCCAATACGCGATACAGCGCGTCGTCATTGACGATATAGCCCGCCGCGCCGATCTTTTGCTGCGCCTCCGCCTGCGCCTTCGCGTTTTCCTCGCTTTCAAACGCGCCGAGCTGCAACGCGTAGCACACGAGCGCCTGCGCCTCCAACCGCGCTTCCTCCGTTTCCGCCGCGGCGGAAGGCGTTTCCTCCGACGAGCCCGCTTCTTCGCTCTTGTCCTGTCGCGCGGAAATGCCGTTTCGAATGACGGGCGCAATCACCTTTTCGGCAAGCAGCGTGCCCGCTTTGGAGAGCCCGACGAGATACACCAACGCCAAAAACGCCGCGCCCGCGATCAGATAAGCGGGAAACGTGTTTTTGTCCCGTCGTGTCGGAAACGATCGCCGCCGTTTGCGATATTCCATAGGATGCGCCTCCCATCGCCGTATACAAAGCTATGCGCACAAAGCGTATTTCATGCCTTGTGCGCAAGCGTGTCGGCGATATGGCGTTTTTGCCTATGCCTTCTTTTTTGACTTACCCGCCGATTTGCCCGATTTCTGCGGCTTTTGCCCGAGCACCACATACGGCGCGTCCTGCTGCGGCTCCTCGTCCGTTCTCTCCTCGGCGTCCGGCGCGTCCGCCAAAATCACGGGCGCGGTGCTCGGCCCCAAGGCGATTGCGTTGCTGACGTAGGCTTTCAGCGTAAAATGGAAGCTCGTGCCCTTGCCGATCTCGCTTTCCACATAGATGGATTCGCCCAGCTTGTCGATGATCTGCTTGGCGATGGAAAGCCCCAGCCCCGTTCCGCCCTCGCGGCGCGATTTGTCGGTTTTGTAGAAACGCTCGAAAATATGCGACAGGTCGGCGGGCTCGATGCCGCAGCCCGTGTCCGAAACCGTTACCAGCACGCGGTCGCCGCGGGTTTTTGTCGCTTCGAGCGAGATCGTTCCCTCCGCCGGCGTATAGTGCATCGCGTTGTCGATCAGAATCACGAGAAGCTGCTCCACGCGATCCGCATCCGTCATCACGAGCGGCAGATCGTCGTCGAGCTTGATCTCCAACCGAATGGCGTGCTGATCGGCCTCGTTCAAATAGCTTTGATGCATATCCATCAGCAATTCGGTGAGGTTTATCGCGGAGATCTGCATATGCTCGCTGCCCGACTGCAAGCGGGAAAGCTCCAACATATCGGTTATCAGCCGCGAAAGCCGAAGCACCTCGTGCAGCATAATGCGGTAGTAACGCATACGCGTTTCCTCGTCCTTAATCATGCCGTCGGACAGCGGCTCCAACAGCCCGCGAACCGCCGTTAAGGGCGTTCTGAGCTCATGACTGACGTTCGCAACATAGTCGCGCCGCGTCTGTTCAAGGTTTTCCAGCTCCGTCACGTCCTTGAACAAGCCCACCACGCCCGTGCATTCCTCACCCTCCGCCATGACGGGCACGATCGAGATCCAAAGCGCCCTGTCGTTTTGCAGGCGGTAATGCAGCGTGACCGCCTCGCGCGTGTCGTACACGCCGTGGAACGTGTCCCAAATGGATTCGTCCGGCACGAGATCCATGGGCGTTGCAACGTCCACCGCGCCGAACATCTTCATGAGCGCGGGGTTATAATGCGTCAGGCAGCCGATGTTGTCAATCGCCGCGACGCCGTCCGTAAAGCTGGACAAAATTTGATTGAGATGCCGCTTCTCGCTTCGGAGCTGATAGATCGTTTGCGACAGATTGTCGCACAGCATGTTGAGCGCGCGGGCAAGAATGCCGATCTCGCCCGACACGCGCTCGTTCGCGCGCGCTTCAAAGTTGCCCTTGGACATCTCGACGGCAACGTTGGACATATCGTGCAGCGGTCGGGAAATACGGTTGGTTCCGTATGCCGTTACGATCAGAATGATCGGAAAGATGATGAGAATCGTGCCCATGAGCACGTTGTTGAGCTGTGAAAACGCCTCTTGAATGCGCCGAATCTGCTTGATAATCAGGATGCCGCCCGTCACGTTTCCGTCCGCGTCGCGCACGGGCACGCCGACCGAAACCGCCGTTTCGCCGTTTTGAAGCTCCAGCTTGTCGTTTTTGACGGTCTGACCGGAGAGAACGTGCTGCATCTCGGCGCGATAGTATTCGCCAAAGTCCTGCACCTCGACCGTGCTGCCGATGTTGCGAACGATCAAAGTCTTCCCCAGTGCGTCCGCGATCAGAATCGCCGATTCGCTGGAAACGGTCTGCTTCTCGATGAGGCGGGAAAACGCCTCGTCCGTCATATTACCGTTCTTGTATTCCTCGTAGATCTGTCTGGTGACCTCCGCCTCGGGTTCCAGATTGTCCATCTCGATGGAGATATAGGTGCTTTTCCCGACGTAAGCATAAGCCGCCAGCGAAACGATGTTCGCCAGCAGCAGGGCAATAATGGATACGATCAACAACCGCCAGAAAAAAACACTGCGCATAGGACGTTATTCCGTTTCGAACTTATAGCCCACGCCGTAGATTGTTTTGATGTTCCAGCCAAGCCCCGTGGAATCCAGCTTGGCGCGGATGCGCTTGATATGGGTATCGACCGTTCGGGTTTCGCCCGCGAAGTCGTAGCCCCATACGCGGGAAAGCAGCTGCTCGCGCGTAAACACCTGACCCGGGTTGGACGCGAGCATGTGCAGAATCTCAATCTCCTTCGGCGTGCAGATCACGCTTTCGCCGCGCAGCGTAACCGTATAGCTCTTCAAGTCGATCGTCAAACCGTTGTAGGTGATAACGGAGGAATCGCTCTTGGGCTGCTCGGTCGTCCGCCGCAGAACCGCCTTGATGCGCGCCACCACCTCGCGCGGGCTGAAAGGCTTTACGATATAATCGTCCGCGCCGAGCTCCAGCCCGACGATACGGTCGATCTCCTCGCCCTTTGCCGTAAGCATCAGCACGGGAAGCTGCGACGTTTTACGGATCTCGCGGCAAACCTCTACGCCCGACATCTTGGGCATCATGATATCCAGCACGCAAAGAACGACCTCGGGCGTGATGCTTTTGAGCGCCTCCGCGCCGTCGTAAGCATCCACCGCCTCAAAGCCCTCCTCCTTCAAATACATGCCGAGAACCTCGTGGACGACCTGATCGTCGTCCGCGACCAATACCTTTTGCGCCATATCAGGGTTCTCCTTTTTTCTCAATACTGTCAGTATAACACGAAAGTTCGCCAAAGTTCAACCGATCGGCTTTATACAGGACGCGCCTGACGTTTTCCGCATCCGCGCGCAGAGTCTCTTTCAGCGCGGGATTGTAAATTACGCTCGCGGGATGATAGAGCGGAATCAAAACGACGCTCGTTCTCGCGATATGGAGCGGAATCGCCGTTCCGTGCGCCGCGCCGATCGTGAGCGGCTTTTCCCCCGCAAGCGCGCATATCGCGCGAAGCGGCGTGTTGCCGAGCGTCAAAATCCATCGCGGCGAAAGCAGCTTGATCTCGCCCGCCAAAAGAGGCAGCGCACCTTCGATCTCCGCGCGGCCCGGCGTTCGGTTTCTGGTGCTGCGCGCGCCGCGCACAACGGGCCTGTACTTGACGACGTTCGTGATATAAACCTGCTCGCGCAAAACGCCGAACAACGAAAAAAGCGCGTCCAACTGCCGCCCCGCTTTGCCGACAAACGGCGTTTCGCGTTTTGTCTCCTCCGCGCCCGGCGCCTCGCCGACAAGCAGGATGTTTGCGCCCTCGTCGCCGCAGCCAAACACGGGAAAGCTGTATTCGCCCTGCGGAGAATCCGCTTCCGCCAGCTTTTTCAGGCGCTTTCTCTCGCGCGCATACAGCGCGTTCAGCGCGTCACGGGTTGTCGGGCTGCGCATCTTCGCTTCCCCCTTACCCCTGCGAAAGCGCGAGCTGCGCCGCGTCATAAAGCGTTTTCAGCTTTTCGTATTGCGGTTCGATCTCGGAATATTGGTAGCCCGCCAACGCAACCTCGAGCGCCGCAGCAGCGTCCAGCAAATCGGCTCGCGTTTGTTCGGGCAGCGCCGTCTCGCGGGAAACAAAATCCCGCGCGTTCTGAATGAGATCCTGTGACTGCGTTTTCAGCTCGAAGATCGAAAGCGAGCCGTCGGCATGGAACGTGCAGGTCGCCATCGCCGCAGAGAATTCCTCTATGGAAAGCTCCGTGCGCACGGCGTTCGGCAGCGCTTCGAGCAAATACTCGTCGTCGAACGCGTAGAATTGGCTGTCCGGACGAACCAATATGTAGCTGACCTGCTCCGTCGTCTCCGCCGGGCAGAACTGCGTGGAAACAGCGCCCGAAGTCGAGCAAATCGAAAGCGTCAAATGCATGTCGCAATACGTTGTAGGCGCGTTTGCCGCAACGAACCAATCCGTGACGGGCTTATGATCCGCGTCCTCCTTGCAGGCGTCCGTCGCGAGCAGACCCGAAACCGAGCAGACCGTGCGCTTGACCAGCCCCAGCGAGGACGGATCCGCGTCGATGATCTCCCGATCCTCCAAGCCGTCATGGATGAGGGACATATACGCCTTCCAAAGCGGCGCCGCCTTATCCCCGCCCGACGAGCCCTTTTTGAGCTTATTGGCGGGATAGTCATGCCCAATCCAAAGCGTGGAGGCATAATAGGGCGTTACGCCCGCAAAATAGACGCTTGCATAGTCGGAGTTCGTGCCCGTCTTGCCCGCGACGGTCATGCCGTCGATCTTTGCCTTCGTGCCCGTGCCCGACTTGACCGCGTCCTTCAAAATATCGATCAGCAGATATGCCGTGCTCTCCTGAAACACGCGGTGCCTGTCGCGCACCTCGTCCGCGTCCAATATCACGTTGCCCTCCGCGTCGAGCACCTTGGTAAACGACAGCGGCTCGAGATACACGCCGTTGTTCGCAATCGCGCCGTATGCCGCCGCCATTTGAATCGGCGTCAGACCCGACGTGCCGAGCGCAAGACCGGGGCCGTCCACATTGATCTTATTCTCCGTCGCGCCAAGCTGATACAGGTAGTTTGCCGCGACCGCAGGCGTAACATGCTCCATGAGCACGCGCGCCGCAACGACGTTGAGCGAGGACATGACGCCGCGCCGCACCGTAACCGGCCCATAGCGGGAATCCAATCCGCCCGACGGATAGCCCTTCTCCGTGCCCCAGCCCGTGATGGGGCCGTCCATGTTCGGTATGATGGTTGCGGGCGAAACGCCAAGATCGAGCGCCGGCCCATACACCGCGAGAGGCTTGATCGCCGAGCCGACCTCCGTATAGCTGGTCGCCGCACGGTTGATGCCCTTACGGATCGTGGGTTCGTCGCGCCCGCCCACAATCGCGCGCAGCTCGCCCGTCCGGTAATCCAATACCACGGACGCCGCCTGCGGCTCGATGGTCTCGATCGTGTCGCCGCTTGCCGTCGTTTCGACCAAAAGCGCTTTGGAGCTGTCCGCAAGCGTCGGATATGCGTCGTAGGTGCTCAACGTTTGCTGTACGATGGTTTGAATCTGCGGATCGACCGTCGTATAAATCTGGTAGCCGCCCGTGCGCAGTTCGTTTTCCACCGCGCTGCGGTTCGCGCTCGTATTCGACAGACCGCGCTTGCTCAAAAGATGCGACACCACGTCGTCAAACGCGTATTCGACGAAGTATGCCATCTCGTACATTTTCTTTTGCTCGCTGACCTCGACGATGGGAACCGTTTCGGCAAGCGCGCTGCGATACTGATCGCCCGTAATATAGCCCGCCTGATACATGCGCGAAAGCACCTGATCCGTTCGCGCATTCGTGACGTCCATCTTATCGCGCTGATACATATTTTTGCGCGGGTTATAGCGATACGGCTGCTGCGTAAGCCCCGCGAGCATGGCGCATTCGCGGACGGTGAGTTCGGAAAGCTCCTTGCCGAAATAGTCTGACGCCGCGATCTTCACGCCGTAGTTCGATTCGCCGAGGTAGATGTCGTTTAAGTACGCTTCGAGAATCTGATCCTTGGTAATGAGCTGTTCAAGCTCCAAGGCAAGGTATGCCTCCTGAATCTTGCGCTTATAGTTGCGCTGGGAACCCAGGATTTTATTCTTGATGAGCTGCTGCGTGATCGTGCTGCCGCCCGAGGAGTTGCTGTTGCCCAATATTTCCAGCACGGCGGAGAACAGGCGCTTGAAGTCCACGCCCGAATGCTTGTAAAAGCGCACGTCCTCCACGGAGATGAAGGCGTTCTTCAACATGTCGGGAATATCCTCAACGTCCACCCAGTCGCGATACTCGATGCCCGCGATGGACGTAATCAGGTTGCCCTCCTTGTCGTACAAAAAAGACGTGCGGTCGGATATCGTGAGCTGCGCGACGTCCAGCGACGGCGTCGTTTCGACATATGCCTTCGCCACGCCGAGCGCGAGCCCCATGCCGATAAACCCGACGACGACAATCGCAAACACCAAAAGCTTGAGCGTTGTAAACAATATGGCAAGCAAAAAGGAATGGGACGTATCCCGCGGCTTGAACAGCGGGAGGTTCTCCTCATGCGCGCCCGCGTCGCCTTTTGCGGGCTGTTTGACAAAAAACGGGTTTTGTTTGCTCATGCGCAGCCTTCTCCCTCATTATCGCGAGTATTATAACATAAGCGTATGCCGCTGTCCCTCGTTGCCGCAAAAAGTTCATACTTTGGCAACGGGTGCGCGCGGCGCGCGCGGATCGTCCTATGGGCGGTTTGGAAAATCTTTTGGGTTTTTATCTTTACAAACCGAACTGCATCCGCTATAATTACACCTGCGTCTTGGGGCATTAGCTCAGTTGGTAGAGTGCCACACTGGCAGTGTGGATGTCAGGAGTTCGAGTCTCCTATGCTCCACCAAAATCGGTCAGATTTCATTTGATATCTGACCGATTTTTTGTGTATTGAAAAGCATAGGAGATGAGAAGGGCGCGGCCATGCCGTAGCATGGCGAAAAACAATCCTGTGAATTGTTTTTCAGCGCCCCGAGCTGGCGGCATGACTGCCCCGGTCACGCCGGGCGAGTCTCCTATGCTCCACCAAAAAAACCGCCTGCTTTGGCGGTTTTTTGTTGCTCAAATCTCTCCGAACCGGTCAAAAAGCATAATGTGCGCCATTTGACAGCCGGCAGGCGCTTTTCGGTTTTTTGACAGGTCGGATGAGCAGGCGGGCGTGTTCGTCCGCCTGCTTGTCTCTTTGTTCCGTTGTCCCTCGGGTTTGATCGCGAGTTCTTCCGACGCCATCACAGCTTTGTCTATTCCTTCCTCGCTTTCCCGCAATTCGGGCAGCAGGAGCACCGCGTCGGCAGCACGGCGCCGCAGCCGTCGCAGGTTTCCGTCATGCGTGCGCCGCAATATCTGCAATACGGAGCGGCGGGCTGTCGCTTTCCGCAGGCGGGACAGCTCGGGCGGAAGCTGCGTACAAGCAGGAATATGACCGCGGTCACAACAAAGCCGATCAGACCCAGCAGCGCCCAAAGCATTCCGTTCATCCCGGCGGTTTCCGCAGCTTGGTACAGCCATGCGGCAAGGAACAGCCAAACGATCACGAAGACAGCGCCGATCACCGCTGCGATGCCGAGTAAGGCAATCTTGCTGCTTTTCATCATGGAAGCAAAGAACGTCTCTCCGTCATGCCGCTCCTCGTCCTCATCATAATGGGCGTGCTCTCCGCCATCTTCGTCCCGAGCGCCGTGTTCGCCGTTCTCGTCCCCATGCTCGTGCTCGCCATCGAATTCGCCTTCCTCCTTCCGCGCTTCCTGCTGCGACTGATCCTGCGTCGCGCGCGGGAAATCGTCCTCCCGTTCGTAGCTATGCAGGATGACGCCGCCGATGATCGCCGCTGCGACCGCAAGCGCGATGAGAATCAAGAGCCAGCTCTTGATCGCTTTGCCGAACGGATATTGCATGATTTTTTGCTTCCACATATTCTTTCATCCTTTCATCTTTTGCTTTATTGGAAATAAATGATGTCCCCGGATTCCCGCCCGCCCTTGTAAGGCTGGTTGATAACCTCGCCATTGAACATCATGATGGCTGTCGCGCCCCCGTCGAGGTTGTAAGCCTGTTGGCATCCCAGCTTTTGAAAAAGGGAAGAAAACTCGGAAAGCCGCATGCCGACGGAATAATCCTTTTGCCGCCCATCCACAACAACAAAGCAATAGTGTCCCGGCGCGTAATAGCCGATTCCGCATCTGGGATGGCGGTCGTTCAGCGAGGAATCAAACGCGCCGATCGCCTCCCCCTGATCGGTCAGCAGCGCGGGGCCGAAGCTCCATGCCTGCCAAATGCCTTGGCTGTCGAAGCTTGACAAATCCAATGTGTTTTGAGCATAGGTTTTCATTTCCCCATTGCGGTAGAGTACGCAAACATCATCGCCGGGTACGTCGCGGTACAGCTTCCCGTTCCGAACGACAATGCCCTTGCTGCGGGCGCTGTAATAATCGCCCGTCACGGCGAAAACCGCGCCGTTTGCCGCCGCCGTCTTGGTTGGAAACGCATAGATGCTTTTCCCGTAAGTCCCCTTGGCAAATGCCGTTTGCAGCGCATCCATGCTTTTCACATATACGTCCGCCACAAAATAGGTGACGCCGTTTTCCTGCGTTCTTTGTATGGCGATGCGAACCGTATCCGTCTGATAGCTGTACAATGCGTCCTTGCCGGTATCGACCGTCGGAAAGGCTGCGGAAAAATCTCCCGCCGCAGGCGTTGGCGTTGCCGCCGCTTCTGCGGGATTGGCGTCGGATGGTTCCCCCTGCGCATCGGCGGACTGCATCGCGGCTTCTTCGCCGAAGGCAGACGCTCCGGCGGCATATTGGTTTCCGACAGGCGTGAGCTTCGTTGGGATTACATGGTGAAACAGCGCAAATACGTTAAGCGCCACGCAAAGCAGAGCGACATCCCGCAGTACAACAAACAAGCCGCTTTTGTGCAGCTTGTTTCGATGACGAGGGCGATTGTCGTACTGTCCGCGCATGTTTGCCTCCGTTCGGATTAAAGCAAACATAACGGATGAAAATGAGAATTATCCGAAAAGCGGGATGAGAATCCCATGAGAATGCGAACCGTTTTTTATTCGCCAGAATTGCTCGGCAGCGACACCGTCACCGTCGTTCCCTTCCCCGTTTCGCTTTTGGCGGAAACGCTGCCGCCATGCGCTTCGGCAATCGCCGCGACAATGGAAAGCCCGAGCCCCATGCCGCCTGTCGCTCTTGCGCGGGCCTTATCGATGCGATAGAACCGCTCGAAAATATGGGCAAGGTGCGTTTCATCCATCCCGATGCCCGTATCGGAAACCGAAAGGCGTATGCAATCGCCCTCGTTCATGCAGCTTAGGGTCATCAGCCCGCCCGACGGGGTATATTTAGCGCCGTTGTCAACCAACGCCCGTAAAGCCTGTTTGATCATGGCGCGATCCGCGGTCAGCATACAGGATGGGTCGGGCATTTGCCGATCATAGGTATGTTCCGTGTCGATGAGCGACTGTTCCTCCATGATTTCATCGAACAGCGCTTTGATCGGGAACGTTGTTTTCTTCAATTCCTGCCGTGTATTGTCGCAGCGGGCGAGGAACAGCAGGTTTTCCACAAGCTTTCCCATGTAATCCGTCTGCTTTTGCAGCGCCTCGATGCTGTCGCGAAGCACGGTCGGATCGTCGCTTCCCCAGCGGGAAAGCAAATCCACATTTCCCTGCATGACGGCAAGGGGCGTTCTGAGCTCATGGGAGACGTCTGCGACGAAGCGCCCCTGCTGATTGTAAGCCTCGGAAACGCGATCCAGCATGCTGTTGACGGTCAGCGCGAGGCTTTTGAGTTCGTCGTCCGGCTCCGGCACCTCCAATCGCTCCGACAAATTGCGTTCGTCAATGTGATTGGCGGCGGTAATCATGCTGTCGATCGGGGAAAGCATCCTGCGGCTTGTGGTTTTGCCCACAAAGAGCGCCGCGCCCGCGCCTATAATGTTTGCCGCAATGAGCAGCAGCCCCAATACGCGCAGGAAGGACTGTTCCGTTTCCAAATTCTGCACCATGAACAGTCTGCCGTAAAAAGTCTCGTCCTCCTGTATGTTTTGGGCGCAGCCGAGCAGCATCCGCCCTTCTTCATCGAATACCAAACGGGGCGTGGACGTGGCGTTTGCAAAATCCGTTTCCTTCATCGGAAAATTCAACACGCGGTTGATCGTTATTTTGTTCGCGTCCTGAATGAAGAAGGAAAGATTTCCGTTGGTGTTCTGCTCCGCAAGAACCTCCGGGTCGGCGATCGATTCCCCTTCCTCGATTTCCTCCACGATATGATCCCCCGTCAGTTCCAGCGTCGTTTTCAGGTTTTCCGTTTGACGGACGGTTAAGAACCGATAGGCCAAAAGAAAAACCATTGCCGTGAGCAGCAGCAGGATTCCCGCAAACAGGCCGGCATAGACGCGGGTCAGCCGATTGGTCAAATCATCCTTTGCGCGTTTTGTCACGAATAACATAACCGACCCCCCTTACCGTTTCAATCAGCCTTGGCTCCTCCGTATCATGAATACGATTTCGGACATAGCGAACGTAAACGTCCACAATATTGCTGTCCCCCGCGTACTGATAGCCCCAAACGGCGTCGAGTATCTGCTCCCGCGACAGCACGATGTCCCTGTTTCGCAGGAGGTATTCCAGCAGATCATATTGCGTTTTGGTAAGCTCAATGCCTTCCTTCCCGCGCGATACCTGATGAGAATCCAAATGCAGCACAAGATCGTCCACTCGGAACGCATGCTCCGCGGGATGCTCTGCCGCGCCCGCCGTGCGCAGCACCATGCGAATGCGCGCCAGCAATTCTTCGATATGGAACGGCTTTGTGATATAGTCGTTTGCGCCGAGATCGAGGCCGTTGACCTTTTCCGCCACGGCGTCCCGCGCCGTCACCAGGATAACAGGCGTTTGCTTCTCCCTGCGAAGCCGCCGCAGGACTTCGACGCCGTTTAATTCCGGCAGCATCACATCGAGCAAAACCAAGTCAAAGCTCTCGGACAGCGCTGCAAAAAGACCGCTGCGCCCATCCGAACAGCTTTTCACCTCATACCCCTCGTGCTGTAATTCCAGCTTCAAAAAACGAACGATTTCCGCTTCATCCTCGACCATCAAAATCCGCATGCCGACCCGCTCCTTTCAAGGACAACCTCGTTTTCCGTCTCAATGATACCACAATACAGAATTTTGTTCGGGATTGCAATTCCATCGGTAAAATAGAGCTTGCTTTGCCGTTTCATTTTGATACCGTCTCCATAACGACCTTCCGATATGCCTTTATCATGCACCCACAAACGGAATACTCCGTGAGAAAAAAATGAGAATTGCATGAGAAAACGAGTCGTTTCGCAAAAACGCAACATCGGTGTTATGCTTGGCGACGCGCTTAAAACCGCGTCCGAGCCTTACTGATTCTTGTGCGTAGTCCGACGCGCTGTCAACGTATCCCTTCTCCATGTCCGTGAAGTAGAACAAGCCTTCCGAAACGTCTCCGTAATTCGCACCGCTTTTCATAAGATCAAATACGCTAAATGCAGCGTTCGTTCCGTGATCAAACACCTTAGGCGTTCCGTCCGCGTTCACAAGTGCTGTATGCACAGAATTCGGATGAAAATCTTTGTCGTTTTGCTTGACAGCGGCAAACAAGTCTGATACCGTGCGAATTGAAGATACACCATTCGAGATACGCGCCGGGGATTTATTCCCCTCAACGGTTACTCGGGTGGTGTTCTTCACTACTTCACAGCCTTTCAACTGATACGATCTTTTGATGGTTCCGTCCGTAATTGGGTTTCGCATCTCCTGTACGAACAATTTAACGACAAACATCTCGGATCCGTCCCGAACGATTCCGTAAAGAGAGTGCATCATTACGGACGTGCTTCCCTTTTCTTCTCCTGTAACGACGCTATCTAGCAGCACAGCATTCCTTACGATTCCGTTGATATACGGTAATAATCTTGCTCCGATCCTGTTCGCTTTTGCTGTATGTGATAACGATTCAGAAAAGACTTTGCGGGAAACGTTTATGTCCCACCCTGTATCGTTGTTGCGCGGCGTTCCTTTCGTTTCGTCACTTGTGTCAATGAGATGAACTTCTGCGCTATCATTCGCCCGCCAGTCTCCGAACCACGCTCGGAAGAATGGAGATTTTGCGCCCATCTCCTTCCAATATTGCTTTGCGAACGGCTCTGTTTTTTTGATATCTTCCGACGTGAACGCATTCACGCTTTTTCGTCCGATAGACTGAACCGTCGTAACGATTTCATGTGTGATTTTGGGTTGAGCCCTTTCCTCAACCTCCCCATCCGAAAACGCCACTTCCTGCCCGTCGTCATACCGCACGGTTTCGCGCCCGTTTGCATCCATCGCCGCTTCGATCGGAGACGCCTCCGGCGCCTTGGCATACGCCGCGAAAAACAGGTTCCAAACGTCGTCCGTCACGCCGAACCGGTTATGCACCTTTGCGCCCGTTACCCGTTTGATCCCCCATCCACCCGCGTATAATACTCCATCGACGTTCCGTCGTCGAAAACGAGCGTATCGGGCGGATACCGCCGCAAACACGCGGAAACGTAAAAATCGCCCGCCGCGCCCGAAAGATTGAATACTTGCAGCAAAAAGAAAAACCAGAACAGCTTCTCATAGAAGATCGCGTTCAGCGCCGCGAGCACGATTCCGAGCAGCACGACGGGCGCAAACGCAATGCGGAGATATTGCCGCTTGTCAAAATACGCGTCGCTGCCCGCGTAGGCATACATCCCCGTAAAGCCGTATTTGGGCTTTCGATGCGAATAACGGCGGATAAAAACGCCGTGTACCAGCTCATGCAGCACCATATAGGCGACGCTCGCAACGCAAAACAACAGCAAAAGAAGCGCCGTTTGCAGATCGAACGCAATCTCAAACGAGGGTTTGAGCACGAATCCCAACGCAATCAAAACCGCCATAATCAAAAGCGCGGCGCCGTTGACCAGCAGCGCCTGCTTCCGATTGCGCATGAGATCGATCGTTTCTGTCAGCGCGTATCCCGCAGGCAACTCCGTCATGCTTCCGGCTCCGTAAAATCGGGGTTCAGCCAATACCTGCTTCCGTCGGGCACGCGTTTCACGCGTCCGCTCTCGACCAAACCGCGCCGCAGGATAAACAGGTCGCCGAACGTATGCCATGTGGCGAGCAGGGCGTTGACCTCATGCTCGGTATAGTCGCGCCCCGGCTCGAATTTGGTCGCCAGATAGGCGTAAACCTCGTTCCTTGCGGATTGCTTGGCGGGGAACAGCTTGACCCTGCCCTCGTCGTCCAAAAAACGGGAAAAGTTCTTTGCCGACATCGACCGTTTGTCTCCTTTCGACTCGATAGAAACAAAATATGCCTTCGCGCACGGTTTGTCAAGGGCGGTCGCCCTGCGCCCCGCAGAGGGCGCGTCTTTATCTATGCCGGAAAGGAGATAGGCTGTGTTGACCTATCTCCCTGACAAAAACGCACGGAACGAGGCTCCTCCGTTTCTGCCCTTACGTCAATAGCGCGTATTGACTGTTGTAAATCTCCGCGTAAAAGCCGTTCTTTTCAAGCAGCGTCTCATGCGTGCCCTGCTCGACGATATGCCCGTCGTTTACGACCAGAATCACGTCGGCGTCCACGATGGTGGAAAGCCTGTGCGCGATGACGAAGCTCGTCCGCGTTTGCATCAGCTCGTCCATCGTCTGCTGGATGAGCAGCTCGGTTCGCGTATCGACGTTGCTCGTCGCCTCGTCGAGTATCAAAATCTCGCGGTCGGCAAGATACGCGCGCGCAATGGTCAAAAGCTGCTTTTGTCCCCCGCTGATGTTGGTTGACTCCTCGTTGATCAGCGTGTCGTAGCCCTCGGGCAGCGTGTCCACATAAAAGTCGATATGCGCGCGCCGCGCCGCCTCGAGCACCTCCTCGCGGGATGCGCCCTCCTTGCCGTAAGCGATGTTCTCGTAGATCGAGCCCGAAAACAGCCATGTGTCCTGCAACACCATGGAGAAGCGGGAACGCAGATATGCGCGCGCCATATCCCGCGTATCGACGCCGTCGATCGTGATTTTGCCCGCGTCCACATCATAAAATCGCATAAGCAGGTTGACGATCGTCGTCTTGCCGCCGCCCGTCGGGCCCACGATGGCGACCTTCTGCCCGCGATGCACGTCGATGTTCAAATCCGTAATCAGGGGCTTCGTCTTGTCGTATGCAAAGTCTACATGCTCGAAGCGGATGTTGCCTTCGCCCTTTGGCTCGATCGGTTGATCGGGCGTCGTCAGCTCCTGCTGATCCAGCATTTCGTAAACGCGGCCCGCGGAGGCGAACGTATGCTGCATCATGGACAATCCGCTTGCGATGCTTTCCAGCGGGCCCGCAAAGAGCTTTGCGTACAGAACGAACGCCACCACGTCGCCCACGCCCACCGTGCCGTTGATGGCCAGCGCGCCGCCGATGATGCAGATGGCGATATAGGCGATGTTGTTCGTAAAGGCGACGATCGGCTGCACGATGCCCGAAAGGAAGTAGCCCTTCTTCGCCTGCCCATACGCCTCAAAGCAGAGCTTTTCATGCTCGCGCTTCTGCCGCTCCTCCAAATTGAACGCCTTTACGGTTGCAAAGCCCGAAAAGTCCTCCTCGTTGAGCGCATAGATCTTGCCCGTCGTTTTGCGATAATCCGCAAAGTGTTTCTCGCTTCGGCCGGCGATGAGCGACGAAAGCACCAGCGAAAGCGGCACGAGAATCACGACCGCAAGCGCCATGATCGGCTGAATCGTAAACACGATAATCATGATGCCGATCAGCTTCAGTACACCCGATATCGAGATTTCGAGGAAGTTATGCACCGTGTTGCCGAGCATGGAGACGTCGTTCGTCATGCGCGAGATGACCTCGCCGTTCGGCGTGTCGTCCACATACTTGACGGGCAAAAAGCGGATCTTATCGCTCATGCGGATGCGCATGGCGCAGGTGAAATGCCGCGAGACCACGTTGTTCATGATAAACATCGTGGCGAGGCTGCACGCGCCCGAAATCAGGTACAGCCCGCCCAAAATCAGGCATTTCCGCCCGAACGCGCCCATATCGATCGGCGTTTGATCCGCCCAGAAGGAATAAATGACGTCGGTCAGCTTGCCGAGCAGCTCGGGTCCGATCAGCACGAGTATGACGGAGAGCAGGCTCACGCTTGCCGCGACGATCAGCCAGCCGCGAATCGGCTTTGCCTCCTTCAGGATGCGCAGCAGCGTGCGCTTCTGCTTTGCGCGCGCTTCGGCCCGCTCCTTCTTTGCGGCTTCCCTTGCTTCCTTGGTCTGTTTCACGCGCGCTCACCTCCTTCCCTGCCGGGTTCGCCGAGCTGGGAAACATAGATCTCCCGATAGATCGAGCAACGCTCCATCAAATCATGATGCTCGCCCGCGCCGACGATTCTGCCGCGATCCAGCACATAGATCTTGTCGCATCGCATCGCCGTAGCCGCGCGCTGGGTGATGATGACCTGCGTTTTGCCGGAAAGCGCCGCGTTCAGCTCGCGCCGCAGCTTGCTCTCGGTCAGATAGTCCAGCGCGGAAAAGCTGTCGTCAAACACATACACGGACGCGTCCTTCGCAATCGTTCGCGCAATGCTGATGCGCTGCTTCTGCCCGCCGCTCAGATTCGCGCCCGCCTGTGTCAATTCGTAATCAAAGCCGTTCTCCTGCGCCATGATAAAATCATGGATCTGCGCGATCTGCGTGACGCGCTCCAACGTTTCGTCCGAAGCGTTGGGTTCGCCCATGCGCAGGTTCTCCGCGATCGTGCCGCGAAATATCATCGCCTTTTGCAGGGAGATGGCGATGTTGTCGCGCACGGTCTCGCGCGTAATGTCGGCATACGACCTGCCGCCCAGGAAGATCCTTCCCGCCGTGGGCGCGTGGAAGTCCATGAGCAGCTTAGCGATCGTCGATTTGCCGCTGCCCGTGCCGCCGATGACCGCCACGACCTCGCCCTCGCGCACATCCATGCAGATGTCCGACAGGGCGGGCGTCTCCGCGCCCTCGTAGCAAAACGTCACATGATCGAACACCACGTTCCCCGAAAGACGCTCCTTCTCCGCGGCGCGCGCCTCCGTGCCGTTAAGCTTGAGCACCTCCGCCACGCGGCGCAGGCAGACCTTGACATGCGGAATCCACGCGATCGTCCACGACAGAATCAAAAGCCCGTTCATGATGAGCGCCACATATTGGATCACCGCAACGACGTCGCCCGCTTTGAGCAGCGGCTCGACGCGGATGCGGATGGCGCCGACGTAAAGCATCAGCACGGTGGAGAGATTCAAAAGCAGGATGGAAATCGGGTTGATGAGCCCCGCCAGCACGTTCGCCTTGATGATGTTTTTCGCCATCTCCCGCGTCGCGTCCGCCGCGCGCTCATGCTCGTATGCTTCCTTATCAAACGCGCGAATCACGCGGATGCCGCTCAAACGCTCGCGCACAATCTTATTCTGCAAGTCGATATATTTGTCGGAATTGTCCCAAAGCGCGCCCATCTTGCGCGTGGCAAGCCGAACGATCAGTATCACCGCAGGCGCAAGCAGCACAAGCACGAGCGCGAGCAGCCAATCGCTCGAAAACGCGAGCGCCGCTCCGCCGATAAACAGCACGGGCACGGTCACGCTTGCGTAAACAAGCCCGTTCGCCGCGTCCTGCAAGGTGAAGATGTCCTCGGTCGAGCGCGTAATCAGGCTGGAGGTTCCGATCGTCGAAAACTCCTCAAAGGTCAGCGAATTGATCTTTTGGAACACGCCTTTTTGGAGGCTTGTAGAAAAGCCGCAGGACACGTCTGCGGAAACGCGCGTCGTCCATATGCCGCACAGGAGCGCTGCAACGGACAAAAGCAGCATGATGACGCCGCGCAGGATAATATAGCGCATATCGCCGCAAGCGATGCCGTTGTTGACGATATCGCTCATCAGATACGGCATGAGCAGCGAGCACATCGTCGCGCAAAGATACAATACGCCCATCAGGGCAAGGCGCGCGCGATACGGTTTTAGGAACGGAAGAATTTGTTTCATTGTCGCCTCATCTCACATAAAAACGGCCGCGGGAACGTTGCTCCCACGGCAGCGGCGGGACGCCCCGCCTCACGCGCGTGAGTCAACCTGTTTCCGCCTCCGCAAACAAGAAAAGCGCCCCGTTTCGCCTCTGCGAACGCGCGAGCGGTTCCTATTGCGGGCTTGCTTCTCCCAAACGGAGAATCGTCAGCGGATCCGATTGCTCACTTTCGTTCATTCCTCTCCTCAGCTATGCGTATGGTATCATTTGCGCCGTGTGCGCGTCAATAGCGGATTCGTTGAATCACGCTTACCCGAACTTGAACAGAAGTTGAATTTCTTCTCAACCGCCGTGCAAGATTCTCGCTACGATTCGTCGAAAAACGTGATAACGAGCGTTTGCGCGCCCTTTTCGCCGGATAAGCAGGCCTGAAACGTGCAGCCTGCTTCGTGGTCGGTAAACGTCGTGTCCTCATTGCGCACGCGGATTGCGTTCGCGCTCCACCGCTCGACGGTTGCGGCGCGCAGCGTCTCGTTCAAATCGTTTGCCGCGAGAACCGAGGCAAGCATTTGCCGGATGGCTTCGTCCTGCGCGGCAAGCGCGTCCCGATATCGCCGTTCCAGCGCACACTCGATTTCGGATTCCGGATTCGTCGCTTCAAACGGCGTTGGAATCGGCAGCGTCAGTTCAAACGCGCAGACAAAGCCGTTCTCCTTTGTCAGGCGCAGAACGCCCGTTTCCGAACGATAGCCGAGCAGCGCGCGTCCATCCTCCCGCGTGACGCTGAGCAGCGACTCCTTTTCCAGCGCGGCGAAAAGCACCTCCTCGGGCACGCCCTGAAACGAGCGCGTCTCCGACTCGGTTTTCACGGACGACGGGAGCGGCGACGGCGCGCTTTCGAGCTTTTGTTCCGTTTGGCTATGCGCAAGCAAATAGATCGCGAACGCCGCAATCACAACGAGCGCCGTAAACACGATATTCTGCACCTGTTCGGGCTTGAACTTTTTCAAAAACGAACGGATCATGCGCTATGCCTATATGCGTTTCCTTCGGATTTCACAAAAAAGATACCATATTCTTCCAAAAAGTGCAAGAAAGGAACGGTTAAGAGAAAGCTCTGCAAAGTGTTTTCGCGCGATTTGAAAAAAGGGATTGAAAAATGAAGCGCGATGTTGTAAAATACCTTTTATTCGGGGATGTAGCCCAGCCGGTTAGAGCGCTTCGTTCACATCGAAGAGGTCACAGGTTCGAGCCCTGTTATCCCCACCAAAATGCAAGCCAGCCCGCAAGGGCTGTTTTGCGTTTTGGCGGCTAAGTTGAGAGGGCTCGAAGCCGCGTGAAAAAACGCCGCAGTGTCGGCGTTTTTAGCGGCCGCGGAGCGCAGCCGACCAAGCTGCGAGCGGTTTGAGCGAGCAGCGGGAGGATAAGCGGAGGAGCCCTGTTATCCCCACCAAAATGCAAGGCAGCCCGCAAGGGCTGTTTTGCGTTTTGGCGGCAAAGTTGAGAGGGCTCGAAGCCGCGTGAAAAAACGCCGCAGTGTCGGCGTTTTTAGCGGCCGCGGAGCGCAGCCGACCAAGCTGCGAGCGACAAAAGCAGCTTGTAGGATTCCGTATCGTCCTTGCCTTGCAAACGTTCGACAACATTCGTCATATCGCTCTCCCAATCCGTTTCGTTTCCGGCGGAACGCTTGTTTGCGCCTTTTGGCTGTACAGCGCGAAACCGTGTATGTATATGACTTTTTAAGAAGAAACAGGTGGAACAGGTTGAAAAGTTCGAGCGCATATGATAATCTGTCATTAATCTTACTTGCGTTTTTTATTGCAAGTATTCCTTACCGCGATGACTCCGAAAAACAAAAGCAAATTGTTCCGTAGCATTGATTCAAACAAGATTTGGGGGAAACAAGAATGTTGAAACGCGTTCTGTCTTTTGCATTGGCGTGTGTCATGATGTTTATGTTGCTGCCCGCGTCCGCGTTGGCGGCAGACGACCCTGCGTCGATCGAAGCGATTGATTTATCCGAGCCGACGGATGAGCCGACGGATGAGCCGACGGACGAGCCGACGGACGAGCCGACGGATGAGCCGACGGACGAGCCGACGGATGAGCCGATAGAGAATCCGACGCTCTGCACGGTATACGGATGCGCGCTGCCGTTTGGGCACGCGGGCGAGCATCAAACCGATGCGCCTTGCCAAAAGACCGCGCATTGCAAGCTGCTCAACAACCACGAGGGCGACTGCGCGCCGTATTCCGCCGAGGAACTGCTCCGCCTCGCGCTTGGAAAGGGCGGCTCCGTTACCTGCGCGGACGATATTCTGCTGACGGCGGATTTGACAATTGCCGAGGAAACGACGCTGACGCTTTCGGGCGAGCTGATCGTTTCGCAAGACGTTACGTTGGTTAACGAGGGCACATTGAAGCTCGAGGGAAAGACGGACGTCTACGGCACGCTGAAAAACACGGGCGAGATCGACGCATACGGCGCCGTTGTGTTCGCGGACGGCGCTTTGTTTGCGAATACGGAGAACCCCATCATGCTCTTTGCGGGCGGAAGCGTTTCGGGCAGCGAGAACGTGGTTCCCTATACGGAACCCGAGGAGGAATCGGTATCCGACGAGCCGAAGCAAGGAATCAACGTCGCGTCGGAGCCCGTGCCCGTTACAAGCGTTGCGCTCGCCACGCCCGCCGATCAAAACAGCGCCGCGGTAGGCGAAACGCTGCAACTGACGGCGACGGTTTTACCCACGGACGCGACGAATCCGACGCTTGCTTGGTCAAGCTCGGACGAAGCCGTCGCAACCGTGGATGAAAACGGGCTTGTGACGGGCGTTGCAGCGGGCGAAGCGACCATTACCGCGACGGCAACCGACAACAGCGGGGCATACTGCGATTCTATCGTGACCGTAACGGATGCTTTGGTCGAGGTCGCTACGGAAGCAGCTCTGCGTGAAGCGTTGCTGACCAACGGCAAGAGCTGCGTGCTGACTGCAAGCGTAACTTTGACCGAAAATCTCCGCGTCCCCGACAGCCTTACGCTGGAGATTGGCGCAGCCGTCGGAGGCGCCGTTGCGCTGACTGTTCCGACGGGCAAGTTCCTATACATCGACGGTGCGATTACGGTGCAGGCGACAGGTACGCTTGACGTACTTGGTTATGGCTGGATTACCGGCGTGCTGACGGTATCATCGGGCGGCAGCTTACGCAATCAAGGTGTGATTATCGTAGACGACGGTAATCTGACCCTCGCCACAGGCGCCGGGTATGCGGCCGATTCTCATTGCCTTGTTTACGTTTATGGTTCTGCTGTTGTAACAGGTATTGCAGACAGCTATCTTTCGATGGAATTTTGCGTGACGACTGCGGCCGAGTTGATCGCCGCGTGCGCCGAGAGCGTTCGCTATGGCGGAGTTGACGTACGTGTTGACGCCGATGATATTGATTTGGATTCGTCTTTGACAATTCCAAGCAACGTGTATGTGCAATTTCGTAATTCGACCGTTACGCTGTCAAACGGCGCGGTGCTGACCAATAACGGAGCGCTTGATTGCCAAGGCGGCGCGCTGCTGAGCTTGACAAGCGGCACAGCCATTGTCAACAATCGCGACATTGGTATGTGCAGCGGCGCCGAAACCGGCGCCATGATGTCCGTAGCCGGCGGAGCGAGCGTAACCAACAACGGATGTCTTTCCCTGAGCATCACGACGCCGTATACCGAACACATGCCAAGCGTGACCGTTTCGGGAAGCTTACACAACGCCGGAACGATTGAGCTGGATACCGGCACGCTTACGATTGAGGCCGAAGGCGTCTATACCGCGACCGACGACGCGCAAATCAATATCCAGGGCGGCGTCGCATACGGGATTCCGGACTGCTATCGCACGGCAAACTTTTTCCCATCCACAGAAGCCGAGTTGATTGCCGCGTGCGCCGAAAGTGCAAACTACGGCAGGATATTTATTGGTATTTTAGACGATATCGCCTTGCAGACTTCGCTGACGCTGAGCAGCAATGTCACGATGGAAATCTCCGACGCAGCGCTGACGATTTCCGGCGGTGCAACGCTGCTCAATTACGCGAGTATCGACTCTGACAACGGCGGAGCGCTTGAAATTGCAAGCGGCGCAGCCATCGTCAACGAAGAACGGATTGTCATCTGGGGGGATGGCACATTATCGCTGCTGAGCGGCTCCGGCCTCACCAACAAAGGCTTTTTGGGGCTGTATTCAGACGGTGTTGGCGCGCCGACGCTGACCGTTGAAGGCAATCTGTTCAACGGCGGCACGGTTTACATCGACGACGGCGTTATGAGCGTCACCGCCGCGGGCGCCTATATTCCGAACGGAGATCCCGCCGGCGTCCTTGCCCTTACCTACGGCAGCGGCGTGATCAGCGGTGTAAACCCCGATTATATCTCATTGAACGCCATAGACGTGAACACAGAGGCGGAACTGCGCGATTGCATGGCAATTGCAGGCTATAGCCTCGTCACCATTAACGTCTGCGGCGACATTAACTTATCGTATGCGACGACGACGATTCCGAACAGCGTGTCTCTGAATATCGGCGCTTACGAAGGCGACGCGGTAACGCTGCGGGTTATGTCGGGCAAAAAGCTGGTCAACTACGGTCAACTCAACATACAAAAAACGGGCGTTTTTCAGGTTGACGAAGGGAGCGTTTTCCGGAATGAACATTGGTTCTTCTCGGAAGGCAGCTTCATCAACAACGGCAGCTTTTCCGACGCGGGTTGGTCGGAAGCCGCGGTGCGGACGGAAGCCGAGCTTTTGGGCGCTATCGCTGCTTCCTTCACAAATATCCGCATCGAGAATGATATTGCGTTCACCTCGAATCTGCGCATACCGGAAGGCGCCTTCGTGTTAAGCGGCTATGCGCTTTCCGTTCCTGCAAACGTGAATTTGATCGTGGAAGGCGAGCTGTATCTATACGGCGGCTCTCTGACCGTGCACCCAGGGGCGACATTAACCAACCGAGGCTACATTACCGTGTCAGATGCAGCGCTGACAATCGAGGATGGCGGCAGCTATCTTCCCGCAGAATACAGCGTGTTGACCGTTCGGGACGGCACGGTGACCGGCATAGATACGGACGATCAGACATATGGCGCAGACGTCTCGACAGAGGCCGAGCTGATTGCCGCCTGCGCCGAGAGCGCAAACTTCGGCTGCGCAGAAATCAGTCTTCAGGACGGGAACAATTTGATGCTGACAGTGGATCTGCTCATTCCTGCCAACGTAACGTTGACGCTCTGGTCTTGCACGTTGACGCAGCCAAACGGAGCCGATGTGACCAACGAAGGCACGATTGACCTTCTATACGGCGCAGCATGGACGCTTTTAAGCGGCGCAGCCCTGATCAATAACGGCAGTTTGAGTTGCAATGATCCATCGAAGCTTCTCATTGCAAGCGGTGCGGAAATTGAGAATAACGGCGATATTTTCTGTGATTATCAATGCTTTGAAAATCACGGCACGATCACGGGAGAGCCGCCGTGCCTGATCGCCGAAGCGTGTTCGCAGACCGAGCTGATCACCACGCTGGCAGCCGGCGCAGATACGATTAACCTGATTCTGTTTTTCAATAACGCTCCGGTTACGCTTAGAAAATCGGTCGTAATTCCTGGCGGCGTTACGCTAATGATCGACGGCGATCTGATCGTGGCGTCTGGCTATACGCTGACCAATAACGGCGGCGCGAACGGCGGCATCACGGTAACCGAGGATGGTATGCTCAAAGTGCTTGGCGTCTATAAGGGCGACGCCGTCAAACTCGTCGAGGGCGGAACGATCTATCCGGATACCATTGCACGCCGTGTATATGGGTTGCTTGCAGACGAGATCACCGTGACCGACAGAGTTGCGGCCATCGGCGTTTCTACCGCGCTAACAGCGGTCGTTTTGCCGAGCAGCGCATGGAACACGTCCGTAACCTGGTCGATCACCTCGGGCGAAGGATACGCGACCATCGACGCGGATACGGGCGAACTGACGGGCACAGAGAGCGGCACGGTGACGGTGCGCGCGACGGCGAACGACGACAGCGGCGTGTACGGCGAAGCGGAAATCGAGGTTGTGAGCTGGGGCATCGCGATCAGCGCGCGAGGCGACGCAACGGAGCTTACAAGCGGCAAAACGCTGCAAATGAGCGCGGCATACGTTCCCGCGAGCATGACGGCAGGGGCGTTCCGCTGGTCGGTACGGGCGGAGGACGCGGCATATGCGAGCGTGAGCGGCACGGGGCTCGTAACGGCAAAGACGATTACGGACGGACAAAAGCACGACGTCGTGATAACGGCGACCTCGACGCAGGCAGGCCCCGCGGCAGGCACATACACGCTGACCATTCTGCCCCTCGCGACGGGCGCTGCGATCGAAGCGGGCGGAACGACGGTAACGAACCAAACGCTGCCGCTGGATCTGTACAGTGCGACGACCTTACAGTTAAGCGCCTTGTTTTCGCCGACGGACGCCATGCAGGACGCGACGTGGTCAACGAGCAACGCGCTTGTCGCAACGGTGAACAGCGCAGGGCTTGTCACAGGCGTGAAGCCGGGGGTCGCGACGATTAAGGCGACGGCGAAGGACGGCAGCGGGAAGTATGCAAGCGTCAAGGTGCAGGTGCTGTATTTGGACGCGGCGGCGAAGCTGACGGCGGGAAGCGAAAACCCGGCGATCCCGACGCGCGGGCTGGAAACGGGAAACACGACGGACATGACGGTGTTCGGCACGGATAAAACGGCCGCGCTCGATATAAACCTGTTCACCTATTCGGTTCCGAGCACGCAGGCGAGCATCGCGAGCGTGGACGCAAGCGGCAGGATCACGGCGGGCACGAAAGCGGGCACGGCGACCGTGACGGCAGCGCTGATCGGCGATCCGCTCAAACGCGCGGCGACGCTGACGATCAAGGTGATTCCGATTCAGACGGACAGCGTGCTGCTCACGCCGACATTGGCTGAAACCGCGCCGTATGAACTCGTCATGTACGACGAAAACGGCGACGAAACGAACGACGCGGAAAGCGCGGCGCGGTATGCGATCCTGCTGGATAAGGCGGATCTCGGCACGGGCGCGACATCCTATTCGTTTACGCTGACGCCGTCGGCGACCGATACAAACGGAAACGATATGCCGTCGCCCCAGCTGACGTACCAATCGAGCGACACGTCGATTGCAACGGTCGCGGAAAGCAGCGGCGTCGTAAAGGTATCCGTCAAGCGCGGAAGCACGG
>CAZBVC010000014.1:0-50190 GCA_964495255.1 uncultured Oscillospiraceae bacterium
CCCCCCATTTTCATTACTATTTGTGCCGCTGGCGGTCGGCGGCGGAATGGATGTTAATATGAAGCAATCCAAATATTCCGCGTTTTGGAAAGCGGTCGCGTTCATGCTGACCGTGATGATGGGCGTTTTGTGCCTTTCCTCCGTGCTCGGCGCGGCGATACTGTCCACGGACGGCTATTATGCCGACCCCGCGCAGGGCTATATCAAAAGCTCGCTGTTTCGATATACGGAATCGCCCTACAATAAAAGCGCCTATCTGCAATATTGGTATGAAAAGCAAAACCCGTCCGACGCGGGCGACTATAACGATTTGCGGCTCGACCCCGCGCTTACGAACTACCGCTACGCGATCTTTGACGAAAACCGTGCCTTTCTTTGCGGCACGTCGGGCGAAATCTCCTATGACCGCGCGATGCGCTCCGGCATATCCTCGAAGAACTCCCATGGCGACGAAACGGTATATGTGATCGGCATGCTCGACCCCGCGCTTCGGGTGGACGACGTATTCGCGCGGCAAAGCGCCCTGCTTGAAACCGTCGTATCCGCGCGGTTTTTGATGCTCGGATCCGCGCTGTTCTCGTTCCTCTTCGCGGTCGCGCTGCTCGTTTACCTCTGCTGCGCCGCGGGGCATGCAAGCTCCGACGCGGAAATTTGCTGCCGCGGGCTGGATCGCATTCCCTCCGACGTGTATTTCGCTTTGGAGATCGGTTTGATCGCGCTCGTCGGCTGGGGCGTTTACAGCGTTTCACACTTGCTTTGGGCGAGCGATGCGATGTTCCCGACGTTTGCCGTCCTGCTTTTGGCCTTGATCGTGATCGGCACGCTGCTCGTTGCGGGCGCGATGAGCTTTTCCGCCCGCGTCAAGACGCGAACGTTTTTGCGCAACTCCGTAATCGGCTTCCTCTGCCGCGCGCTGTGGCGATTCGTCAAGTGGATCTGCCGCGGCGTTCGCTCGTTCTTTCAAAACCTGCCCATTCTTTGGAAAACGATCGCCGTCGTGGGCGGCTATCTGACGGCAAACGCGATTCTTGTCGCGCTGTCGAACCGTTCCGCGTTCGCCGCCCTGCTGCTCGTGTTGCTGAACGTCGCGGCGTTTGCGTTCGCCTGCGCGGTCACGCTGCAAATGAAGCGCTTAAAGGCGGACGGCGAGGCGCTCGCGCGCGGAGACTTGGCGCACCGCATCGCACCTTACGGCTGCTTTGGCGAATTCAAGGCGCACGCCGCGTCGCTTTCGGGCATTCGGGACGGCGTTTCCCGCGCCGTTGCCGAGCAGGTCAAGAGCGACCGTATGCGCACCGACCTTATCACGAACGTGAGCCACGACATCAAAACCCCGCTCACGACGATCATCAATTATGTCGATCTGCTGAAAAAACAGCCGCTGCAAGCCCCGTGCGACGAGTATGTCGCCGCGCTGGATCGCGCCTCCTCTCGGCTCAAAAAGCTCACGCTCGACGTTGTTGAAGCAAGCAAGGCGTCAAGCGGCGCTCTGCCCGTTTCTCTCGCCCCCGCCGACCTGAACGAAATGCTCATGCAATGCGCCGCCGAATACGAAACGCGCCTTGCCGACGCGGGTCTGACCCTCGTTCCCACCCTGCCCGCATCCTCGCCCACCGTGCTTTGCGACGGACGTTTGAGCTGGCGCGTGCTTGACAACCTGCTCTCCAACGCCGCAAAATATGCACTCACCGGCACGCGCGTCTATCTCGACGTTGCAACGGATGAAACCGCGGCGCACGTTTCGATCAAGAACGTGTCCCGCGACCCGCTGAACGTTTCGCCCGACGAGCTGACCGAGCGATTCGTGCGCGGCGACGATTCCCGCTCCGACGGGGGAAGCGGGCTCGGGCTGTCCATCGCGAAAAGCCTCGCCGAGCTGCAAGGCGGCAAGCTCTCGCTCTTGATCGACGGCGACCTGTTCAAAGCAACGTTCACGCTCCCGCTCGCGGGAAAATAGGAAATACGCCTTCTTCTTTTGCAAAAGAAGAAGCAAGAAAACACATTTTGCCACGCCCAACGCTTGCGTAAAACGGACGTGGCAATTTTTGTTCTTTTGTTTCTTTTCTTGCAAGAAAAGAAAACCGCTCCTACCGTGTGCGGGCGCGGGAGACGAGCGAGAACAGATAGCCGAAAAAGATCGCCGCTGCGACGCCGCCCGCGCTCGCCTTGACGCCGCCGGTAAACGCGCCGATCACGCCGCTCTCCTTCGCGCCCTCGATCGCGCCCTTTGCAAGCGCGTTGCCAAAGCCCGTAAGCGGAACGCTCGCGCCGCCGCCCGCAAGCCGAACGAGCGGTTCGTAAACCCCGACTGCGCCGAGCACGACGCCGAGCGTGACAAACAAAACGAGAATGCGCGCGGGGGTCAGGCGGGTCAGGCTGATGAGAAGCTGCCCGACCACGCAAATGCCGCCGCCGACAAGAAACGCCCAAAGGTAAGTCATCGGGTTCATGCGTCCGCCTCCCGTTCGAGCACGACGGCGTGCGCAATGGACGGTATCGTATCGCCCTGCATGGAGGACGACGGCGAGAGCAAAGCGCCGGTTGCGAGAAACAGCATACGGGAAACGGCGCCGCTTTCGATGCGGGGCAGCAGCTCGGCGGCAAGCGTTACCGCGGAGCAGCCACAGCCGGAACCGCCGCTGTTGTATTTCTGTTTGGGCGCAAAAATCAGGTTGCCGCAGTCCAGATACCGCCCGGAAACGTCCGTTTGCCGATCCTTTAACAGGGAAATCAGCATGGACGAGCCAAACTGCCCCAAATCGCCTGTCACGATGAGGTCAAAATCGGATACGGCGCGCCCCGTGTCGGCAAGATGCGTCAAGATCGTATCCGCGGCGGCGGGCGCCATCGCAGCGCCCATGTTGTTCGCGTCCGATATGCCGAGATCGACCACGCGCCCGATCGTCGCGCCGGTTACCACCACGCGGGAAAACGTGTCCTTCCCCGTCATGGCGCGGGAGGAAAGCAGCACGCTGCCCGCGCCCGTAACGGTTCTTTGCGCGGTGGGCGGGCTGGTCGTGCCCATCTCGAGCGGAAAACGATATTGCCGCTCTGCCGTTGAAAAATGACTGGACGCGGCGCAGGCTGCGGTATCGGCAAACCCGCCGTCCACGAGCACCGAGCCGATGAGCAGGCTCTCCGCCATGGTCGAGCAAGCGCCGTAAAGCCCCAGAAATGGCACGCAAAGCTGCCGCGCGGCAAAGTTTGCCGTCACGATCTGGTTGAGCAGATCGCCGCCGAGCAGGCAATGCAGCGCGCCGCTTTTGAGCGCCGCCTTATCCAAAGCGATGCGCACGGCGGTTTCAAACATACGCCGCTCCGCCTTTTCAAAGCTGTCCTCGCCCCAGGTATCGTCCGTCAGCACAAAATCAAACTTTTCGCCGAGCGGCCCCTCGCTTTCGTTTTTTGCCACGACGCTTGCGCCCGCAACAACGCGCGGATTTGACGGAAACGCCAGCGTGCGCGCCCCGATGCGTTTGTTTGCCATAGGTTATCCTCCGATGATAAGCGTGATGAGCCCCGCAAGAATCGACGCGCTGACGCCGTAAACCAGCACGGGCCCCGCAATGTTGAACATCTTCGCCGCGACGCCGAGCACGAGCCCCTCGGGCTTAAACTCGATGGCGGGCGCAACGACGGAGTTTGCAAACCCCGTAATCGGCACGACGGAGCCCGCGCCCGCGTAGGCGCCGATGTCGTCGTAAACCCCGATGGCGGTCAATAAGCCGCCCAAAAACACAAGCACGATGGCGGTGGCGGCGGAAAGCGCGTCTCCCCCAAGCCCGCAAACCAACAGAAAAAAGTCCGATACCGCCTGCCCGACGCAGCAGATGAATCCGCCCGTCCAAAACGCGCGCAGGCAGAAGCGCAGCGTGTTCGACCTGGGCGCCTGCTCCTTGACGCGCTTTTGATACGCCTCGGCGTGAAACGGGATGTTCGGCATGGCGTTCGCCTCCTTCTCGCGCTAGTCTGTCCGCGCGCGGATCGGTTCATGCGCGCTTTGCCGCCTTTCACGCGCCCGCTGCGTCCGCGCCGTTGCAAAAGCGCCGCAATTCTTTTATAATCAATAGAATTGAACGAAATTCATGCGGGAAAGGAGGCGTCTGTTTCCGTGCAAGCCGCTTTTACGCCGTCCGCAGTCGTCCTTTTATGCGATTACGCCGCGCCCTATGCGGGCAATTTCATCCCCTCGCTGACCGCGCTTTGCGACGCGCTGCAAAAAAAAGGCGTGCCAAGCGTGCTCATTCTGCCGCGCAAAGCGGAAACGCTCGGGTGGTGCGCGCTTTTGCGCGCCGAGGGGCGGGACGTGCGCTTTCTCTCGGGGAACGGCTTTTTTGCCGAGCTGCGTCTGCTTGGCGGCGTGCTGCGCGAGAAAAAGAACGCGATTTTGCACGTTCACTTCGGCTTTTTCCCGCTTGCGCGCGCGCTGTGCCTCCTGCATAGGCGCGTAAGGCTCGTTTTGCATTATCACTCCGACTTTTCCGCGGGCAGGAAGCCTACGCGCACCCGGCGCATCAAGCGCGCGCTCAACAAGGTTTTCGACGCTCTGATCGGCGAAAAACGCATCACGAGAATCTCCGTATCGGATTTTTCTGGCGTGCGCGAGGACGGCTGCATTTCGATTCACAACGCGTTGGTTGATAAAGGTCGCTTCTGCGTTGACTCGAAGACGGGCGTATCCTTTCGCTGCGACGACGTAACGACGCAAGGCGACGCTTGTTTGCGCGAATCGCTTCGCGTCAAAGACGATGAAACGCTCGTAATGCTGTTCTGCTGGTCGCCCTATGTCAAGGGCGCGGACGTCGCGGCAAGGGCGATGAAGCGTCTCAACGACGCGGGCGAAACAAGGTTTTTGCTCGCGCTTGTCGGCGGCGCAACCTGCAACGAGGATCAGCTTCGCGCTTTCCTGCAAAAGAACACGCCTTTAACGGGAGGCGAACCGTACCTTCGCTGTCTGCCGCCGACGGAAAACGTGTTTTCCTATTATGCTGCGGCGGATATCTTCCTCTCCGCAAGCCGTTCGGAAACGTTTTCTTACGCGCTGTCGGAGGCGCTGTATGCGGGATGCGTTTGCGTTTCGAGCAATATTGACGGCGTGCAATGGGCGAGGCGGTATCTTGCCCCCGACGGTTTTTATCCCGTCGAGGACGACGCAGCGCTCGCAGACGCGCTTATCAAAGCCGAACGACGCGCAAAAGACGGCGAACGCGAAAAGCGCGTTGCCGAAACGCGGTCGCGCATCTTGAACGAATACGCCATAGACGACTGGGTTGACGCAATCCTCGGCGTATACAAAATCTAGCGCGTCAGGTCTTTTGCTCGCGCTCCGCATTGACGGGCTTGTAGCGGATCTCGCGGTCGGCGGGCGTGTTTTCTCCCCCGCCGCCGTGAAAAAGCGTCGTGGGACGCGGAATGCGGTCTTTTTGCATCATACATTGGCTCCGTTTCGCACGAAATAGACGTTGCTTCCCGCGAGGCTGTCGCCTCGAAGCGCAAGAAACACGCAAACGGCGGCGAGCAGCACCAGCAGCGCCACGAGTATGAAAAGCCATGTGTTTCGTTTTTCCATCGGCAACGCTCCCTTTCCGGCGTTTAGTATGGCGGCGAAATACGCGCTTCATGCAAAAAGCGGCGGAAATCGCTTTCGAGGCAGATATTTTGCCCGTTTTCGATGATTTGGGGGATTGACAGGCTTTGCCCGTTTTGTTAAACTAAGCGATGTGCCATTGGGTCGAGAACTGCCACAGCCCCGGGAGTCAGCGCTCAAGAACACGCCGCAAACTAACGAAAATTTGGAGGAATCGCCATGAAATCCTATATGGCAAAGGGCGAGACCGTTGAGCGCAGCTGGTTCGTTGTGGACGCGGACGGCATGGTGCTCGGACGTCTTTCGTCTCAAGTGGCAGCCATTCTCAGAGGCAAGCACAAGCCGATATACACGCCGCACGTTGATACGGGCGACCATGTGATCATCATCAACGCCGCCAAGGTTCGCCTGACCGGCAAGAAACTCGATCAAAAGAAATACATCCATCATACCGGTTTCCCCGGCGGAATCCGCGAGGTCGATTATCGCACGCTCCTTGCGACCAAGCCCGAGTTTGCCGTTTATGAATCCATTCGTCGCATGATGCCCAAAGGCCCGCTCGGCGATCAGATGCTCAAAAAGCTCCGCATCTATGCGGGGCCCGAGCATAACAACGCCGCGCAGAAGCCGCAGGCGCTCGAGCTTAAATAAGGGGAAGGAGAAACGAACATGGCAAGTACGACGCAATTTCTCGGTACCGGCAGGCGGAAAAAATCCGTCGCCCGCGTTCGGTTGCTCCCGGGAACCGGCACGATCACGATCAACAAGCGCGGTTTGGACAACTATTTCGGTCTCGAGACGCTGAAAATGATCGTCAACGCTCCGTTCGTGCTCACGGGCACGCAGGGCAAGTATGACGCATTGGTCAACGTTTACGGCGGCGGCACGACGGGTCAGGCGGGCGCAATCCGCCACGGTATCTCCCGCGCGCTGCTCGTTGCGGAGCCTTCGCTCCGTCCCGCGCTGAAAAAGGCGGGTTATCTCACGCGCGACCCGCGTATGAAGGAGCGCAAAAAGTACGGTTTGCACGCAGCCCGCAGAGCGCCCCAGTTCTCCAAGAGATAATCGCTTTCCGAACGCACATACGCAAGCAAAAGCTCCGCGCGCAAACGCGGAGCTTTTTCATGCCGCATCATACCGTTTTCTACCGTCAAAGAGATCCGCCGAACGCCTTTCAGCCGATCGGTTCCAAATAGCCCAAAACCTGATATTTCGCGTCCTCGATATAGTTCGAATACGCGCAGGTCACCAGCGAAACGATGCGCGTGTTTTCACGCGGGGTTTGATCCGCCGGCACGAAGTCGGAATCCGCAATCGCCTGTCGGATAAACGTTTGCCGTTTCTCCTCGCTTCCAAACCAAATCGGATAGTTTTTATCGTCGGAATTTGTAAACCGCGCGGCAAACAGGTCGATGCGGTAGCTTTGCGCGGGCGTAAGCAAAAACAGCCGCGGATGAAGCTCGTAGTATTCCTGCTTTTGATATTGCAGCAGGCTGCCGAACATGGAGCGATCCTTCATGTGATGCCCGTAGATGACGAGCATATCGCCTTCGAGTTCCTTGCCTACGCGCGTATCGAAAAACAGCGCGCCCGCCTTGCTGCCCTTGCCCGTATAGTCGTGCGTCAGATAATATTCGTTGTTTGTGTACCAGACCACGGGATAATTGATGATCGTGTCCGCGCAGTACAGCCATGCGCGCGTATGCTTGCCCTCTGCCCTCGCCTGATCGAAATCGACCGTGATCGGCAGCGTTTCCGTCGGCGGAGCATCCGTGGTTTGCGGCATGAAATCCGTGGCTTGCGGCAAAGGCGTTATCGCCGCGGTCGGCGCCGGGGTCGATACCGCGTTGTCTGCTGCGGCGCGATAGGCGCTTCGATCGCTTCCGTAATTGCAGATCGTAACAACCAGCATACAGCCGGACACGATTAACGCGTCGAGCAGCACCAGCTCGATGACCGACAGCTTATGTCTGTTGTTTTTGCGTTTGCTCATGCCGCGCCGCCTTCGTACAATCTTCATGTTCTATCATAGCATATTTGCGCCCGCGCGAAAAGAGCGATCCGCATTCGCAGCAAGCGGAAATCTGTTTCCCGTCCGTATGTTCGCCCTTGCCGTCAAGGCGCGTCCTCGCAAACGCCGTCCCCGCCGATGTCGAACACGTCGCAAAAGCGGATCCGCGTTTTGACGATCGTCAGCGTTCGGCTCTGCGCGTCGATATGGGACACCATGCCCGTCGCCCTGCGGTATTCGTCCTTGCAGAAATAAACCACCGTGATCACATCGTTTTGCTGCACGCAGCGCAGCTTGCGATCCAGCTCCTCGAGCCGATCCTCGGTCAGCTCCATCTGCGGCACAACGACGCGCTCCTGCTCGGCAAGCGCCTCCCGAAAGCCTTTGAGCGCGTCAAACGGCATAAACTGCTTTGCGCGGTCGGCATGCCCGCTATTTCGACGCACCGCTCTTATGCCCCCCGATCTGCATATTCCGTTCCATGGTCGTCGCGCCCTCCTTGAGACTCATGCCCCGCAGGATCGCGTTCTTGCCAAACTTCTTCTTGATATCCAGCACCGCGTGCTGCATCCTGCGCTCGCGCGCAAGCTGTTCGGGATCGGTAAACAGGTCGTATTGTTCCAGCGCCTCGTCCGCCAAATCGCCCATCGAAATCGAAATGCGCTTGATCGACGCGTCTCGCGGAATGATGCGCGCATACAGCTTATCGAACGCCTCCGCGAGCGCGTGATGCGAATTGGTCGTGATCGACAGCCGCGACGAGCCGTTTGCGCCCTTTGCCTCCCTGTCCGCAAAGCCGATATACAGCCCGATCGTGTTCGTCACAAGCCCTTTATCCACGAGTTCCAGGCACATCAGCTCCACCATTTCGCGCGTAAGCAGCAACCCATGCGCATAATCGCACGCCGTTGCGATAACCTGTCCGCTCGAAAGGGAGCTGTTTTGGGACTTGTACGCGCGCACGTCCGCAATGGTCGTCGGCTCGCGCCCCCACGCATGGTCGATGAGCAGCTCCGCATCCACGCCGAACGCGCGGTATAGCAGCGCCTCGTCCGCCTCGGTCACGCCGCGCATGGTCGCGATGCCGTATTGATACAGCCGCGCCGCCGTTCCGGGGCCGATCCGCCAAAAATCGGTGAGCGGCGTGTGATCCCACAGCGTTTTTTGGTAGAGCGCCTCGTCCAGATAGCCGATATGATCCGCCGCGTGCTTTGCCGTAATATCCAGCGCAATCTTGGCGAGATACAGATTCGTTCCGACGCCGCAGCTTGCGGTAACGCCCGTCGTTTTGAAAATGTCGTCCATGATCATGACCGCGATCTCCCGCGCGGTCATATGGTAACAGTCCAAATAGTAGGTCGCGTCCAAAAACGCCTCGTCGATGGAGTAAACGAACAGCTCGTCCTTGGCGATATACTTCAAATAAACGCCGTAGATGCGCGCCGAATAGTCGATGTAAAGCTGCATGCGCGGCGGCGCCATGATGTATCGGATGCCTTTCGGAATCTCGAACACGCGGCAGCGCTTCTTTACGCCCAGCGCCTTCATCGCGGGGGAAACGGCAAGGCAGATGGTCTTTTCCGTGCGCTCGGGATCGGCGACGACCAGATTCGTCGTAAACGGATCCAGCCCCCGCTCCACGCATTCCACGGAGGCGTAAAACGACTTCAAATCGATGCAAAGATAGGTCTTTTGCCGCTCCGTATCCGACGCCTCCCTTCCGAGCGCTTCCCGCCAACTCTCGGTTACATGATACCACGTCCGCGCGCCCAAAAGTGCGCTTTGGCAAAAATAATCGAACATTTTTTCGATTTCCGTTGCGCATACAAAAGGCGCCCCGACAAGATGCCGAAGCGCCGTTTGCGCAAATTCGGTATAGCATAACACGCTGCTCGACCTTACATCGGGCAGCGCGTTTCTCAAAGCAAGCGGTTTTAGTTGTAGAGAACCTTCATCATCTCGGGATACGCCTCGTCCACGATGGTGATGAAGCGGACCAGCAGGTTGAAGCAGACCTCTGCGGCGGTGTCCGCGTTGAGCAGGGAATCCGCGTTGCAGGTGACCTCTTCGTCGTCGTCGATATAGAAGGAGAGCCAGCGATATTTGACGTTGAGCTTATTGACCGTGTCAAGCATTGCGCTTCTCTTGCCCTTCGGCACCTTGCAGATCGTAAAGCACTTTGCCGAGACGCTTTCGCCGTCCGCGTCAAAGAAGAACTGCGTCGTGATGCTGGGCGCCTGCTTTCCCGTAAAGCGAACGCAGACCTAATCCTTACCGCCGTCGATCTCTTTGGTGTCATACTTAATGTCCTTGCCTTGCAGCTCACGAATAAAGTTTTTCGCCGGTGCCTTCATAATACGATCCCTCCGTCATGATTGGTATATATGATTTTACCATACTATGCCTTGCCTGTCAAAGTGTGAATCACGCAAATATTACGTTTGCGTTACTTTTTTTGGTTGGTTCGCGTTGCGTTATTCGCCATCGGCGCTGTTATCCGTCGGGTCGGACTTGTCGATCGTCTCCTTATAGCTTGCGACAAATTCCGGCTCATAAACGGCGTGATACGGGTTTTCGGGATCGGGGTCGCTCGGATCCCAGCCGAGATCCTTGCCCGTGATATACGGTTCCTCGTAAATCAGCGCGGGCGCCGTGGGCGCCGTTGGCCCCATATCGTCCGTAATGGTCACGGGCGTGCCGACCTCGCAGGTCATATAGATCCAATACGCGTCCGCGCAGCGCAATCGCACGCAGCCGCCGCTTGCAACCGTGCCGAGTCGCTCATAGTATTTGAGCACCATCTGCCGCCTGCCATACTCCTGCAAATGGCGCTTGTCGCCCGCAATGGGGATGGAGTGGAACAGATAGCTGCCCGTAATGCGGCTTGCATATTGCGAATATACGTTCTCGCCCGACACCTTGCCCATTTTCTTATAGAGATATTGACGCATGATCTTGAAGTTCCCTCGCGGCGTCATATCCTTGGCGCGGCCTGTCGAGCAAGCCATGATGCGCTCGATCGTCCATTCGCCGTCTTTTGCAAGGAAGCTCACGACGCTCTGCGTGCCGATGAACACGATGAAATACCGCTCGCCCTCGGTCGTCGGCGCGGTAAGGGGCACATAGGACGGGACGGAGAGGCTTTCCTCGCTTATAAGCGCGCCGGGGATCATGGAGCCGCTTGCATCCGCGGGATAAAACGCGCCCTCGTCGGTTTCCGAGAACTTGCCGTAAACGAAATGCGCCCCCGCGGCGTTCGTCACATGACCGCCGCCGTTTTGATCCGTACAGCCCGCTCTGAGGCGGATGGTCTCCGGCAATGCGCAGGGCGTGCATACGCCAAGCGGCTCTGCCGCCGTATCCACGGGCTCTGCGGAGGGGTCGCGCGCGCCCGTTTCGTCGCAGGCGTAAAAGCCGGTCATCAGGTTCGTCACAACGCCGTCCGTCAGTTCGTCATAGCCGCCGAACACGCGGTATTGCCTTTCGCCCGCCGTATCGGTAAACGCAAACATCGTCAGCCCGTCCGCATTCGCCGGAAGCTGCGTATAGCCCGTCGGCAGCGCGCTTTGATTCGCGTCAACGAGTTTCCATTCGCCGTAGGTGATCGCGGGGGTCGCGGTCGGCTCGGGCGTAAACGTCATGACGACGGCGGGCTCCGGCGTGGGAACGCTCTCGCTCTTTCCCGCATATGCGCATGCACCGAGCAGAAACGTGCATGCCGCCATCAAAACGGCGACGCTTTTTTTCAAATAACGACAGCTTTTTTCCATGCGCCCATTATAACGAATCTTTGCGGGAAGCGCAACGTATGTTTGCGGCGTTTACAGATGTTTTGAATTGTGATAAAATTTAGGTCAACAAACTATACTTGGAAACATGGTATCGTCATGAAGCATGTTCTTTATCGGATTCTCCCGATTCTCCTTGCCGCGCTGCTGTGCGTCCCGTCCTTTGCCGCCGCGCGCGCGGAGGAAACGGATTCGTCCCTCGAAATCGATACGCCTTACTATATCGTCGTCGACGCAAGCGATCCGAGCGTCGTGTTTTTTGAGCGCGGCGCGGATGAGAAGGCGATCCCCGGCAGCACGATGAAAATCATGACCTGTATCCTCGCGCTGGAGCTTTGCGACGACCTGGACGGCACGCTCGTTACCGCGACAGGCGCGGCGGCAAACATGAAACAGACCAACTCGCTCATGGGCGTCATCAAGGGCGAGGTTCTGACCATGCGGCAGCTCATCTACGGGCTGATGCTCGAATCCGGCAACGACGCCGCCATGCTCATCGCGCAAACGCTCGGCGGAGACGTCGAGGGCTTCGTTCAGATCATGAACGCGAAAGCCGTGGAGCTCGGCATGGTCAACACCTGCTTTGCAAACGCGAGCGGCGCCTATCGCGGCACGCAGTTTTCCACCGCGCGCGACATGGCGATTCTCACCTGCTACGCCATGCAAAACGAGCGGTTTGCCGAGATCGTTTCCACCGTGCATTATACGATTCCCGCAAACAACGTGCGCAGGCGCGACCTCGAGATGACCAACTCCAACGAGCTGATCTCCAATCCCCCCGACAGCGCAACCTTCTATGACCTTGCCATCGGCGTTAAGACGGGCTCTACGGAGCAGGGCGGCAAATGCCTCGCCTCCGCCGCGCGGTACGAGGGCGGCACGGTCGTGGCCATCCTGCTCGGGCTCAAGGAGGGCGGCAGCAAGAACAAGCGCATGAACACGGTCTATCTCGAATCGAAAAAGCTGCTCGACCTCGCGCTCAAACAGGGCTATCAAAGCGCAACGCCCGCCGATCTCCATCTCGACGTGCCAACGAGCGTATCCGTGCTGGGCGGCGAAAAAGCGAGCGCCGCCGTCTCGATCGAGGGCGAGCCCACTGCGCGCCTGCCGCTTGCCGTCATCGAGCGCATCCAGGCCGATCCCTCGCTCGTAACGGCTTCCGCCGATTTGCGCGAGCTGACCGCGCCCGTTTCGATGGGCGATCCCGTCGGAAGCGTCGTATATACCTACGGCGGGAAGACGCTCTTTACCGCCGAATTCGCCGCTGCGGAGGACGTTCCCCTGCCCGTCACGCCCGCGCCCGCGAGCGCCGCGCTTATCACGCCCGTTCCCGCAAGCGCAAACGACGGCGTTTCGCAGACAAGCGCGCGCACGTTCCCGCTTTTGGCCGCGCTGATCGCGTTGGCGCTCCTGCTTTGCGCCGTGATCGTATTTTTCATCCTGCACGACCGCAAAAAAAAGCGCCTTGCCGCAAAAAAGCGCAAGAGAAACCGAGAATAACCGTTCCCACATTTCAAAGAAAGGTATGGCCGGGTTTATGAAAACAAAGGATTTGAATCGTTTCAAGGGCTGCCTGTTCGGCGGCGCGATCGGCGACGCGCTCGGCTACGCGGTCGAGTTTCAAAACATCGAACAGATCCGCGAGCAGTATGGGCCGCAGGGCATTACGGACATGGAGCTTGTAAACGGCACGGCGATCATCAGCGACGATACGCAAATGACGCTCTTTACCGCAAACGGCATTCTCGTTTCCGAAACGCTCGCGCGGCTGAAAGGCGACGAGCGGGACGTTACGCGCGATATTCACAACGCCTATATGGACTGGCATCGCACGCAGCGCTTCTCCTACGACAAGCGGACGAACGTTACCTCCTGGCTGTATAACGTTTCGGCGCTGCATTCGGTGCGCGCGCCCGGCGGCACCTGCCTGCGCTCGCTGGCGGGCGGTACGCTCGGAACCATCGAGCATCCCGTCAATTCCAGCAAAGGCTGCGGCGGGCTCATGCGCTGCGCCCCCGTAGGTCTGTATTTCGACCGCGCGCATTATTCGCTCGAACAGGTCGAAGAAATCGCCGCAAGGAGCGCCGCCCTTACGCACGGGCATCAGCTCGGCTATCTGCCCGCCGCCGCGCTCGCGCATATGATCAACGAGGTCGTATACGGCGACGAAACGGGCGATGACGCGCTGTACGACATTGCCGAAACCTGTATTCGTTCCCTGCAACGGACGTTTGCGGACAAGGAAAAGCTTCCAAAGCTCGTTTCCCTCATGCAGGAGGCGATCGCGCTTTCGCGCACGGCGACAAACGACGTCGCCGCCATTGCGTCGCTGGGCGAAGGCTGGGTCGCGGAGGAGGCGTTCGCCATCGCGCTCTACTGCGCCTTGAAATATCGAACGGACTTCCGCGCGGCAATGATCGCGGCGGTCAACCACAGCGGCGATTCGGACTCTACGGGTTCCGTCACGGGCAACCTGCTCGGCGCGTATCTCGGGTTCGACCGTCTGCCCGCGAGCTATCTCGAACATTTGGAGTTGAAGCAGACGATCTCCGTTATCGCAAGCGACCTCTTCGCGCTCTGCGCAACGGAGGACGACGGCGTCGTAGGCGGCGAGCTCTGGCAGAAGAAGTATGTAAAGGCCGATTATCGAATCTGACCCGCTCTTGCTATTGCACGGGGAACGTCTTATCGTCGTCCTTCTCTGTCGCATGCAGGGTGCGAATGCGCGAAACGACCTTCTCCGCGCGGGAAAGCATGGGGTCGCCCTCGGTGTAAAACGAGCGCATCACGTCGTCAAGCCGCATTTGCTCCGCCTTGGAAAGCGGCGCTTGTTTTTCGTTTGCTTCGCGCGCGCAGGTGAACACGGCGTAAGGGGTATACACGTTGTGCAGCCGCTTTTGCATCAATCGCGCGCACAGCGCCGCCTCGAATCCGACGCGCGGCAGCGTTTCGTCCAGCCCGCCCGCGGCATGGAACACATCCCGCCGCACCATCAGCGCGCCCTCGACCAGGCTCACGTTTCGAATACAGTTCGTCAGGCGATTCTTGATCGGATCGTTCGTGTCGTCCGCCGCCCCGTCAAACAGCGATTCCCGCGTGCCCCAGATACGCGGGGTTTGGTATAGCCTTCGGTTTTCGTCCAGCGTCTTTGCGCCGACCGCGCCCACATGGTCGCAAAGCGCGAGTTCCAGCATGCGCTCCAACGCGTCGTGCCTCCGAACGCGCATACCCGCGCGCAAAAGGAGCAGCGCGTCCCCATCCGCCGCTTCGGCGGCGCGGTTGACGAGCCGCGCAAGCCCTTTCCCCATCGGGTCGCGCAGAACGCTTGCCGCGCCGCTTTGCGCCAAAAGCGCATAGTATCGCTCCTTTTGCTCATTCACATCGCCGCAGTCTGCAACATGCAGCGTCACGTTCGGATAGGTGTTGATTACCTCGATCGATTCCAGCGACGAGCGGACGCGCATTCGGTCGTCCCCGTTCGTATAAACGATTACGGATATGCGCGTATCCCGCTCGATCGGATACCGCACGGCAGCGCAGGACGCAAACAGTCCGCCCACCGTCTCCGCGCGGCGGTTGATGCGTTTCAGCGCGCGCCGCACCGTTTCGGCATAGTCCTCCCCCGCCTCGTTTTCCGCAGGTCGGGTCGCAATCGCGATCGGCACATGCAAAACCCGCTCCGCCGCGAACGCCGCGCGGATGCAAAACAAGGAACGTTCGGCGGCGTCCTTCGTTTTCGGCGCGCCGACACGGGCAAAAAGCGATTCGGAAACCAGCAGCACGGCGCCGATATACAGGTAGGAAAGCAGCGTATCGGGCGACCAATCGGGCTTATATACGTCGGTTATACCGCCGCGCGCATCCCTTTGCCGCTCGTCGAAATAGATGCAGTCCGCGCCGCTTTGCGCGAACAGACGCATTTTTTCGGGCGCGTCCTCGTCCAAAATGACGTTTTCGGCGCAGGAAAGCAGATACGTTCCGCGCGCGGTCTTGATCGGATACAGAAGCGATTCGTTCATAAACCCAGTTTGCGCGCTATTTGACCGGTTCATGCCTCAAAGCAGCGTTCTGCGCTACTCCGTCTTGTCGTTTCGCATCTCCGCGCGGCAGAGAATCATCTCGGCGGCGATGCTCACCGCGATCTCGCTCGGCGTTTCCGCCTTGATTTTAAGCCCGATGGGCGAATGGGTGCGCGCGATGTTCTCCGGCGCGAACCCCTCCGAAAGCAGGCTTTGGCGCGTATGCTCCACCTTTTGCCTGCTGCCGATGCAGCCGATATAGCCTGCGGGCGACAAAAGCGCCTGTTTGAGCACCGTGTAATCGGAAAGATGCCCGCGCGTCATAACGACGACGAAATCCGACGGCTCGACGTGCAGCGCGGAAAACGCCTCGTCAAACGAGGTTTTGACCGTCTCCGCCGCAGGGAAAAGCGCGGGATCGGCGAATTCCTCGCGATCCTCAAACACCGTCACGCGGAAATCGATCGCCGCCAGCAGCGGAACGAGCGCCTGCGCGACATGTCCGCCGCCGAACACATAGGCGCGCACGCGCGGCTCGATCGGCTCAAAAAAGAATTCGTGCGTGACGTCCTCCTCGTCCACGCCGATTTGGGGCGCGTCATAAGCGCAGCCGCGCGGGTCTATCCGCGTATTTTGCGGCGCGTTGCCGATAATCTCCGTCACGAGCATGATCGCTCGAAACGCGCATACGGCGTTCCATACGGCGCGCGCCGTCTGCAAGGTTTCGTCAGTCGGTTCGAGCAAACGAAACAGCGCGCGAATTCTTCCGCCGCATACCATGCCGAGATCCGCCGCGTCGTTCGGGCGCAGCTCATATCGGCAAACGTCCGACCTGCGCTCCGTGAAAAGCGACAGGGCGTGCTTTTTCGCCGCATACTCCGCCGCGCCGCCGCCGATGGTGCCGACCGCGCTCCCGTCCTGGCATACAACCATGCTCGCGCCCGCCTTGCGCGGAGACGAGCCGTGCGCCGCCATAATCGTTACCAAAACCACCGCCTCGTTTGCGTTCAGGCGCGTTACAATCGTTTCCCAAATCTCTTTCATGCTTCACTCCCGTTTGAAATCGGATGGCGAAAGCACGTCGTCTCGTGGTCGTTGACGACGCCCGCCGCCTGCAAATAGGAATAGATCGTCACCGAGCCGACATAGCGCATACCGCGCGCGTACAGGTCCTCGGAGACGCGGTCGGAAAGCGCGGTTCTCGTGGGAAACGCGTTTGTCGTGTTTACGACGACCTTCCCGTTCGTAAACCCCCACAGATAGCGCGCAAACGAACCGAATTCGCCCTGTATGGCGAGAAATACCCCCGCGTTTCGAATCGCCGCCTCGATCTTGCGCCTGCATCGGATGACGCCCGCGTTTTGCAGCAGCGCGCGTATCTTTTCTTCGTCATAGCGCGCGATCTTCCCCGCGTCAAAGCCGTCGAACGCCGAACGGAACGCCTCGCGCTTTTCGAGTATCGTGCGCCAGGACAGCCCCGCTTGAAACGTTTCCAGCAAAAACAGCGCGTACAGGCTGTTGTCGTCGGTCAGCGGCACGCCCCATTCCTCGTCATGATACCTGAGATACGCTTCGCCCTTGCCGCACGCCCATGCGCAGCGCTTCGGTTCGTCCATTCGCTCCGCCTCCGCTCCCGTTTGCTTTTTGTCATTATAGCATAAAAGGAGCGCCGCCCTCCATACGCGGAAAGCGGCGCTTTGTTCTTCGCCGTCGATGGTTACGGGGTCACGGCGGGCATGGGCGTCGGCGTCGGCATGGCGTAATCGGACATACCGTTGTATATCGCCGTATCTCCCCCCATCTCTATATTTTGGTAGGTCAGGCGGATCAGGCGCGCCAGTTCGAGAATGCGCACGACGTCCGTCTTCTCGAACGTGCGATAGCCGGATACCTTCGACCCCGCCATGTCGGCATAACGCGGCTGTCCGTCCGCGTCGCACGAAATCGCGCTCCACGTCGCGCAAACAGAAAACGCGTTCGGGTCGTCGGTCAGCGTGCCGCGGTTCAGAATCCCGATCAGTTCCTCGAAATAGGGTCTGACGGCGATCGACGCCTCGTCGATTCCGTAAACCTCGTTGCCGCAATACGCGCTCGCCGAGGTCGTCGCCTTGGTTCCGTCGATCAGCGGCACGTTGAAAAACGTGAACTGCGCGTCAAACGTCCACCAATCCGCGTCCCCGTCGTTCACGGCGGTAAACAGCGCCAGCATCCGCGCGGGATCGTCGCCTTCCATCGCAGCGTTTTGCATCTGCATACTCATTTGGGCGGTTTCGGGCGTGCTGCGCTGCACGGAGAAGCTGTTCGCATACCGCTGCGTGCCGATGTAGCCGATGATTGCAAGGCTGCCGAAAAGCTGCTCGTCGTCACGCGCGTAGGCGTCGTTGTAATAGTTATAGGACGTTACGCCGTTTTCAAAGGTTCGATACGCCTCATACGGAACCTTGCCCAGCGCCTCCGTCTCGCCGTAATACGAGCGGATCATCTGAACGCTCTCGCTCGCGTCCATCTGATAGCATGTTCCGTTCGCCATCCAATAGCGCACGCTTTCAATCGGCGGCAGGGCGCGAATCGCATCGCCATATTCCTCGTTCTCCTCGCAGAGGCTTTTCAGCAGATCCGCGTTTTGAACGATGATGCGGCGCGTAACCGTGCGCCCGTTTTTGAGCTTGAACTGAACGGGCTCGACCGTGGTCACGGTGTTCTCCGTGCCGTAATAGGAATACGGCGTGCCGTTGTCGCGGATGCTCCCCGCCGTGCCGTTGAGCGATTCGGTCAGATATTCGACGAGCGCGTCCTCGGTGAACGAGATTTCGGCAACCTGCATGTTCGCATAGGAGCGATGGGTTTCTCCGCGATCCGATCCGAGCAGCCGAACGGACGCGACGTCGCTTACGTCCAGCGTGGTCGTGCCGATCTTCGCGCCGAGCGCCTGCGCGCCGAAGAACAGCCCGACGCAGAGCGCCAGCGGCGCAAGGCACCAGGGCAGCGAACGGAGCATCTTTTTCCCGTCGCGCAGAACGATCATTTGATACACGGCGTACAGCGCGAACGCGGCCGTCGCCACGATGACCACGATGCGCTTGCCAATCAAAAGCGAACCCGAAACCAGCACGAGCGGCAGCGGCAATACGAGAAGGCACGCAAACACGGTTTGCAATTTGGCGTTCAGCGTGCCGCGTTCGGCCAGCTCGGACGGGCGGCGGGTAAAGATCCTGCTGCCCAAATACAGCTCAACAAGGCAGAGCGCCGCGGAATACAGGATGTATTGCGCGCGGATCATGTAGGGCAGATACACCTGCCGCGAAAGCATCACGATCTGCCCCGTTGCGATGTTCCAGCACGGGTTCAACAGAAACGGCAAATCGAGCCAGCTGTAAATCTGGGCGTTTTCCACGACGCAGCGCGCCACGCAGAATTGCGCAAAACGCGGCAAAAACAGAACGATCATCGTCAGCGCGGCGGCGGAGAACAGCGTGCCCGTCAGGCCGGATGCAACGCTTGCCGCGGCAAACGCCAGCATGGAGGCGACAAAGTAGAACGCGACCGCGATGAGCGGATAGCTCGGCACAAACGGCTCCCCCGCGGCGAGGAACACGGCGGTTCCCGCCAGCACGGAAAGCAGCACCGTCGCGCCGATCCACGTCGCTGCCGCAAGCGCGATCACGCCGAACATGCGGCTGCGCTTGATCGGCAGGCTATGATAAAAGTCGCTGTCCGCGCGCTTGTTCAGGAACGAAAACGCGACAAGCGCAAGCCCGATCCCGCCGACGTATGTAAACACGACAAGCGGCGCGAACATGACCTCGATACCGGGCATGGCGGAATAGCCTCGCGCCGTGCAGATCTGCATGGCGACGGCAAGCTCCGCAATCACCACGAGCACAAGCAGCGTGAGCCCCGCGCGCATGAGCCGCCGCAGCGTCTCCAAATAGAATTTCATTTCGTTTCGCCTCCCTTTTCATCCTCGAGGTGAAAGGCGTATCCGAGCGCTTCCATTTCAAACACGAATACCTCCTCGAGCGTAAGCGGCAGTATTTCCAGCAGCAGCGGCTTCATCTCGGCGATTTTCTGCCGGCTTTCCTCGCGCTCTCCGCGCACGATCAGGTTTGCGACGCTGCCCTGCTTGACAAAGCGTTTGACGTCCAGCCCAACGAATCGGCTCTTGTCGTATTCGTCCGAAAAAGCGACCTGTACCTTGAAAAGCGAGGTTTTGATGTTCTGCACGTCGCTTTCAAACACGACGCCGCCCTGATACAGCAGCGCAAGCTGATCGCAGGTGTCCTCCAACTCGCGCAGGGAGTGGCTCGTAATAACCGCCGTGCAGCCCCGCTCGAACACGTCGTCATAGAGCGTGCTCTTGACCAGGCTGCGCATCACGGGATCCAGCCCGTCGAACGTTTCGTCAAAAAAGATATAATCAGGCATGGCGGAAAGCGCCAAAATCGTCGCCGCCTGCCGCCGCATGCCCTTCGAAAACGTGTTAAGCGGCTTGTTCACGTCCAGACGGAACAGCTTTGTCATGTCGTCAAAACGCTGATAAGAAAAGCGCTCGTATACGGAATCGTACAGGCTCGCCATGCGCCGCATACTGCTTTGCGAAAGGAAAAACAGCTCGTCGGGCACGAATACGAACCCGTTCTTGACCGCGGCGTTGTCAAACACCGTTCCCCCGTCGATCATGAGCTGCCCCGCGTCGGGACGATATACGCCGCTGCACAGGCGCAAAAAAGTGGATTTGCCCGAGCCGTTCGCGCCGACCAAGCCGTAAATACAGCCCTGCGGGATCTCGCAGCTCAGGTCGGACAGCGCCGTCACGTTGCCGAACCGCTTTGTCAGGTTCTTCGCCGAAATCATTCGTTCACACCCTTTCCATATGCGGTATTGACCGCGTCGATGACCCGTTCGGCCGGCACCCCCGCCGTGCGCAGGGATGCGCAAATTTCCGCGATTTGCTCGATCCTCTCGTTGAGCCGCTCCCCGACGAGGCGCCGCGCGGACTCGGTCAAAAACCGCCCGTTGCCCGGCACGCTGACGCAAAGCCCCCGCCGTTCCAGCTCCGAATACGCCTTTTGCAGCGTGTTCGGGTTGACGGAAAGCGTCGTTGACAGCGTCCGCACCGACGGAAGCTGATCGCCCGGCTTCAATAAGCCCGTCATGATCAGCCGCTCGGTCTGCTCGATGATCTGCTCGTAGATCGGCGTTCGCCCAAATCGGTCAATTTGATACATGTCGTCACCCCTTTATGACAGGCGCCCGCGTATGGAGATTCCTCCGAACGAGGCATACCGAAAACGCCTGATCTTTCTTTGTAAGCGCCCGCGTGGGAAAGCGCCCGCCGTGCCGCCAAAGCCGCACGCGTGATTCGTATTTAAGTGTACTATAACGGCTAGTACACTTGTACTATACAAACAAATATATGCGCTGTCAAGCAGTTTTTCGCCATTTTTCGCAACTTTTCCCAATTCGCGGGTTCCGCAAAACGGGAACGACGGTTTTACGCGATTTATGCTATACTGAGCCTATGGAGTTCAACGATTGGACAAAAGAGGAATCCGCGCCCGAACGCAGGACGCGCAAGCGCAATTCGATTCTGACGATCGCGCTGTTTTGCCTGATGGTCGGAGCGGCGGTGGTTTTCTCGATCCTATCCCGCCTGCATGCGGCGCTTACCCCCGAGCCGACCCCATCCCCCGAGCAAGCGAACGCGCTCACGGCGGAAAGCGGCGTTTTGACCGTTACGTTCTTGGACGTCGGGCAGGGAGACTGCGTCTTTCTGCGCTCGCCGAACGGCAAAACGATGCTCGTTGACGCGGGGCCCGCGGACGCGTTCGACACGGTTTACGCCTATTTGGAATCGCAGAAGATTGCGGGGCTGGACATGGTCGTATGCTCGCATTTGCACGCCGACCATATCGGCTCGATGGCGCGCATCGTCGGCGTTTACGCCGTCGGCTCCTTCTATCTGCCCCCGTTCGACGCGGAAAGCGCGACCTATTTCAACCTGCTGGACGCGCTGAACGAAAACCATATCGAAACGCAGTCCCCCCTTGCGGACGTCAACGCGCTTCTGCCATGGGACGAAAGCTGCGAGGTGCGCGTGCTTTCGCCGTACGGCGTAACGTATGACGATTTCAACGATACGAGCTACATCCTGCGCGTTTCCTACGGCGCGACCGCGGTGCTGCTGACGGGCGACGCCACGACGCTTTCCGAGAAGCTCATGTGCAAGGCGCTGCCGAACCGTCTCATCCGCGCGAACATCCTCAAGGTCGGGCATCACGGCAGCGGCGATTCCACGAGCAACAAGCTCTTAAACGCCGTAAACCCGACCTACGCGGTGATCTCCGTGGGCGAGAACAACGGCTACGGCCTGCCCGACGAAAGCACGATAAACCGCCTGACCGAGCACGGAATCACGATTTATCGCACGGATCGGGACAAAAGCGTTACGTTTGTGCTTGACGGCACGAACGTGACGGTGCTAGAATAATCGCATTACATGCGAAGAAGGGGAAAAGCCTTCCGTCCGCGCGGAAAAGAGAGCGCCGTCATCGGCTGAAAGCGGCGCGCGCAGAGAAAGGCGCAAAGTTCGCCCCGGAGCATCGACCGTGAAAGGAACGTCCGATTAGCGGTTGACGGGTCTGCCCGTTACAGCGGCAAGAGGCTTTGCTGCGGGATTTTTTCCGCGCCGAGCGAACAAGGGTGGTACCACGACGCGCTTCGTCCCTTTTTGAGGGAGCGAAGCGTTTTTTATACCAAGAATATCGCAAACCGTGGTTGACGAAACGGAGGAAAAACGTATGGGCATGATGGAATCTTTGGAACAGCTTCGCGCGGATGCGGAGGCGCGCATACACGCCTGTGAAACGAGCGAGGCGCTCGAATCGACGCTCGTCGAGATATTGGGACGCAACGGGTCGCTCACGGCGATTCTGCGCACGATGGGCAAGCTCGACAAGGACGAGCGCGCGACGGTCGGCGCGTTCGCCAACCGCGTAAAGACGTCCATCGAGGGCGTGCGCGAGACAAAGCGCGCGGCTTTGGCGGATGCGATGAAGAAGCTGCGCTTTGAAAGAGAGGCGGTGGACGTGACCGCGCCCGGCGCGCTTTGCCGCCCGCTGGGCAGGCTGCATCCCATGACGCAGACCTATCGTCTCATCCGCGATACGCTCGTCGGCATGGGCTTTTCGATGTTTGACGGGCCCGAGGTCGAGCTGGACGACTATAACTTCACGCTGCTCAACCTGCCGAAGGATCATCCCGCGCGCGATATGCAGGACACGTTCTATATCAGCGACAGCGTCCTTTTGCGCACGCATACCTCCCCCTGCGAGGTGCGCGCGCTGACGACGCTCAAACCGCCGTTTCGCCTCATGATGCCCGGGCGCGTGTTCCGCGTGGACGAGGTTGACGCGACGCATTCGCCCGTGTTCTACCAGATCGAGGGCTTTGTGGTTGACAAGGGGCTTACGCTGGGCGACTTGAAGGGCGTTTTGGATTCGTTTATCCGCACGTTGTTCGGCGAAAGCGTCAAAACGCGCCTGCGCCCGAGCTATTTCCCGTTTACGGAGCCTTCCGCCGAGATGGATATGTCCTGCACGATCTGCGGGGGCAAGGGCTGCCGCGTTTGCAAGGGCACGGGCTGGATCGAGATCTTGGGCTGCGGCGTAACCAATCCGCATGAGATCGAAAACTGCGGCTACGACCCCAAGGAATGGACGGGCATCGCCTTCGGCATCGGCGTGGATCGCGTGACGAGCCTCAAATACGGCGTCAACGACATCCGCTTGGAATACGAAAACGACGCGCGCTTCCTGCGTCAGTTTTAAGGGAGGGCAACGAATATGAAACTGCCGAAAAAATGGCTTTGCGAATATGTGGACTTCAACGTAACAAACGCGGACTTCATCGAAAAGATGATGTGGCGTGGGTTTGAGCTTGCGGGCGTGGAAAAGGAGCTTGCGGGCGTCGAGGGTGTCGTCGTCGGGCGCGTTCTCTCCGTCGTCAAGCATGAAAACTCCGATCATCTCAACATCTGCCGCGTGGACGTCGGCGCGGAAACGCTGACGATCGTAACGGGCGCAAGCAACGTGTTTGACGGCGCGCTCGTACCCGTGGCCGTCGTCGGCGCCAAGCTGGGCGGGCATGAGATGGCGCCCGTCAATATGCGCGGCGTGACGAGCTATGGTATGCTCTGCTCGGGCAAGGAGCTTGGGCTGACGGACGCGGACTATCCCGGCGCGGACGTAAACGGCATCCTTATTCTGAACGAAGCGCATCCGCTCGGGCAGGATATCGGCGAGGCGCTCGGCTTTGACGACGAGATCTTCGAATTTGAGCTGACGCCCAACCGTCCCGACTGCGCGTCGATCATCGGCATCTGCCGCGAGGCTGCCGCGGCGCTGGGTCAGCCGTTCCATATGCCCGCGGTCAAGCCGATCAAAGCGTCGGGCGAAGCAGGCGACTATGCGTGCGTGAGCATTCAAAACTACGCGCTTTGCCCGCGGTATACGGCGCGCGTGGTCAAGGATATCGTCATCGCGCCGTCGCCCGCCTGGATGCAGCGCAAGCTGAAAAGCGTGGGGCTGCGCCCGATCAACAACATCGTGGATATTACGAACTATGTCTTGATCGAATACGGGCATCCCATGCACGCGTTCGACCTTGCCTGCATCACAGGCGGGCATATCATCGTTCGCAACGCCAACGAGGACGAATCCGTAACCACGCTGGACGGCAAGACGCGTCTTGTGTCGCCCGATATGCTGCTCATCGCCGACGAAACGCGCGGCGTGGGCATCGCGGGCGTGATGGGCGGCGAAAACTCCGAGATCACGAGCGAAACCAAGACCGTATTGTTCGAAGCCGCCGTGTTCAAGGGCAGCAACATCCGTTCCACCGCGCGAAAGCTCCATCAGGTTACGGACGCGGCGGCGCGCTTTATCAAGGGCGTCGAGGCGGTCAACGCAAAGCTCGCGCTGGATCGCGCCATCGAGCTGGTCGTCATGCTCGGCGCGGGCACGGTGGTCGGCGACGTGATCGACGTTTGCGAACAACCGCCCGTCGAACGCGAGGCGGAGATTTCCGTTTCGCATGTCAACGCGCTGCTCGCGCTCGAGCTTTCCGCGCGCGATATGGCGGATATGCTTTCCACGATCGGGATCACGGCAAAGCCGCGCCTCGGCGACAGGCTGCATCTCGTCATTCCGCATTTCCGCACGGATATCGAGGACGGAATCGAGGCGGACTGGGATATCGCCGAGGAGATCGCGCGCATCTACGGCTACTATAACATTGCCCCGACGCTCATGCGCGGCGATACGTTCCGCGGCAGCATTCCCCATGCGTTCGCGCTGGAGGACAAGATCAAGGATACGCTCGTTGCGCTCGGCGCATACGAAATGAACAACTATAACTTCACCGGCCCCGCCGCGCTCGACGCGCTCCTGCTGCCCGAGGACAGCGAATTGCGCCGCGCGGTGCGCATTCTGAATCCGTTCGGCGAGGATCAAAGCCTCATGCGCACGACGCTCATGAGCGGTATGCTGGACACCCTCGCGCGCAATCGGAACCGCAAGAGCGGCTGCGGCTGCTTCTTCGAGGTCGGCAACGTACATATCGACCTGGGCGGCGCGCTGCCCGAGGAGCGGAAGCAGGTCGGGCTGATTCTCTGCGGCGAGGACGAGTCGTTTTATACGCTCAAAGGCGTCTGTGAGGCGCTGCTTGCCGCGCTCGGCGTGAAGGACGCATGCTACACCCGTTCGGAGACGCCCTATTTACAGCCGGGTCGCGCGGCGCAGCTCGTCGCGGCGGACGGAACGATTCTGGGCGTGCTTGGCGAGGTGCATCCCGACGTGGTCGACGCTTGGCAGATCGACTGCCGCGTATACGCCTTCGAGCTCTCCTTCGACGCGCTCAAAGCGCATTGTCTTGCCGAGAAGCGCTTTTCGCCCCTGCCGCGCTTCCCCGTCGCAGAGCGCGACATAGCGGTTGTGACCGATGAAAAAACGGAGTCCGCGGCGCTGATACGCGTCATCCAAAACGCGCAAAGCGAGCTGATCGTATCGGATGCGACGCTGTTCGATACCTACCGCGGCGCGGGCGTCCTGCCGGGCAAAAAGAGCCTCGCGTTCACCTTCACGCTGCGCTCGGACGAGCACACCCTGACGGACGACGAGATCAAGCGAGCGATGGACGCCATCGTCCAAGCGCTGCGGGAAAACGGCGCGCCCCTGCGCGTATAACCCCAACATCCGCCTGATTGAGAAACGCGGCGCGCGATGCTTCCGTTCGGTTGCGTCCGCCCGCGTTTTGTTATATACTGATTTCATATGATTGGGTTTGAAGCAGCGCCGTATTGGGCTTCGCTTCTCGAACCAAATCGACAACGAAGGAGAACGACTCTATGCCTTACTGCTCAAAATGCGGCGCTTCCATGAAGGACGACGATCGTTTCTGCCCCACCTGCGGTGCAGCCGCCGAATCCGTTTTTGCTTTTGAACCGAGCGCGGACGACGCCGCATCGCATAAGGGCATGGGCGTGCTCTGCTACATCGGCGTTCTTGCGCTGATCCCGTATTTTTCCTCCGCAAAGAACAACTCGCCGTTCCTCAAATATCACGCGCTGAGCGGGCTGAACCTGTTCCTGCTCGAACTGATCGCGGGCGCTTGCAGCACTGCCGTAAGCTATCTGATCAGCGGGCTGGGCGGCTTTTTGGGTTGGATAACCTCCGTGGCGGGGCTTGTGTTTTCCATCATCGGCATCGTCACCGTTTGCAACGGACAAGCGAAGCCGCTTCCGCTTATCGGCACGATCAAGCTCGTAAAGGAGTAAACGCCGTTTCGGCTAAGCGCATATGGAACTGTTATTTCGAAATTGCAGCGTCATTGACGGCACGAACGCGCCCGCTTTCTTGGGCAGCGTCGGCTTCGATAAGGGCAAGCTGCGGGTTTTCCGCGGGGAAAACGAAACGTTGCCGCCCGCGCAAAAGGTTGTCGACGCGCGCGGCTATACGCTTGTTCCCGGCATGATCGACGCGCATTCCCACGGCGACCTCATGTCCGCCTCCGCCTACGCCGAGCGCGCGAAGCTCTCCCAGGGCTTTACCACGCAAATCGCCGGGCAATGCGGCATCTCGATGTTCCCCTGCGCCGACACGCGCGCCGCCGATTTTACCCGCTTTGTCACGGGCTATGCGCCGCATCCCGACCTGCCAAGCGACGTTACGATTTTGAAAAGCGCGAAGGACTATTTTCAATGGCTTGCCTCCCTTGGCACGCGCGTAAACACAAAGACGTTTGTCGGACACGGCGCCTTGCGGCTTGCCGTCATGGGCTATGCAAACCGCGCCCCCGACGCGGGCGAGCTTCTCGCCATGCAGAAGCTCCTGCGGCAATGTATGCGCGAGGGCGCCATCGGCTTATCCGTCGGGCTTGTCTACGCGCCGAGCGAGTATGCGAAAAACGACGAACTGCTCGCGCTTTTACGCGTTGTTTCCGAGGAGGGCGGCTTTTTTGCCTGTCATCCGCGCAGCGAGGCGGATTTCGTCGAGGAGGCGCGGCGCGAGTCGCTTTTGCTCGCCAAGGAGGCGGGCGTTCCGCTCTGCATGTCGCACATGAAGGCTGCCGGGCGCCAAAACTGGGGCAAGCCGCACGCGATTCTTGCCGAGGCGGAACGCTTCGCAAACGACGGCACTCCCGTCTTGATGGACGTTTACCCCTACTATGCGGGCTGCACCTCGCTGAACATCTCCATCCCGCCGCGCTATTTTTCCCGCGGCGTGAGCAGTTTGGTCGAGGCGCTTGCCGATCCGCACGAGCGCGCGGTCATCCGCGAGGAAATGTCCCATCCATCGAATTACGAAAACTTCGTCATCCACTGCGGCGGCTTTGGCGGCGTGCTCGTTTCGAGCTGCCCCGTCATGCACGACGCGGAGGGCATATACGTTTCCGAATACGCCGAAAAGAAGGGAATCGACCCTTACGACGCGTATTTCGACATTCTGCTGCAAAACGGCGGCTACGGCATCGGAACCTATTTTCATACGAACCCCGACGACACGCTCGAAATCCTGCGGCATCCGCTCTGCGTCGTCGGCACGGACGGTCTGCTCGGCGCCGAAACCGAAACGCCGCATCCGCGCTGCTTTGGCTCCACCGCGCGCGCATATCGGCTTTTGGTAAAGGAAAAGCAGGTCTGCTCGCCCGAAACGGTGTTTCATAAGCTGTCGGGGCAAACGGCGGACTTCTTCGGGCTGAACAACAAGGGCGTTATCGAAAGCGGACGCGACGCGGACGCGGTTTTGCTCGATCTGAACGAATTTTGCGACACGGCGACCTATCAAAACGGAAACAGTCCGTCGCGCGGCGTCATCGGCGTATATGTCGGCGGCGAACGCGTATACGGCGCGGGATTGGAGGACGCATGAACACGATCTTCGTCATCGGCGGCGCCGCCGTGGACATCAGCGGACGCCCCGAGACCATCTGCCGCCTGCGGGATTCCAACATCGGGCATATGCGGCTTCGCGCCGGCGGCGTTGCGGAAAACATCGCCAAGCGCCTGACCGAATATCGCTATTCCGTGGAGCTGGTCACCGCGCTCGGACGCGGCTATCATGCCCGGCTCATCCGCGAGGACTGTGCGCGCGCGAACGTTTCGCTGACCCATACGATCACCTGTTCCGCACATACCGCGACCTATCTTTCGATACTCGACGAGGACGGCGACCTGCTCGTCGCCATCAGCGATATGTCGATTCTCGAAAACCTGACGAGCGAATACCTTTCCTCGCTGCTGACAACGATCAACGCATCCCCCATCGTCGTCATCGACGGAAACCTGCCGCCCGAAACGCTCGCTTTCCTTTGCGAAAACGTGACCGCGCCGCTGTTTTACGATCCCGTAAGCTGCACCAAGGCGAAGCGCATCGGGGGCAACATCGGCAAATGCTACGCCATCAAGCCGAATCGCTTTGAGGCGGGCTTCCTGTCGGGCAAGTCGTGCGACACGATTCGCGGGGTTTACCGCGCCGCCGATTGGTTCATCGACCAAGGCGTGAAGCGCGTGTTCATTTCCCTCGGCGCGGAAGGCGTGTTTTGGGCGGACGAGCTTGGCTGCGGCGTTTTGCCCGCTCTGTGCGAAAAGCCGCCGGAAACGTTCGGGCTGGGCGACGCCATGTGCGCCGCGATCGTCGACGGCTGCGCGCGCGGTCTGTCCACCGAGGCATGCGCTGCGCAGGGCAACGACGCCTGCGCGAAGGTGTAAATTGTTTATTTTTCTTTCTTTGATAAAGAAAGAACGCGCCCGAAATCGACGCCTGCGCGAAGGTGTAAATTGTTTATTTTTCTTTCTTTGATAAAGAAAGAACGCGCCCGAAATCGACGCCTGCGCGAAGGTGTAGGGGTTCTTCCCTTCTTTCTTTTACAAAGAAAGAAGCAAAGAAATTTCCCTTGATATGCATAGCAAGATTCGTATAAATATTCGCTTTTAAGCGATAAATATACGGACGTGGGGAGGACTTGACGATATGCTTGACGGAAAGAGCGTCTCCATCCAATCCATCGACCGCGCGGCGGCGATTCTCAACTGCTTTGCGCGCGGGGAAGCGCTTTCCCTTTCCGAGATTGCGCGCAGAACGGGGCTGAAAAAAACCACCGCTTTCGGCATCGTCAGCACGCTGTTTCGCAACGGCTTAATGGATCAGGATACCGAAACCGAGCGATATTTCCTTGGGCCGCAGCTTCTCGTGCTGGCGGGCAAGGTGCGTCACGGCGTGCATCAAGTCTCCTATGCGCATCTTTCGGAGTTGGCGGCGCGCACGAAGCAGACCGTATTTCTTTGCGTGCGCAGCGGCACGGAGGCGGTGTGCACGGCGTTTTGCGCGGAGGATCGCGAGGAGGCTCTGCGCCTGTACCACTTTGGTCACCGTTTGCCCCTGCACAGCTCCGCCGCGGGCAAGGCGCTGCTTGCATACATGCCGCGGCAAAGGCTGAACCGCATACTCGACGGCATTGATTTTCAACAGTTTACGCCCCAAACGACCGCCACGCGGGAGCAGCTTTTACAGCGGCTGGACGAAATTCACGCCATCGGCTATGCGCTGTCGCTTGAGGAGCTTTCCGAGGGCGTGGTATCCGTTGCCGTTCCGATTTTGAACGCATACGAGGAGGCGATCGGCGCCATCGGCGTGGTGACGGACAAGAAAGGCGCGCCGCTCGAGCAGCTCATGCTCTACCGCGACGAGCTGGTGCTTCATGCGCGCATGATCGAGCGCGAGCTTCGCGGCGACGAGCACGCACGATGAGACGAAAGCGACAAACAAAAGGCACGGGGCGTTCCTCGTGCCTTTTGCTTGTCAAAAAAATCCTTGGGGGATTCGGGGGTCGAAACCCCCGGGAGCTTTATTCCGGCTCCGGCGGCATGTACGCTGGAACGGATCGCCCGAGAAAGGGCGGTTTCCCTGTGCTTCCTGCCGCCCGGAAACCCGAAGGGTTTTAGGCGGGAAGCGGTTATCCTGTCGAAAAACAGCGTTTTTCGGCAGCTTGAAGGCACGGGGCGTTCCTCGTGCCTTTTGCATGTCTTCCGATAAGATTTATGCTTTGTGCTGCCTGCGCTTTGTGACCGCGCGCTGAATCGCTTTGACGATCTCCACGATCGGCACGATGAGGAAGGCAAGCAGCATGGCGACGCCGTATTCCAGCGCGCTGATATGCTCAAAGCCGAACGCTTCCTGCAAGAACGGAACGTACAACACGACCGTCGTCATGACGAGGGACGCGATTGCCGCCAGCCAAAGGAACTTGTTTTGCGTTTTGAGCTTGAACACGCTCTGCCGCTGCGAACGCATATTGAAGCTATGGAAGATCTCCGCCATGCTCATGGTCAAAAACGCCATCGTCATGCCGTCCGAGCTTTGCAGGATGCTCCACGCGCCGTTTTCGATGCGCTCGCCGATGAAGTACGCCGCGAGCGTAAGAATCGTGACCGCAAGCCCCTGATACGCAACGTCGAAGCCCACGCCGCCCGCGAACACGCCGTCCTTGGTGCTGCGCGGTTCCCGATCCATGAGGTTGCTTTCCGCCGCCTCGGTGCCGAGCGCAAGGGCGGGGAAGCAGTCCGTAATCAGGTTGATCCAGAGCAGATGCACGGGCTCAAGAATAATAAAGCCCAAAAGCGTCGCAAAGAAGATGGACAGAACCTCGCTCATATTGGAGGAGAGCAGGAACTGAATCGCCTTGCGGATGTTGTCGTAGATGCGCCTGCCTTCCTCAACCGCGCCGACAATCGTTGCAAAGTTGTCGTCCGCGAGCACCATGTCCGCGACGTTCTTGGTCACGTCCGTTCCCGTGATGCCCATGCCGACGCCGATATCCGCGCTCTTGATGCTTGGCGCGTCGTTTACGCCGTCGCCCGTCATGGCGGTCACGCAGCCGCGCGCACGCCACGCGTTGACGATGCGCACCTTATGCTCCGGCTGAACGCGCGCATACACGCTGAAATCCTGAACGCGCTCGGCAAAGTCCTCGTCGGAAATATCGTTCAGCTCCGCGCCCGTGATCGCTTCGGAGGGGTCATGGATGATGCCGAGCTCCAACGCGATTGCGGCGGCGGTGTCGCGGTGATCGCCGGTAATCATGATGGGGCGGATGCCCGCACGGCGGCATTCCTTGATGGCGTCCGTCACCTCGGGGCGGACGGGATCGATCATGCCGACCAAACCGATAAAGATCAGGTCGCGTTCGAGCGCGGCGGGCGAATTGTCCGTCGGGCGCGCGTCATACAGGCGCATGGCGGCGCAGAGCACGCGCAGCGCACGATTCGCCATCGCACGGTTGGCGTCGAGAATCTCAACGCGCTTTTCGTCCGTCATGGGCAGCGTTTCGCCGCCAAAGCGATAATACGCGCATTTTTTCAGCAGCTCGTCGGGCGCGCCCTTCGTATACTGCACGATACCGTGTTGCGTTTGATGCACGGTTGACATCATCTTGCGCATGCTGTCAAACGGCGCCTCGTCGATGCGCGGCTGCTCAGAAGCCAGCTCGGGCTTTGCATAGCCCTCTTTGAAAGCGAAGTTGACGAGCGCGCATTCGGTCGGCTCGCCGACGGCGTTGTTCGTTTCGTCCAGATCCGCGTCGCTGCAAAGCGCCATCGCGGTTGCAAGCAGCGGCACGTCGTCCCCGTAATGATCCACGACGGTCATCTTGTTTTGCGTCAGCGTGCCGGTCTTGTCCGAGCAGATGATCTGCGCGCAGCCGAGCGTTTCTACCGCGGTGAGGCGGCGGATAATCGCGTTGCGCTTGGACATATTCGTTACGCCGACGGATAAAACGATGGTTACGACCGCTACGAGTCCCTCCGGAATGGCGGCGACCGCGAGGCTGACGGCGATCAGGAAGGAATGCAGGATATAGTTTTCGCCCGTGCCCGAGAAGCGCAGGATGTTGACCACGAAGATCACGGCGCAGATGCCGAGCACCAGCCAGGTGAGAATTTTCGAGAGCTGCGCGAGCTTGATTTGCAGCGGCGTTTGCCCCTCCTCCGCCTGCGCGAGCGCGTCAGCGATTTTGCCCATCTCGGTGTCCATTCCCGTCGCGGTGATGATCGCCTTGCCGCGTCCGTAAACGACCGTGCTGCCCATATAGACCATGTTCTTGCGGTCGCCGAGCGGCACGTCCTTTGCCTCGCCGAGGGAGAGCGCGTCATGCGCCTTCGCGACAGGAACGCTTTCGCCCGTGAGCGCGGCTTCCTCGATCTGCATGCTCGCGCTTTCCAGCACGCGCCCGTCCGCAGGAACGGCGTCGCCCGCTTCGAGCAGCACCACGTCGCCGACGACAAGCTCCTCGTTTTTGATGCGCAGAATCTGCCCGTCGCGCAGCACGCGGCAGGTTGCGGCGGACATCTTTTGCAGCGCCTCAATCGCCTTTTCCGCCTTGCTTTCCTGAACGACGCCCAATACGGCGTTGATGATGACGACCGAGAGAATGATGATTACGTCGGCAAAGCTCTCGCCTTCCAGCGCGGCGGTCACGCCCGAAATCAGCGCGGCGGCAAGAAGGATGAGAATCATGGGATCCTTCATTTGTTCAAAGAACCGTACGAGCAAGGGCGTTTTCTTTGCTTCCTTGAGCTTGTTTGGTCCGTTTTGGGCGAGGCGTTCGTTTGCCTCATCTCCGCTCAAACCTTCCAAACGGCTTCCTACCGCTTTGCATACGGCCTGTTCGTCGCTCAAATAGGGCTGTGTCATGTTTGTTTTTCCTTTCGATGGTCTGTTCTGTCCGAATCATCAGGCTTCCGATTCAAAAAACGCATGTACGGCGCTCGGGTTTGCGTATATGCGTGTAAAGGAAGGGCGAATCGGGTCGCCAGAGGCATGCCCCATACGGGACACTTTCGTTATTATACCAAATGCGGAAGAAAAAGCAATGCGAACCGCACAAAATACGGCGCCGCATGGAATCGTTTGGCAGAACGGCACATGCCGTGCTATACTGATGCATAGCGAAAAACGCACGGGGGAACACGCGGGCGATGGGATACGACGGGGGCTTTCCACAAAGCGACGCGCTCAAAGACGGCGTCGTGCTGCGGCGCAGGTACGAGATCCTGCATCCGCTTTCCTGCGACGACTTTGAGAAGATCTATCTTGCGCGCGACACGCGGCAGCTGCGGGACGTGATCGCGCGGGAATATTTCCCTATGCAGCTCGCCATGCGTGCGGAAAACGAAAACGCCGTCTCGCCGCGCGACAGGGATTGCGGAGAACGGTTCTTCCTCGGCTCGGATGCGTTCATCGGGCAGTATCGCGCGCTCATCGACGCGGCGGGGAGCCAAAGCGTGCTTTCGATATTCGACGCGTTCTTTGAAAACGGCACGGCATACGCCATCACCGAGCCGCTTTTCGGTTTGTCGCTTACAAACTATCTGGATATGACGCAGCGCGGGCTTTCCTACGGCGTTTGCGCGTCGATTTTGCGCGCGATGGGCGACGCGCTGCTCGTCGTGCAGTCCGTCGGCACGCTGCATTACGATATCTCCGCGCATTCGATCTTCCTTTGCATGGACGGCTTTGTCAAGCTCACGGATTTCGGCGCGGCGCGAAGCGCTTTGTATACGCGCCATAAGCCCGATCCCACGCGGCTGTATGCGGATATTCACGCGCTCGGGCAAACGCTGTATACCGCCGTAACGGGCGAACCGCCCGCGCGAAACGGCGCTTATACCAAAAACGAACGGCTGCCCGCCACGCTGGATGAGCTGTTTTGCCGCATGCTGGAACGCGACCCCGCGCGCCGCATGACGACCGTGTTCGATTATCGCTTTGCGCTTGATCTGATGGACGTGCCGCCGCGCGAGCCCAATCTCACGCGCGAAAGCGTGAAGGAATACCTTGCCGCACACGCGGAGGGAACGCGCGTCAATCGGGTATCGCCCGCGTCTGATGATTCGCTTGCAGCCGACGCAGCGTTCGCACCGCAATCGGAGGACGATCGGAAACGGTCGCCCGAACTGCGCAAAAAGGCAGGTATACTGCTCGTTTTTGCCGGCGTGATCGCGCTTGCCGTCGCCCTTGCGCTCATCCTGCGCTGAGACTTTTTCCCCTTTGAAGCGTCCAAAACGAATCGCGTTTTCCCGACGCGTCTCCCGTCATTCGCCCTTGTTTGGAAAAAAACGTCCCCTAGAACAGCTTTTGCACGTCGATGGGCGCGATTGGCTCGATATGCCAAATATCGCGCGCGTATTCCGTGATCGTGCGGTCGGAGGAGAACTTCGCGCTCGAAGCGATGTTGACGAGACACTTTCTGCCGAACGCGATGCGGTTTTGATAATCGGCGTTGGCGTCCATGCGGCGCTCGATGTAGGCAAGCAGTTCGTACAAAACGAAGTAATAATCGGGCTTCTGCCAATCCGAACCGAACAGAAGCGAACGATGCAGGTCGGCAAACGCGCCGCTGTTGTCGTCTGAAAACGTTCCGTCGATCAGCGTATCGACCACGCGCCGCACGCGCGGCTCGTAATCGTATATCGTTTTGGGCGCATAGGTCGGACGAATGGCGTTCAGCTCCTCGACGCGCGCGCCGAAGATATAGTTGTTCTCCGCGCCCGCCTGCTCGACAATCTCAACGTTTGCGCCGTCGAACGTGCCAAGCGTGACCGCGCCGTTCAGCATGAGCTTCATGTTGCCCGTGCCGCTTGCCTCCGTACCCGCGGGTGAAATCTGCTCGGAAACGTCCGCCGCAGGGATGATATGCTCGGCGTAGGAACAGTTATAGTTCTGCACGAACACCACGCGCATGAGATCCCCAACGCTCTCGTCGGCGTTGATGCGCTTTGCGATCTCGTTGATAAACTTGATGACAGCCTTTGCGCGGATGTAGCCGGGCGCCGCTTTCGCGCCGAAAATATACGCGGTCGGTGCAAAATCCGTGATGCGTCCATCCTTGATTCCGAAATAGGTATCCAGAATGCCGAACGCGTTGAGAAGCTGACGCTTGTATTCGTGCATGCGCTTCACCTGCACGTCAAACAGGAAATCGGGCGGCAGGAAAACGCCCTCGCGCGCTTCGATCACGCGGGAAAGCTGCTCCTTTTTGACGCGCTTGACGCCGTTAAACGCGGTTACGTCCGCATCGGAGAGGTGCGTTTTCAGACCCGCGATCAGATCCAAGTCGCGCAGATAGTCGCCCTCGATGCGCGCGTCCAAAAACGCGCAAAGCTCCGGGTTGCAAAGCCCCAGCCAGCGCCGCTGCGTCACGCCGTTTGTCTTATTTTGGAACTTTTCGGGATATACGGCGTACCAGTTTTTCAGCACGTCCTTTTTCAGAATCTCGGTGTGGATGGCGGCTACGCCGTTGACATAGCGCGAGCAGTATACGGCGAGGTTCGCCATATGGATGACCTTGTTTTGAATGATCGCCATGGGCGCGCAATCCAGCCCGCGCTGCATCAGCTCGCCGCAAAGGCGTGTGTTGATGCGATAGATGATGTCGAATACCTCGGGCAAAACGGACTTGAACAGATCCACGTCCCATTTTTCGAGCGCCTCGCTCATAACCGTATGGTTCGTATAGTTGAAGGTTTCGGCGGCGATTTCAAACGCGCGGTCGAACGAAACGCCCTCCTGCATGAGCAGGCGGATGAGCTCCGGTATGCTGACGGTCGGGTGCGTGTCGTTGAGCTGTATGGACACATGCTCGCCAAACGTGTCGATCGGACGGTTCTCGCGCTTGAAGCGATAGAGAATGTCCTGCAAGGACGCACTGGAAAGGAAGTATTGCTGTTTTAAGCGCAGCTTTTTACCCGCCGCGGTCGTATCGTTCGGGTAGAGAACGCGCGTGATGTCCTCAACGGCGTTCTTTTCGAGCACCGCAAGGGCATACGCCTGCTCGTTAAACAGCGCAAAGTCGAAATCCTGAACGGCCTCGCTCTGCCAAAGACGCAGCGTGCCGATGTTGTCCGTTTTGTAGCCGATAACGGGCATGTCGTAAGGCACGGCGCGCACGGTCATATCCGCAAAATGAACGAGCACCTCGTGATTATCCCTGCGGCGGCTCCACGGGTCGCCCTGCCGCTGCCAATCGTCCGCGCTCTCATGCTGAAACCCGTCCACAAACGTTTGCTTAAACAGACCGTATTTATAGCGAATGCCGTAGCCGTCCAGCGGCAAATCGAGCGTCGCAGCGGAGTCGAGGAAGCAAGCGGCAAGCCTGCCCAAGCCGCCGTTGCCGAGCGCGGCGTCCTCAACGTCCTCAAACATCGCGAAATCAAGCCCCTTCTCCTCAAACGCGCGCTTGACGTCGTTTAATATGCCGAGGGACAAAAGATTGTTGTATACGCTCCTGCCGACGAGGTATTCCGCGCTGAAATAGTACGCCTCGCGCGTGCGCTCATGCGCATGGCGGCTTTCGTACCATGCGTCCGCAATCGCGCCCATGATGACGCCCGCAAGCGCGTCGTGCATCTGCGCGGTGGTCGCCTCCGCCAAGGTCGCCTGATGGTTTTGTTTGAGCGAAAGCTCGATGCTCTCCATAATCCGATCAATTTTCACACCCAATACTCCTTTATCCAATCGCGGTTCAGTATACCATATGCGCGCGATTGTGAAAAGTCCGTTGTCGAAAAAACAACGGACAGTTTTTCCCATGCTATTTTTATGTAACAGGAACGAAAGCGCGCCGCTTTATGCGTCAAACAGCTTTTTCCCGCAGCGTTCGAGAAGCAGCAAAAGCGGCATACCCAGCCCGTAGCAGGCAATCGCCTGCCCCAAAAACACATACGCGGCGGCGAGCGGGTAGGACACGCCGATTTGATAACCGTAGCATAAGACCGCGCCGACCACGGCGGCGTTGACCAAGACCGACGGCAGCGGCGCAAGCGCCTTCGGCAGACGACGGCGGAAAAACCATGTCAAAAACGCGGCGATCAGCGTCGCAAGGCTGCCGAAAAGCACGTCCCAAACGGGCGCGCCGAGCATCAAATTGGCGATGACGCAGCCGACGAACAGCCCCGGCACGGCGGAGAAGGTAAAATACGGCAGAACGCAAAGCGCCTCGGACACGCGGCATTGCAGCAAGCCCGACGAAATCGGCGCGACGGCGACGGTCAAAAGCGCATATACCGCGGCGATCAACGCGGCGCGCACAAGCTCGCGCGGCTTCATGCGTTTTCCAAGAGGCGGCGCGTCTCGCGTTCGCCCCTTTCCCTTAGCTCGTTCTCGTCAAGCGTCAGAATCTCGCCGTGCCGAACTGTCATCCTGCCGCCCACAAACACATACGTCGCGGGCGCATGGTAACCGACCGTGCCGAACAGGTTTTTCTCATCCGCATTGGCGCAGACCATTTCGAGCGAATCGGCGCGGATTGCGAACAGATCCGCCGCTTTCCCGACGGCGATGCTGCCGATATCGTCCCGCCCGAGCAGGCGCGCGCTGCCGACGGTAGCGAGCTTCAAGCAATCGTAGCCGCTCGGCGCATCGTCCCCGCTCGTCAGGCGATGCAACAGGTATGCCGTTCGAATTTCTTCCAGCAGGTTGGATGCGTCGTTGCTCGCGCTGCCGTCCACGGCGAGCCCGACGGGAACGCCGTAGCGCAGCATATCGGGAAGGCGCATAACGCCCGAGGACAGCTTCATGTTCGAACAGGGGCAATGCGCAACGCCCGTCTGCGTTTTTGCAAGCAGGCGAAGCTCCGCGTCGGTAAAATGGATGCCGTGCGCGTAAAACACGTCGCTCCCGATAAAATTCACGCTTTCCATATAGGCAAGCGGCCGCATGCCGAATGCTTCCAGCGTGAAGCGCTCCTCGTCCTTGGTTTCGCAAAGATGCGTATGCAGCCTTACGCCGTATGCGCGCGCAAGCGCCGCGCTTTCTCTCATGACCTCGCCCGTCACCGAAAACGGCGAGCAGGGCGCAAGCACGATTTGACGCATGGCGTAGGGCGCGGGGTCGTGATATGCTTCGATCACGCGGCGGCTGTCCTTCAAGATTTCGTCCGTCGTCTGCACAACGGAATCGGGCGGAAGTCCCCCGTCCTTTTTCGAGAGACTCATGCTGCCGCGCGAGGAAACCATGCGGATATTCAGCTCCGCCGCCGCGCGCATTTGCGCCCCGACGAGGTCGCCCGTGCCCGCCGGAAATACATAGTGCTGGTCAAAGCAGGTCGTGCAGCCGTATTTCATCAGCTCCGCCATGCCGCAAAGCGAGCTGAGATAGACCGTGTCCGCGTTCAGGCGCGCCCAGACGCCGTACAGCGCGGTCAGCCAGTCAAATAAGGCAAAGCCCTGCACCTGCGGCAGATTGCGCGTGAAGTATTGATACAGGTGATGATGCGTGTTGACGAGCCCGGGGTAAACGAACAGCGCGCTGCCGTCGATCGTTTCATCCGCGTCGGCCGTTATCCCGATTCCGATTTCTGCGATTCTTTGCCCGTCGAGCAGCAGGTCTGCCCCATGCAAAACGGCGTCCTGCTCGTCGCAGGTGACGAGCGCACGAATGTTTTTGATCAGCGTTTTCATTGCTCTGCGCACCATCCTTCACGCGGTTTTTCCGCCGTATCTCATTTCGGCGCCGCGTTCCGTTTCTATTATAAGGGCGCGCTTGTCAGAAACACAAGAGTTTGCTATACTGAATTACCTATGAAATACGGCGCTTTTGGCGCGGCAGACGGGAGCGGCTTACGGAAAACGTCATCGAACTGGTCAATATTTCCTTCCGATACGCGGGTTCGGAACGGTTTGCGCTGAAAAACGTCAGTCTGTCGATCAAGCGCGGCGAAATCGCGGCGGTCGTCGGGCATAACGGCTCGGGCAAAAGCACGCTTGCAAAGCTCCTAAACGCCCTGCTGCTTCCGTCAAGCGGCGCGGTGCGCGTTTGCGGCATGGATACGCAAACCGAATCGGATACGCTCGAGATTCGCCGCCGCGTCGGCATGGTGTTTCAAAACCCCGATAATCAGCTCGTCACCTCCGTTGTGGAGGAGGACGTGGGATTCGGCCCCGAAAATCTCGGTTTGCCGCCTGCGGAGATCCGAAGCCGCGTTTCCGGCGCGCTCGAAACCGTGCATATGACCGCATACGCCAAAAAGGCGGGCTATGCGCTTTCGGGCGGGCAAAAGCAGCGCGTCGCGATCGCAGGCATGCTCGCCATGCGCCCCGAGGTGCTGGTTTTGGACGAGGCGACCGCCATGCTGGATCCGCGCGGGCGCGACGAGGTGCTGTCCACCGCGCGCCGCTTAAACGACGAAAGCGGCATGACGATCGTTATGATTACGCAATATATGGAGGAAGCCGCGCTTGCCGACCGCGTATTCGTGCTAAACGACGGCGCGCTTGCCATGGAGGGAACGCCCGCCGAGGTGTTCCGCGAGACGGCGCTATTGCGCGAAAACGGCTTGGATGCGCCCGCGTATCCGCTTTTGCGGGACGCTTTGATCGAAGGCGGAATGCCGCTTTCCGCCGACACGATGGACGCGAACGCGCTTGCAAAGGAAATCTGCGCGGCGCTGCGGCAAAAGGACTTGAACGGGAAGGGCGGCGAAAAAACGAATGCCGATTGAGATAGAGCGCCTTTCCCATGCTTACGACGCGCAGGAAAAGATCTCCTACCCTGCGGTAAACGACGTTTCCCTCACGATTGAGGAGGGCGAGTTTCTCGGCGTGATCGGGCACACGGGTTCGGGCAAGAGCACGCTTTTGCAGCATATGAACGGGCTGCTTCTGCCGACCGCGGGCAGCGTCAGAATCGACGGCATGGATACGCAAAACGCCAAGCTCCGCCGCGAGATTCGCGCGCGCGTGGGCATGGTGTTTCAATACCCCGAATACCAGCTGTTCGAGGAGACGGTGGCGGCGGACGTCGCGTTCGGGCCCAAGAACATGGGCTTAAACGAGGACGAGGTGCGCGCGCGCGTTTCCGAGGCGCTTTCGCGCGTCGGGCTGGACGAAGCGCGCTTTGCCGAACAATCCCCGTTTGACCTTTCGGGCGGCGAAAAGCGGCGCGCGGCGCTTGCGGGCATACTCGCCATGCGCCCGAAATATCTAATTCTGGACGAGCCGATGGCGGGGCTTGACCCGCGCGGCAGAAACGAGATACTGACCCTGATCGAGCGGCTGCGTCGGGAAAGCGGCACGACGATCATCATGGTTTCGCATTCGATGGACGACGTGGCAAAGTTTGCAAGCCGCATCGCCGTATTGAACGACGGCAGGCTCTTTTTGCTGGACACGCCCGAAAACGTGTTTGCGCATGGCGACGAGCTGACGAGCATGGGGCTTGATTTGCCGCAGGCGACGCGGCTTGTGCGCCGTCTCAACGAAGGCGGCATGAACGTTCCCTCGTTTTTCCGCATGGACGAATTGACGAAATACCTTGTCGGGAGGTGGCAAGCATGAGCAAAGACATCACGCTCGGTCAATTCCTGCCCGGCGAAAGCGTTGTGCATCGGCTTGACCCGCGCACGAAAATACTGCTCATGATCGCCTATATCGTGCTCGTGTTCGCGGTGCGCTCGCTTCCTCTGTTTCTCGTGCCCGCGCTGCTGCTTGTCGTTATGTTCCTGCTCGGGCGCGTGCCCGCGCGCTACTTTTTCTCCTCGCTCAAACCGCTTCGGTTCCTTCTCGTATTCATGTTCGTCGTCAACCTGTTCTTTACGCAGGGGGACACGGTGCTTTGGATCTGGCGCTTCCTTCGCCTTACGCGCGAGGCGCTCACACAGTCCGTTTATATTACGCTGCGGCTGGTTCTGCTCGTTGCGGGAACCTCCATGCTGACGCTGACCACCTCGCCCATCGCGCTGACGGACGGGCTGGAGCGCCTGCTTTCGCCGCTGAAAATTATTCGCTTTCCCGCGCACGAGCTTGCGATGATGATGACCATCGCGCTTCGGTTCATCCCCACCTTGATGGAGGAAACCGACCGCATCAAGAAGGCGCAGATGGCGCGCGGCGCGGATTTCGAGAGCGGAAACCTCATCAAACGCGCAAAGAGCATGATTCCCATCCTCGTGCCGCTGTTCGTCTCCGCGTTTCGGCGCGCGGACGAGCTTGCCATGGCGATGGAGTCCCGCTGCTATCACGGCGGCGAGGGCAGAACCCGTATGCGCGAGCTCAAACTGCGCTTTGCCGATCTGGCCGCCGTTGTGCTTTTCGCGGCTTTGATTGCGTTTGTCTATGCCGCGCGGGGCTTCGGTTTATGAGACGCATCCGCGCGATCATCGAATATGACGGCACGCGCTACGTCGGCTGGCAGGTGCAGCCAAACGGCGTATCCGTGCAGCAGCGGCTCAACGAAGCGGCGTTTCGCACAACGGGCGAGACCTTGGCGTTCCATGGCTCGGGGCGCACGGACAGCGGCGTTCACGCGCGCGCGCAGGTCGCGCATTTCGACACGGACGCGCGTATGCCGGCGGATAAATTCGCCGTCGCGCTGAATATGCGCCTGCCGCGCGACATTCGCGTGCTGTTTACCGAGGAGGTTCCTTCGGACTTTCACGCGCGCTTCACGGCAAAACAAAAAAGCTACCGCTACGTCGTACAGACAGGGCCGCACGCGCGCGTGTTTACCCGCGACACCGCGCTGCATCTGCACGCGCCGCTTGATTTTGAAAAGATGTGCCGCTCCGCAACGCAGGCGGTCGGCGCGCACGACTTTGCCGCGTTCATGTCCGCCGACGCGCAGACGGAAAACACCGTGCGCACCATATTTTCCTCCGCTTGGACGCGCGAGGGCGAATACCTTCTATACGACGTAACGGGCAGCGGCTTCCTTTATAACATGGTACGCATTCTGGTCGGCACGATGCTTTCCGTCGGCACGGGCGTCATGGACGAGGACGCGCTTTCCCGCGCGCTTACAAGCAAAAACCGCGCCGACGCAGGAGCGACCGCGCCCGCGCACGGGCTGACGCTGATGCGCGTCGTCTACCCCGACTTTGATACGGACGAGGTGCTCAAACGGTTATGACAAACGAGCGGGAGCGGTTCATGCGTCTTGCGCTCATCGAGGCGCAAAAAGCGTTTGACGAAGGCGAAACACCCGTCGGCGCGGTGCTGGTCAAGGACGGCGTCGTCGTTTGCGCCGCGCATAACCGCTGCGAGGCGCGCAACGACTTAACCGCGCACGCGGAGCTGCTTTGCCTGAACGAGGGCGCGAAAGCATGCGGCATGCGGCAATGCGAATGCACGCTTTACGTCACGATGGAGCCGTGCGCAATGTGCGCGGGCGCATGCGTGAACGCGAAGCTCGGCGCGCTCGTATTCGGCGCGTTCGACGGAAAAGGCGGCTGCTGCGGCTCGCTGATCGACCTGACCGACCATATGCTTTCGCACAGCGTGTATGTTACAAGCGGCGTTTTGGAGAAAGAATGCGCCGCGCTTTTGACGCGCTTCTACCGCGCGCTTCGGTAAAACCGCGTTTCCCTTCGCAAAGCCCGCGCGGGCTTGCATCTGTTTTGCATTCGTTTGATCCGGGATTCAAGATAAGCGTTGCTTTTGCTTGCGCGGCGCATGATACGGCGCGTTTTTGCGTATACTGTTCCATATGGAACATGCGAAAAAAAGGCCTTTTTGGTTGATCTGTCTCGTCTCCGCCGCAATCGCGCTTGCGGTGGGTATGCTTGCCGTGCTTTTGACGAAGGACGGCATGATGGCGTATGAGCAGCTTGCAAAGCCCGCGCTTGCGCCCCCAAAGCTCGTGTTTCCGATCGCATGGACGATCCTGTATCTGCTGATGGGCGTTTCCGCCGCGCTGGTATACGTCTCCGGCAGCGCGCGCGCGCGGGACGCGTTGTCCGTCTATTTCTTGCAGCTCTTTCTGAATTTCGGATGGACGATTCTGTTTTTCGGCTTCCATCTGCTGTTTGCGGCGTTTATCTGGCTCGTTGTGCTGCTCGGCGTCGTCATCGTCATGCTGGCCAGCTTTTGGAGCGTTCGTCCGCTCGCGGGCGCCTTGCAGATCCCCTATGCGCTTTGGCTCGCGTTCGCGGCGTATTTGAACTTCGCAACGTTCCTGCTCAACGGCTGATTGTTCATGCGCTAGTATAGGCTCGGTCGGCGAAAGCGCGTCCATGCCGATTGCGAAACGAGCCTTTGCCGCACGAAATTGTAGCCCCTGCGATCGTCCAGCTTGGAAAGCTGACAGCCGTACGCGCCGCCCATCCATTCAACGACGTATCCGCCGCCCGCATACATGCCGATATGCCCGCTTTTGCCGACCCAGTCGCCCGCGATCAGCTCTTCCTTTGGAATCACGCGCGCATAGCGGCTGCTTAAAAGCAGATCCGCCGTCGCGTCAAACGTGCGCTTGACGAGCTGAAACTTGCGCAATAAACCGATCACGCCGCCCGAACAGTCCGCGCCCGTCAAAAGCGGATCCGCGCGCACGACCGCAAGCATCATTTCCTTACGCCCGCCGTCGTAATACTGCGGCTGCCGCTTCGCCCCCGCCTCGATGCGCGCGGCGGTGATCACGTTTATCGTCAAATCGACGTTATACAGGTTTCCGCCGCGGATATACAGGCTCAGCGGATAGGTGCGCGGTTTTGCGGGGTCGAACGCGAACGGAAGCGCCGCGAGCACGAGTTCCCGCCGCGTTTCGTCGGTCTGCTCCAACGCCCCGCCCACGAATCGCTTCGCCGCCTCGGACAGCTGCTCCGGCATCAGCGGCAGCATCGTCTCTGCGCTGGGCGGACGCGCCCGCTCGATCGCGTTCCATGTCTTTTCCCCGAGTGCGCCGTCCATGCTCAACTGCTTGCCGTCCTCGTCCCGATTGCGCCGCTGAAACAGCAGCACGGCGGCAAGCGTGCCGCTGCCGAAGCGGTCGTTCGTGATTTTTGCGACGCTCGGCGCATAGTATCCCTCCAAAAACAGCAGCTCCTTTATATACCGAACGTCCGTTCCCCGCATACCGTATTTCAGATTCCGCTTATATTGCATATCTTTTTCCGTCCATCCCTCTTTGTTTTATGGTATGCTGTCAATACGACAAAAATTGATGCGGGGGAAAAACGATGGACATTTTACGTTTGCTCGAAGGGATTCGCACGCCGTTTTGGAATACGATATTGCAATATTTGACGCTGTTCGGCGAGGAGACGCTGTTCATGGTCGCAGCGATGATCGTGTTTTGGTGCGTGAATAAAAAGACGGGCTATTTCCTGCTGTATGTCAGTTTTCTCGGCGCGACGGTGAACCAGTTTCTGAAACTGATCTTTTGCGTGCCGCGTCCATGGGTGCTGGACGAGAAATTTACGATCGTTGAAAGCGCGCGCGACGCCGCGACGGGCTATTCCTTCCCGAGCGGGCATACGCAAAGCGCGGGCGGGCTGTTTCTCGGGCTGGGACGCGCCGCAAACAAGAAGCGGATCTGGGTCGCCTGCATTCTCATGACGCTGCTTGTCGGCTTTTCGCGCATGTATCTTGGCGTGCATACGCCTGCGGACGTCGGCGTTTCGCTTGCCGTCGCCGCGCTGCTCGTGTTCGTGTCCTTCCCGCTGTTTCAACGCGCATGGGAAAAGAAAACGCGCTTTGTTCCGATCGTCGCGTTCCTGCTTGCCGTCGGCGTTGCGCTGCTTGTTTACGCGGAGTGCTTCCCGCTGCCGAAAAACGCCATCGAGGAATTTTCGCTTGCCGGCAAAAAGACCGCGTGGACGATGTTCGGCGCAAGCGTCGGCTACGCCGTCGTGCTGTTTCTCGAAACGCGCTATATCCGCTTTGACGTAAAGGCGGTTTGGTGGGCGCAGGCGCTCAAAGTGTTGATCGGGTTCGGATTCGTGGTCGCCATTCGCCTGTTGACCAAATCGCCGCTGCTCGCCTTGACGAACGGGCATAACGTCGCAAACGGCGTCCGCTATTTCCTCATGGTGCTGTTCGGCGGGGCGGTTTGGCCGCTGACGTTCCGATTCTGGGCAAAATGCGGGAAGCGGAAGCAGGATAACAAATAAAAAGTCGGGCGAGAGAAAAACCGCGCCCCTTCCCGTAAGGAAAGAGGCGCGATTCGTTTGCTTGATGTTTTTTCTTACTTCGCGTCTACCGTCGCCATGTGCGCGATGAGGTCGCAAACCTTGTTGGAATAACCCCACTCGTTGTCATACCATGCAACCAGCTTGACGAAATGCTCGTTCAGGCTGATGCCCGCGTCCGCGTCGAAGATGGACGTGCGGGGATCGGTATAGAAGTCGGACGAAACGACCTTATCCTCGGTGTAGCCGATGATGCCCTTCCACTCGGGCGCCTCGCTCGCGGCCTTCATAACCGCCTTGATCTCGTCATACGTTGCGCCCTTCTCGAGACGGCAGGTCAAATCGACCACGGATACGTCGGGCGTCGGAACGCGCAGCGACATGCCCGTGAGCTTGCCGTTCAGGGACGGAATGACCTTGCCGACCGCCTTTGCCGCGCCGGTCGAGGACGGGATGATGTTATGCGCCGCCGCACGGCCGCCGCGCCAATCCTTCTTGGAGGGGCCGTCAACGGTCTTCTGCGTCGCGGTGATGGAGTGAACCGTCGTCATAAGACCTTCGACGATGCCGAACTTGTCGTTGATGACCTTCGCAAGCGGCGCCAGGCAGTTCGTCGTGCAGGACGCGTTGGAAACGACCTTCATGTCCTTCGTGTAGGTGTTCTGGTTGACGCCCATGACGAACATCGGCGCGTCCGCAGACGGAGCGGAGACGACGACCTTCTTGGCGCCGCCCGCAAAATGCGCGCTCGCCTTCTCGGTGGTCGTGAACTTGCCCGTGGACTCCACGATGTATTCCGCGCCGCACTCGCTCCACGGAATCTCCGCAGGATTCATGCAGGCGTAAACCGCGATCTCCTTGCCGTTGACGACGAGCTTGCCGTCCTTGGTGGAAATGTCGCCCTGGAATTGACCATGCACGGTGTCGTAACGAAGCATGTAAACCATGTAGTCGAGGTCGATGAACGGGTCGTTGATGCCGACCACGTCTATTTCCGGCTTTGCAACGGACGCGCGGAAAACCAAGCGACCGATACGACCGAATCCATTGATGCCTACTTTTGTTGCCATAGATCTATCTCTCCTTTAATATAACCCGATCAGGCCGACGGCTTTCCCTTGTCAGCCAACGTATTTTACATCATTTCGCGGCAATGCGCAAGTAAAATGAGTCGATTTTGGCATATCGCGTACCGTTTTCCCGCAATATCGTTCATCGGGGGGAAGCGAGGCTCAATCGAGGTTTTTCTTCTCCGCCACGATGTAAAGCGGACGGCGCCGCACCTCGTCCGTAATGCGGGAAAGATAGAGCCCCTGCGCGCCCATCAGGCAGAGCGTCGCGCCCTGCAAAAACGCGATCCCGTCAACCGCCCAAAGCCACGGGGAAACGCCGACCGTGCAGGCGCAAACGATCAAAGCGACAAGCCCGAAAAACGACAGCGCGCAAATCGCGCCGCCCAGCCAAAGCGGCATGACAAGCGGCTTGTCCGAAAAGCCCGTTACGCCGTCAAACGCGAGTTTGAGCATCTTTTTGAGCGTATACTTCGTCTTGCCCGCAAAGCGCTCCTGCCGCTCGTATTCGATCGGTACGGCGCGATAGCCCATCCACGCGGACATACCGCGCAGAAAGCGGTTATGCTCGGGCATGGCGCGAAAGCAGTCCGCGACCTTTTTGTCGATCAGGCGGAAGTCGCCCGTATCCAGTGGGATCGGGTACGCGCTCATCCAATCCAGGATGCGATAATACGCCGCAGCGGTAAACTTTTTGAGGAACGTTTCGCCCTCCCGCTTTTTCCGCTTGCCGTACACGATATCCGCGCCGCCCCTCCACATACGAACCATCTCGGGAATGAGCTCGGGCGGATCCTGCAAATCCACATCAATGATGATGAGCGCATCGCCCGACGCATGATCTACGCCGCAGGTGACCGCGAGCTGATGCCCGAAGTTGCGCGAAAACGACAGCACCTTAACCTCGGTATGCGCACGCGCCAGCTCGTTCAAAATGGAAAGCGACCCGTCGCGGCTTCCGTCGTTGACATAGACGATCTCATACGGGCAGCCCGTCTGCCGCATCGCCGCGTCCATGCGGGAAAACGATTCCGTCAGCACCTCCTCCTCGTTAAACACGGGGACGATCAGCGAAAGAAATTTATCTGTCATGTGCGCCTCCCAAATACCAATCAATGCCTATATTATAGCCAATCCATTCCCGATACGCAATTTCTGTTTGATTTTCGAACACAATGTGATAGAATAACACACGAAATTACCGCACGCTCGGTTTGGAAAGGAAGTCGTAATTATGCCAATCGTAACCACCAAGAAAATGTTTGAGGACGCGTATGCGGGCGGATATGCCATCGGCGCGTTCAACGTCAACAACATGGAGATCATCCAGGGCATCACCGAAGCCGCAAAGGAGCTGCACGCGCCGCTTATCTTGCAGGTCAGCTCGGGCGCCCGTAAATATGCCAACCATACCTACCTCATGAAGCTCATCGAGGCGGCCTGCATCGAGACAGACCTGCCCATCGCCGTCCATCTCGACCATGGCGACACGTTCGAGCTCTGCAAGAGCTGCATCGACGGCGGTTTCTCCTCCGTCATGATCGACGGCTCGCATCACGGCTATGAGGAAAACGTCAAGCTGACCCGCCAGGTCGTCGAATACGCGCATGATCACGGCGTCGTCGTGGAAGGCGAGCTCGGTCGTTTGGAAGGCGTTGAGGACGAGGTCAAGGTCGCCGCGGGCGAAGGCAGCTACACCGATCCCGCGCAGGTGCAGGATTTTGTGACGCGCACGGGCGTTGACTCGCTCGCCATCGCCATCGGCACGAGCCACGGCGCATACAAGTTTAAGCCCGGCACCAAGCCGCAGCTTCGCTTCGACATTCTCACCGAGGTCGAAAAGCGTCTGCCCGGTTTCCCGATCGTTCTGCACGGCGCATCGAGCGTCATTCCCGAATTTGTGCAGATGATCAACGAATACGGCGGCAATATGCCCGACGCGATCGGCGTGCCCGAGGATATGCTGCGCGAGGCGGCGCGCATGGCGGTTTGCAAGATCAACATCGACAGCGACCTGCGCCTTGCCATGACCGCGACGATCCGCAAGTATTTCCATGACAACCCGTCGCATTTCGACCCGCGGCAATATTTGAAGCCCGCGCGCGAAGCGATCAAGGCGATGGTCTCCCACAAAATCGTGGACGTGCTCGGCTGCGAAAACAGGGCGTAACACGCATACGAAGGCATTCATGCAACGCAACAGGGCGTGTCCGAACAGGGCGCGCCCTTCCTTTTCTTGAAAGAAAAGGAAGCAAAAGAACTTCGTTTTGACACGCGTTTCTTTGCTTCGCTCTTGCTTTCACACGAATGCGCAACCTTGCTTCATGCGGCAAGCGTAAGTTTTCTTGTTTCTTCTTTTTCAAAAGAAGAAAACGCGCCCTTCCTTTTCTTGAAAGAAAAGGAAGTAAAAGAACTTCGTTTTGACACGCGTTTCTTTGCTTCGCTCTTGCTTTCACGCGAATGCGCAACCTTGCTTCATGCGGCAAGCGTAAGTTTTCTTGTTTCTTCTTTTTCAAAAGAAGAAAACGTTCCCTTCCTTTTCTTGAAAGAGAAGGAAGCAAAAGAACTTCGTTTTGACACGCGTTTCTTTGCTTCGCTCTTGCTTTCACACGAATGCGCAACCTTGCTTCATGCGGCAAGCGTAAGTTTTCTTGTTTCTTCTTTTTCAAAAGAAGAAAACGCGCCCTCCTGATTCGCCAAATCTTGACACCCGCGCGCAATTCTTGTATGTTTTGGTTAGCCCTTCCATTGACTGCAATCCGAAAGCGAGGTACCGTTTCATGCGAACACTGCGCGCGCTCCTGCTTGCGGCATTTCTGCTTTGCTGCGCCATGCTGTTCGGCTGCGCCGATATCAACGCGCAGTGCGACGCGATCGAAGCGGCGCTCGTCGCCTATTCGGGCGAATACATCGAGGTATACGATCTTGGCGGACAGGTGCGCGCGCAGTATCCGAGCGTGCGTGAGGACGCCGTCAAAGAATACTCGATCGTTGCGCGCATTCCCGATTATTCCGCGTGCGACCTTGCCGCGCTCGGCTTTTCGGCGCCACCGATCGACTGGAACGAACCGAGCGAAGCCGCCTATTCCCTGCGCGCGGTCAACGAGCTGCATAACGCGCTGACGTCCGGCGCCAAGGAGGGCGCGTTTGACGCGTTTCTCGAAACGACGCTTGCAATCGACGTCATATCCGACGCCGACGGCGTATGCAAGGCGAGCATTTCGAGCGCGTCCAAGCTGAACGTCAAAAACGCGGTTGCGGACATGATCGACGCGCTGCTTTCGCGCGACGCGGACATGGCGCAAAACCGTGCGCTGCTGCAAATTGCGCAGCAAAAGGACGCTTTGCTCAAAGACACGCTGCAAAACGACGATTTTCTCGCGCTGATCCGTGTTGCGAACGTCGATGCGGAGGAAAGCGGCGTCTATCGTATGCTTTTGACCTATCCCGAACCGAACGCGCTGTATCGCGCGGCGGCGGACGCGCTGGTCAACTCCTACACGCAGCCGATCTTTGGCGAGCTGCCGCCCGTCTCGCTTGCCGACAGCCTGAAAGGCGTTGACGCATCCGCTGTGCAGACGACCAGCGGCGAGGCTCTCGTTTGCTTGGCCAAGAACGGCGCATACGCGCTGACCGATTTGAGCGAGCTGACAGGCGCGCTTGCATCCGCGCAAAAGGACGCCGAGGCGGACGCACAATCCCGCATCGAGAAGCGTTGGCTTATCCAAGAAGCCGCCGTTCCGAAATCGGGCGCGATCCTGTTCGGCAAAAGCCGCGGCAACCGCGCCGTGTGCAAAACGCTCGCGGGCGAACACGCCTATTACTACGTCTGCTTTTACGCCATATCGGGAGACGACGCCTCCGAGGAGGGGGCGCTCACGCTTGCCGTGTTCATCCACGCCGGCAAAACCGCGACGGTCTATCTGCCCACGGGTAACTATCGCATGACCTACGCCTCGGGGAACGACTGGTACGGCACGGCGTATCGCTTCGGGCCGGACGGATCCTATACGCGCGCAACCTCGGTTCAAAAAAGCAAGTTCGGCTTCTACAACACCTTTACCTTCGGCGTTTCCGAGGGCAACGTGGGAACGGAAAACGAGGGCTATTCCTACTGAACGGATTGTTTTTTCGTCATTGCTGCAAAACAAAACGGAAGCGCCGTTTGAACGCTTCCGTTTGTCTGTCGGCGAAGATCCTTTGTCAGTCGCCGCTCGTCTCCGCGGTGAAGGTGTCGGTGTCCAGCGCGACATAGTCCACATCC
>CAZBVC010000015.1:0-19573 GCA_964495255.1 uncultured Oscillospiraceae bacterium
CTCCGTCGGCTCGGTGGGTTCCGTCGGCTCGGCGGGCTGCACGGGCTGTACGGGCGCTTCGGGCTCGGTATCAACGGTCGCATCGGCTGCGGGGGCGTTGCTCCCTGCGGAGAGCTTCGTGATCTCGACGCCCTGCCCGTTCTCACGCGCAACGATCGGCTCGGCGGCGTTCGCCTGCGGGATGGCCGCGTCCGCAATATTTTCGAATACGACGGCTTCGTTCTCGGGCTCGCTTGCGGTCATGTTCGCCGCGGGAGCGCACTCCCGCACGAAAAGCAACACAGCGCACAGCACGGCAAGGGGAATGATCGCCAACCACTTCATATTTGCTCTGTTCGTCTTTACGTTTTCCATCTTCTTACTCCCCTTCCGTAAACCCCTCGTTCGGTTTACAGTTACAGAATAAACCCGAATTGTTACATATGCGTTGCTTTTCTTGTTTTCTATCGAAAAACATACTGCAATTTCAGTGATTTTTGCAAAAATCTTTTCGTTTTTCAAACTTTTTGGCAGGTCGAAGCGTTCTTCTCGGTTTCTCCACAATTTCGCCGCTTTTTCGGCGCTTGGTCGGCGCGCGCGAAAATGCAGGATCGTGAACGTAAATTCAATTTGTTACATCATAATAGATTCGCGCATATAAAAAAGCCCGCCGCCCACACCGACGACGAGCCGTTCGGTTTGCGATCATCTGCTATTTGAGCCGCAAAAACGCAAAGAGCGGGTAGTGATCCGAATAGTTCGTCGGGATCGCGCGCGCGTTCAGCACCGTGATATTCTTGCTCACAATGATGTTGTCGATCTGCGACATATCGATGCGCTTGTACGCATAGTCGTAGAACTTTGTGGACGACGTGTTGACGATCGTGTAATTCTTGCGAAACGCCGAAAACTCGCTTTCCTTGGCGTTGAAGTCGCCCGTAAGGATCTTGTACGGGTTTGTATCCGCGTCCATGAGCTTCAACACCGCGTCAAACTGCTTCTTGCGGAGCGCGGCCGACTCATAGCTGAAATGCGTGTTGTAAACGGAAACCTTCTTTTTGTCGATCTCGTAAACGACCTTTTGCACGCAGCGCTGCTCATATTTTCCGCTTTCGAGCAGCACGGTCTCCGTGCTCACGGGCTTAAAACGCGAAAGCTGCCCCACGCCGTATTGTCCGCCGCCCGAATAGGAAATCGTTTGGGCAAACGAGATGTAGGAGGCGCGCTTGGTACGAACGGAGAGGAGGTTGTTCACGTTCTCCTTCTCGTTGACGTAAACCTCCTGAACGCCCAAAATGTCGGGGCGCTGCGCGTCGATGAGCCAGCCCTGCATGAGCAGGTTTTCGTTGCCGCGCTTGATGTTCCATGTGCCGACGGTCAAAACGTCCCGCACAATGTAGATGGAATACTTGACCTTGCCGCCGACCGAAATGCGGACGGTTTTGGAGTTGCCCGAGCGGATCGTATACTTGGACGAGGCAACGCCCGTATCGCCGACGCTGACCCGAACGCCCTTATTCGCGATTGCCTTGATCGTAACCTGTTCGTCCGTTGCGGTCAGCGTATAACCGTATTCGCTCGGCGAAAACGCGGGCGAGAGCGTGCCGCCCGTCACGACGATATCCGAAAGGCTGCCATCCTCCACCTTTGCCGTCAAATCGACATATTGCGCGGAAACATAGGCCGTCTGTCCGTTGTAATCGATCCCGTGCCAGCTTCCGTTCACATAGGCTTGGGTGATCGCAAACGTGTCTCCCTTTTTCGCCTTGCCTAGCTTCTTGCCCTTGAGCGACGCGTCCGAGCGGACGTTGACCTCGCTTTGGCAGTTCGCAATCGTTCCGATATACGCCTGTTGATAGGCGGGAAGTCCCGCGTCGATGTTCAGATACAGGCGGTTGACATAGCCCGTTCGTTTGCCCGCTTCGACCTTGTACCATTCGGAATTGACGTTGCACGCCAAAACTTTGACGATCGTCCCTTCTTTCAGGCGCGTCAGAAGCGCGCCCGAGGAGGACGCCGTCGCCCTTAACGCAATGTTGTCGCCGACGATCACGCCCGTTGATACGGTGATCTCCTCCGCGGCGGCAAGCCTTACAGGCAGCGCGCTCGCCAAAAGCACGAGCATCAGCATCAGAACACAGGCGAAACGTTTCTTCATGGATTTGCCCTTCCTTTGCAGCGGAACGAACCGCTCCCGCCGCTGCATCCAGTGTATGAAAAAAGGCGCCCGATGGCAAGCCGCCGAGCGCCCAATTTACGGAAACGTTACAATACAAATTCTTCCTGCCGCGCCCTCCCCGTAAGCGGCGCGCCACACGCTTTTTGCGCGCATCGCCGGCATAAAGCCCTCTCGGCACGCTATTTCTCGGCGCGGTACACATTCGCCTCGTAGGGGCGCAGCGCGGCGCTTTGGCTTGCATAGTTGCCGATCACCCGCTCGCCCACACCGCGGCGTTTCGGCGGCTCGATCGTGCGCGAGGAAAGGTTCACCTCGATATAGAAACGCTCCTTCTCGTCCTCGCGGAAATAGCAGAACAGATCCGCCTTCTGCGCCTCATGCGGCAAAAACGAGCCGTAAACCAATGCGGAATGCGCATGTCTCAGCGCGATCATGCTGCGGTAAAACGCGAGCGGAGACGTTTCGTTTTCCAGCTGTGCTTCCACGTTGCAGGTTTCAAAATCCCCCATGCGGATCCATGGCGTATGGCTCGAAAAGCCGCCGTTCTCCGCGCTTGACCATTGCATGGGCGTTCTGGCATGGTCGCGCGTGCCTGTCTTGATCCTTTGCCATGCGTCCGCGTCGCCCTGCTGCGTCAGCTCGGCATAGCGGTTGACGCTTTCAACGTCCCTTAGCTCGGAAATGTCCGAAAACGCGACGTTTGCAGCGCCCAGCTCCTGTCCCTGATAGAGGAACACCGTGCCGCGCGCGGTCAAAAGCAGCACGGCAAACAGCTTGGCGAGCGTGTCGCGGTATTGAAGCGTCGGGTCGACCTTGGACGTCATGCGCGGGTTGTCGTGGTTTTCGACGAATATGCTCGGCCACGCGACGTCCGCATAGTCCGACTCGTAGGAAATAAAGCACTTTTTCAGATGGTTCAGGTCGTAAAGGTACGGCGTAAAGCGATTCTTGCCCGTGTTTTCGAGATGGTCGAAGCAGAACACCGTGGAAAGCTCGCCGCGTTCGGGCGCGGTCAAGAGCCGGTTCATCTCCGCCCCCGTGCCCGGGGTTTCGCCGACGGTGAACGCGTCCCCAAAGCCGCGCGCGGTCAGCTCATGCAGATACGCGTGCAGCTTCTTGCCATAGAAATAGTGCTCAACGCCCGTAAACCCGAGCAGCGCCCCGAGCGTTTCGTTTCCGTCGCTCAGCGTCGTCTTTGAGATATAATTGATGACGTCCAAACGGAACCCGTCCGCGCCCTTGCCGCGCCAGAAGTTGATGATGGATACAACCTCGTCCATCACGCGCGGGTTCTCCCAGTTTAAGTCCATCTGCTTTTTGGAGAAGAGATGCAGCGCCCAAGCGTCGCGCTCGGGATAATACGTCCATGCGCTGCCCGAGAAAAACGAAGTCCAGTTGTTCGGCGGAACGTTCTCCTGCTCGGATTTGCGCCAAATGTAGAAATCGGCGTGCGTGCCCGCGTCGCCTTTCAGCGAGTCGGCAAACCACGCGTGCTCGTCGGACGTATGGTTGACCACGAGATCGAGAATCAGGCGCATGTTGCGCGCGTGCAGCTCGGCAATCAGCCGTTCGACGTCCGCCATCGTGCCGAATTCCGCCATGATGGCCCTGTAATCGCGAACATCGTAGCCGTTGTCGTCGTTGGGGGAATCGAAAATCGGCGAAAGCCAAATCGCGTCCACGCCGAGAGACTGCAAATAGTCCAGCTTCTCGATAACGCCCAAAATATCGCCCACGCCGTCGCCGTTCGCGTCGCGAAACGAGCGGGGGTAGATCTGGTAGATCACCGCTTCCTTCCACCAAGCGGGTTCGTTGGAGGGCGAGGGCGCTTTCGTCCCGTCCTCTTGGTTGAACAGGTCGATCAGCGTGTCGATCACGCCGTCGAGGTTGTCCACATACTTGCCCGCCAGCTTGGGCAGGGCGGAAAGCTTCATGCCGCGCACGAGCGGATTGTCGATAAGCTTCTCGCTCACGCCCGCGTACCGGATAAGGCGGTCGATCACGTCCCGCGCGATCGGGTTTCCGAATAAATCTTTGATGCGGCTGTCCCGAGTTATCATATTGCTTCCTCCGAAATGAGATCGATAAGGGCGCCTGCCCGATTCGTCTTTTATTTATTTTACCACGCGCGCGCCCGTTTTGTCAGTCGGAAACGAAAAAGGACGAAACATCGTTTTTTTTGCGATTCTCATCCCGCGCGCGCCCGTTTTGTCAGTCCGCAAAAAAAAGGGCGAAACATCGTTTTCCTCAAACGATCCTCCGTCCTTCTTGTTCCGTGTTCCCGCCGCAGTTACTCCGCCGCCAACTCGTAAACGCTGACTTGCTTTTTGCCGCCGTGCTTGGTCTCAAAGCGAACCGTACCGTCAACCTTGGAGAACAGCGTATCGTCCTTGCCGATGCCGACGTTTTCGCCGGGATGGAAATGCGTGCCGCGCTGACGAACCAAAATGTTGCCCGCGAGCACAAACTGCCCGTCCGCGCGCTTCGGCCCGAGGCGCTTTGCCTCGCTGTCGCGGCCGTTGCGGGACGAACCGACGCCCTTCTTATGCGCGAAGAGCTGCAAATTCATTCTGAACATATCGTTACACCTCCCTGTGACTGATTTTGAGGGTATTGCGATACGAAGCCTGTATGGAGCGCAGCCCCGCTTCCATTACGTTGAACAAAAGCGCTGCCTTTTCCAGCTGATCCCCCACCGTATCGCCTGTCAGGATGCAGCTGACGCCGTTTTCTTCATCAACGACCGCCCCGAATTGTCGTTCCGCCTCCAAGCCCAGCGTTTCGCCAAGCCCGAGGATGCAGGTTTGCGTAAGCGCGGAAATCGCGCTGCAAACGACGTCGTTGCCCGCCGTGCCATGGTTCGCGTGCCCCCTGCAAAGAAAGCCTATCGTTTCGCCATTTCGGGAGAGCATTGTGACGGTAACCATTTTGCCTTACCCGATCGAAAGAATTTCAACCTTGGTATACGGCTGACGATGACCGTTCTTCTTGCGGAAATCTTTCTTCGGCTTATACTTGAAGACGATAACCTTCTTGCCCTTGCCGTGATCCAACACCTTGCCGCGGACGGTAACGCCCGAAAGCACGGGCTGACCGATCTTTACGCCCGCATCATCGGAAACCAACAGCGTTTCAAAATCAACCTCGGAGCCCGCTTCCGCGTCCAGCTTCTCGATCAGAATCTGATCGCCGACCTCGACCTTGTACTGTTTTCCACCGGTTTGAATGACTGCATACATAGTGACTGCACCTCCTCATACCAGACTCGCCCGAGTTCGGCGGAACGCGCTCATGCGCGCACGCTTAGATACCGCCTCGGAGCGGCTCACCGCAGAATTGTATCACAGCGGCATACCCGTGTCAATCCATACTTTTCGGCTTTTCGCGCCTTTTCTCGGCGTTTTTACCCCAGCAGCAGGTACAAAAGCGACGACGCCACGCCAAGCCCGAACAGCAGCAGCTCAAACGCGAGCGTCTGCGAAATCGTACCGATTTTGACGTATTTGCGCGAGTAGTGCGCAAAGTGATCGTCGCCCTTGGGCTGCGTGCGCCTCTCTGCGCCGAGCTTCAACAGCATCGAAACCGACTGCAACAGCCAAAGGGGCAGCTGATAAACCACGCGGCAGAAAAACGCGCCGACATAGCCGATAAGGGTGATCAACGGACGATACACGCAGGTTTCGAGCGTAAAGCGCGGGCAGAGCTCGCGATATGCGCCCGTTCTCGTCGTCAACACGCCGCGCACGAACACGAAGATCACAGCGATTCCGAAGGCGAGCGAGATCGCCGCGCCGGAAAGATTCCCCGCAGAGAAAAACGCAAACGTGAAAAGCGGCTCTATCCCGGCGGAGGCGACCGCCTCGCTGACGAGCGGCAGCATACATACGTTCGGCAAAAGTCCGCCTATGAGCAGCATAAGCGCGGGCAGACCGATGGCAAGCGTCGTTTTTTTGCCGCATTGAGCGCGCTTTGCCGCGCCGCTTTCCGGCTTTTCGACGAACAGACGCACGAACAACTTTGTCATATACGCAAGCGTCAGCCCGCCTGCGCCGAGGAACGTCCATTCCAGCGCGGAAAGCCAACCGCGTGCGTTTGCATACAGCGCCATGCTCTCCTTGATGCCCTCGTGCAGCAGCGTTTTGGACGCATAGCCCGAGAAAAGCGGCACGCCCGCAATCGACAGCGCGCCGATCAGGAAGCAGACCGTCAAAAACCGATTGCCGCGCCCCGCGCCCCGCAGACGATTGAGATCGAGCGTATGGTTGGCGTTATAGAGCACCCCCGCCGTCAAAAAAAGCACGGTTTTGATCATGCCGTGGTTGAGCATATGCAATAAGGCGCCCGAAAAGGCGAGGCTCCCCGCTTCGGACGGCGAAAAGAGCGCGACGCCGATCGTGATAAACCCGATCTGCGACAGCGACGAGCAGGCCAGCGCGCGCTTTAAGTCGTTTGTGATCAAAGCAAGCAGCGCCCCCAGCAGCATCGTGATTGCGCCGAGAATCAAAAGCAGGGCGGTAAAGAACGCGTCAAAGCGCAAAAGCGTAACGCGCAAAACGATCGCGCCAAACACGCCGGCCTTGGTCAACACGCCCGAAAGCAGCGCGCTTGCCGGCGCGGGCGCCGCGGGATGCGCCTTGGGCAGCCAGATATGCAGCGGGAACAGCCCCGCCTTCGCCGCAAAGCCGAACAGCACGCAAACCGCCGCAACGCGCATACGACCCGTCACGCCAGCCGACGCCGAAAGAAGCGCATCAAACGACAGGTCGCCGAGCGCCGCATACAGCTCGAGAACGCCAAACAGCATGACAAGCCCGCCGATGATCGAAATCGCAAGATAGAGGTTCGCCGCGTCGCGCGACGCGTCCGTCTCGTTTTGCGCAACCCAAACCCACGAGGACAGCGACATGCACTCGAAGAACAGATACGCCGTGAACAGGTCGTTTGCCAGAAACACGCCCGCCGTCGCGCCAAAGGTCACGAGGAAGAACGCCTGATAGCGCCCGACCCGCTCCTCGCCCAAAAAGTAATCCTGCGCGGCAAGAGACGAGCAGAAGAACGCAATTCCCGAAAGCGCGAGCAGCAGCGCGCGCCACGAGCCCGAAGAAAACGACGCGCCGAGCATACAGAAATTCGGAATCGCCGCACTCGCGGGCAAAAAGGCAAGCAGCACGGAAGCCGCCGCGCACAAAAGCGCAACGAGCTGAACAAGCGAATCCCGCAGGGCGGCACGCGCGGAAAGCAGGTATAGAAAAGGCGCCGCCAGCATCGGCAGGAATATGACCGCAAAGATCAAGAGCTTACCCATCGTCAGATTCCTCCCCCAAACAGCCAGGTTTGCAGAACCGTCTGCACAAGGCCGTTACCCAGCCCGAGCAGCACGAGTAAAACGCAGGTGAGCACGATTGCGCTCGTCATGCCGCGCGTCTCGATGCGCCCTGTGCCGTCCGACGCAAGCATTGGGCTTCGCGTCGGGAAAAACGCGCGCGTGACCACCTGCATACAGTACAGCGCGGTCAAAACCGCGGAGAACAGCAGCGCGCCAAGCCCGATATAGCCAAGCGCCGTCCCGCTTTGCACCGCAGAAACGCCGAGCGCCCACTTGGAGAAGAAGCCCGGCAGCGGCGGCACGCCCATCAAAGAAACGGACGCCGCCGTGAAGCAGGCGAACGTGATCGGCATACGCCGCCCCAGCCCCTCGATCTCGTCGAGATACTCCTTCTTCGTTCGTTCCAGCACCGCGCCGACGCAGAAAAACAGCGTGATCTTCGTAAACGCGTGATAGAGCATATGCTTTGAGGCGGCGAGCAGCCCCCCGTTCGACATCAGCAGCACGCCGAACAGGATATAGGAAAGGTTGCTAATCGTCGAATACGCGAGCCTGCGCTTTAAGTGATTCGTGCGAAGCGCGCGCCACGAGCCGTAAAGGATCGTCAAAATCGCCGCGCACATGGGGATCGTCTGCGCCGCCGTGTTGACAAGCAGCGCCGTGCCGAAGGCGTAGTAGGTCAGCCGCATACAGGCGAACGCCCCCGCCTTGACCACCGCAACCGCGTGCAGCAGCGCGGTCACGGGCGTAGGCGCGACGGAAGCGCTCGGCAGCCATCCGCTCATGGGCAAAAGCGCCGCCTTCACGCCGAAGCCGAAAAACGCGAGCACGAAAGCCGCGCGCAGTTGGTTCTCCTTGCCCGCGATCAGGTCGGCGTTCAACGTGCCGCCAAGCTGAAAGCCCGCGTCACAAACGCCGTAGGAAGCGAGAAACACGACGGCAATCAGCCCGAGCGACGCGCCGAACACGGAATAGAGCAGGTATTTTTTGCCCGCGTAACGCGCCCTGTCGTCCATCGCGTGCATCACGAGCGGCAGCGTGCAAAGCGTGAGCAGCTCGAAAAAGAGATACAGCGTGACCAGATTCCCCGCAAACGCAACGCCGCACGCCGCGCCGTAGGAAAGCAGGAAAAACGCGAAGAAGCGCTGCTTTTTGTCGTCCTCGGCGAGATAGTCGAACGCATACAGGGTCGTAATCGGCCAAAGCACGGCGATGATGGCGCCGAAGAGCTTCGTTAAACCGTCCGCGCCCAGCGCGAGCGAAACCGTATTCGTCAGCTTGACGAGCGTAAGCGTTTCCCCGCCGCAAAGGAAGCAGCCGATGAATACCGACGCGCTGACAAGCAGCACCAAAGCGTATGTAAACGCCTTCAAAACGCGCGTTTTTTTCATGCAGCCGAGCAGATACAGCGGCGACAGCAGGAACGGCAGCAAAGCGGGCAAGAGCAGGAATATTTGCATCAGAACGACCCCCCCGCCGAAAAAAGATTGCCGCATAGCGCGGGGAACGCGCCGAGGATCAGCGCAAGCGCGCAAAGCAGCGTAAGCGGCAGCAAGAAGCGGCCGTCCTCTTTGCGATTTTGGGGAACGAAGTCTTTCCCCGGGAAAAAGCCGTTCGCCACGATCGGCAGCAGGTAACCCGCCGTCAAAAGCGCGGAAAGGATCAGAACCACGACGATCAGCGTGCCGATCGTTCCGCCGTAGGCAAGCGCGCCCTCACACAGCGACCATTTCGCGATAAAACCGCCGAGCGGCGGAATGCCGATAAGCGAGAGGGACAACAGCGCAAAGCAGGAAAGCGTTGCGGGCATCTCCCTGCCGACGCCGCGCAGCTCGGCAACGCGCGTCCTGCCCGTTTCGTGTATGATCGCGCCCGCGCAGAGGAACAGCCCCGTCTTGGCAAGCATATGGAACAGCGCCTGCTGCAAGCCGCCGACATAGCCCTGCTCGTTCAACAGCAAAAAGCCCGCGAGCGCGTAGGAAAGCTGGCTGACGCTCGAATAGGCAAGCCGCTTTTTCAGCAGCGGCTCCTTGTAGGCGAGGAACGAGCCGATCAAGATCGAGGCGAGCGCGAGGCAGAGCAGCGCCTTTTGCGCATAGCTGCCCGCAAGCAGCTTCCCGCCGAACACACCGTAGCAAGCGCGCACGAAGCCCACGACGCCCGCCTTGGTGATTACGCCCGAAAGCAGGGCGCTTGCCGGCGCGGGCGCTTCCGGATGCGCGATCGGCAGCCACGCCGAAAGCGGATACAGACCCGCCTTGCAGCCAAAGCCCAGCCCGATGAGCAGGAAGGCGAATACGGCCGTTTCGCCCGCAACGCCGACGCCGCCGACGGAAAACGCGCAAAGCGCCTTTTCGCCGACGAGCAGCATGCCGCAAAGGATCAGCGCCGCACCTGCGACCGAGAAGCCGAGGTAGGTTAAGCCCGCATGGCGCGCCTTCTCCGTCCCCTCGTGCAGAACGAGCGGATAGGACAGAAGCGATACAAACTCGAAGAAAAGATACAGCGTAAACAGGTTGCCGGCAAGAAACAGCCCATTTAGGGCGCCCTGCGTCAGCAGCATGAACCCATACAGCCGCGCCTTCTTTTTGTCCTTCTCGCAGTATGCGAGCGAAAACACGGCGGTCAGCAGCGTCAAAAGCGGCGAAGCAAGGTAAAACAGCCGCGCAAAATCGTCAAGCGCGAAGCATAGCGTAAACCCGCCGCCAAGCGAAATTTCGCATGCGCCGCCCGAAACGAGGGCGCAAAACGCGTTGCACAAAAGCGTAATCAGCGCGCCGAGCCAAACAAGCGCGTTTGCACGCTTTCCGCGCACAAACGGCAGCAAAGCGCCGACCGCCAGCGGCAACAGGACGGATGCGATCATCAAAGCCATATCGTTCCCCTCCTTACAGCCACAGCGCAAGCCCCTGCGCAATCCACGCAGAAACCTTCACGCAGCAAACGCCGAGCAAAACGACGCAAAGCCCGAGCGGAAGCGCTGCCAGCCCGAAGCGCACGTCCTTTTTGCTCGCGCCGTGCGTCATAAAGCCCGACGGCGTCCAAAGCGCAATCACGGCGGGGATGTAGTACATTGCGTTCAGCACCGCGCTGACGACCAACGCGAAAATTGCAAACCACATACGGTAGCGGCTCAGAAGCGCCGCCTCCGCCAAACGGAACTTGACGATAAAGCCGCCGAGCAGCGGCACGCCGATCATGGACAGGGCGCCAAGCGTGAACAGTATGCCCGCAAGCGGCGCCTTTCTCGCCGCGCCGCGCAGGCGATACAGGCTCTTTTCATGATCCTGCACCTCGGTAAGCCGACCCGCGCAGAGAAACAGCATGGGCTTCGTGACCGCGTGCACGAGAATTTGGTAAAACGCCGCGACCACGCCCGCCCCCGTGCCGAGCCCCAGCCCCATGAACACATAGCCGATCTGCGCAACGGACGAATAGGCGAGCATACGCTTAATGTGCTCCTCGCGTATCGCCTTGACGGAGCCGACGATCATGCCGATTACGCCGAACACGAACATAATGTCCGTTACTTTGAGCGCGCGCACAAGCTCGATCGTGAACACGCCGTAAAACAGCTTGACGAGCAGGATGATGTACGCTTTGAGCACAAGCCCCGACAGCACCGCGCTCGAGGACGTCGTTGCGCCGCCATGCGCGAACGGCAGCCACGCGTAAAACGGGAACAGCGCGCTCTTGATCGCCACGCCGATGAACATTAGGTCGACGACAACGGTCAGCGGAATCGTATATTGCCCCGTTGCGGCAAGCTCTCGCACCTTTTCGGCAAGCTGCGGCAAAAGCAGATGCCCCGTCACGCTGTAAAGCAGCACGACGCCGATCAAAAACAAACCCGACCCCAGCAGGCTGATCACGAGATAACGAATCGTCGCCGCGATGGTCTTGGCCGTGTCGCGCGCCATCACAATCGCGCAGGCGGACAGCGTGGAGATTTCGATAAACACATACGCCGTGAAGATGTCGTTCGTATAGGTCAGCGCAAGCATCGCCGCTTGCAGCAGGCACATCATCAGGTAATAGAAGCTCTGCTTCGGTTCCAGCACGTCGAATTCCGTCGCCGTGCGTCCGCCGAGCAGCGAAAGCCCCATGACAAGCGAAAACATGAAGGCGAGCAGCGCCTCGAGCGGGCCCGCTGCAATTTCGTTGCCCCAAGGCGCGGGAAAATGCCCCATCTTGTAGGCAAAGCGTTCGTTCAGACCGACGAGCTTCGTCAGGAGAACAAGCGAAAGCGCGGCGGAAACAAAGCACGCGCATTCCGCTAAAATGAACGCTCTCCTGCCCTTTTGAAACAACGGCATGAGGATTCCGCAGACCATGCAGAAAAAGATGCACGCAAACGGTATGTTCTGATACCAGGGCAGCATACCGACGCTCTGCGCCACGGGGGCGGCAAAAAGCGCGGCTTGACGAATCGTCGGCATCACTCCGCCTCCTTTTTCGCAAGCGTCAGGATCTCGTCAAACTCGACCGTGCCGTATTTCTTGTACAGCCGCTGCACGAGCGCGAGAAAGAACGCGGAAACGCTCACCGAAACCACAATGCCCGTCAGCACCAGCCCGCTCGGAATCGGGTTGATGTACGACGCGGCGGAATAATCGTTGTTCACGATGATCGGCGCGATGCGTCCCTCGATAAAGCCCTGCGCCGCAAGGAACAAAAACGTTGACGAATCCATGACGTTGAACGCAACGATCTTCTTGATCAGATTCTTTTGCAGCAGCAGGTTCATAAACCCGATGCCGAACAGGATAAACGCCGCGATCTCGAAGCGAAACGCTACGACCGTTTCAAAAAACGCTTTCATAAGCAAAGCCCCTTCTTCTGGCAAAAGCACGCGGCGCCTTACAGCTCGCCGCGGTTGAACAGCGCGTAGAACCCGTACATCGTGCAGGCGACCACGCACCCCACGCACAGATCCAGCACGAAGATCAGCCCCGCGCTGAACAGCGCGCCCGGCGTGCCGAGCGGGATATGCGAGGGCAGGTTGTTCGCGCCCGTGAAGAACGAATACGCCTTGGAGCATGCATAGCACAGAAGCGCCGTCGTGGTGATCGCGCGAAAGGTCTTCATCGAGAAGAACGTCCGCACGCGCTCCGCGCCATAGCTCACGGCAAACAGGATGAGCCCCGCGCCCATCGTCGCGCCGCCCGAGAACCCGCCGCCCGGCGAAAGATGCCCGTTCAGCACGATATACATGCCGAACAGCAGGATGCACGGCACAAGCAGAACGATGACGCGCTTGAGAATAATATCCTCGTTTGCGCGCTCGATCTCGCGCTCATGCGCCTCCTGCAAATCCTCCTCGCGGCTGATATTGTTCCTGTCCCGCAGAAGCAGAATCATCACGCTCGACGCCGCAAGAAACAGCACGTTGGACTCCCCGAAGGTATCGAACGCGCGATAATCGAGTATCATGCCCGCGACGGTGTTGACCGCGCCCGTTTCCTCGGTTCCCTTCTCGACGTAACGCGCCGACACCTCGTTTTCCGACGGGTTTTGCGCCCGCCCGAACAGCGGAAGCTGAAACACCGTGTAGAGCAGCACGCCGACGATGCATACGCAGATGAACACCGCGCTGACGCGGTACATATGCTCAAACCGCGAAAGCTGCGCCTGCTCCGCGGTCTGCGCGCTCGTCCTTCTTTTCCGCGCGCGATGATGCGGCAGCGTGACCCTGCGCCGCGTCCGAAAAACGACGGTTTCCCCGTCGATCCAGCTTTTCAGCTTCGTCCCAAACTCGCGCATACCGTTACTCATCCTTCGTTCCTTTGAGCGCGTGAATCTTTTTCAGCGTGAGGAAGAAAAGAATCCCCGTCACGCCCGCGCCGACGGCGGCCTCCGTGATGGCGAGATCGGGGCTTTGCAAAAGCACCCATATAATCGTCATAATCAGGCTGTACGCCATGTAAATAATCGTCAAAACCAACAGCCGTTTCTGCGTGAACGCAAACACGGTGCAAAGGATCAGCGACAGCAAAAGCAGGCATTCAAACGCGGTCGTCATACGGTATCACCTCGCATTCGTCCTCCAAATGCGCGTGCGTCATGACCTCCGCGCGCGCGATCAAATGGCTCATCACGGGGCTCGCCAGCCACATGAACACCACAATGAGCGCAATCTTCGCGCTCTGCCAGGAAAAGCCGAGCAGCACGATAAGCCCCGTCAAAACGAGGAAAAGCCCCATCGTGTCGCAAAGCGCCGCCGCGTGCATGCGGTTGAGCACATATTTGAAGCGATACGTTCCGATCACCGCGAGCGCGACGACCAATACGCCAAGCGTTACGATCGTCAAACCGATAATTGTCCGAATCAAAGCTTCTCGACCTCCTCTTTTTTGCCCTCGCCGCCCAAGGCGCACGCCGCTTCCGCGCGCTCGCGCTCCTCCTGCCCGCGCCGCCGAACGATCACAAGCCGCGTGAGCACCACGATGGCGATGAAGCTGAGCAGCGCATATCCGATCGCGACGTCCACAAGGAACGCCTGCTCAAAGTAAACCGACAGGATGCACATGATCAGTATGGTCATCGTACCGATCAGGTTGACCGCGACGATGCGATCCGTAAAGCGCGGCCCGCGTATGGCGCGAATCAGCGCAAGAATCGTCAGTATGCCAAAAACCACGCACAGCCCGATCAGATAATCGCCGACAAAACCGTTCGTCATCTCCGCACATCCTCCTTGTGCGCACGCTTCTCCCCGCGCGGCGTTTCGCTTTTTTCCAGCGCGCGCACAAAGCCGCTTTGTTCGATGCCCTCGGCAAACGACGCGTCCAGCGCATGCACATGGAACCTGCCCGCGCTCGTCAGCCCGACGGTAATCGTGCCCGGCGTGAGCGTGATCGAATTGGCGAGCACGACGCGCAGCGCCTCGTGGCGAATGTTCGTTTCAAAGTAAAACAGCTTGGGCTTGATCTCCGTCTTGGGGCTCAAAATCAGCCGTATCACCTGCCAGGAGCACACGAAGATCTCCTTGACGAGCAGAAACACATATCCGACATAGCAAAACGCCTGCGGATAGCCTGAAAATACACGCCAGAATTTCCGCTGCGTCATGCGGCAGGTCAGCAGCACGAGCAAAAGCGAAAGCACGACGCCCGTTAAGACGATCTCGAGCGACAGCTTGCCGTTCAGCACGACCCATAGTCCAAAGAACAACGCAAACATGCGGTTTCTTCCCTTTCCGTTTCTGTCAAACAGGTTGAAAAAGCAAACGCTTCCCCAACCTGATATGCCTGAAATTACCTATATATTATAGCGACGGCGTTTCATCCGCGCGCGCGATAGATACTAGCACACTTTGCGCGCGCTTTCAACCCTTTTTATGCCTTCTGAATGTTTTTGGGCACGCCGCATGCGCGCGTTGACGCGCCGCGAACAAAAAAGCGCGCGATTCGACACGGCTTTTGCGCAAAACGAGGTTCTTCTTGACGAAGCGCCGCTTCCGTCGGTATCATGGGGTTATCCCATACCAAGCGAAACGAGGCGCGATATGCTGTATGAATGCAACGAAACCCTGCGAGAAATTTCCTTCGCGGACAGAGATCCCGACAGGATCACCGTCGGCGTCCTCACGCCGGACGAGCTGAAAGACCGCAGCGAGCAATTCGGTTTTGACGCGGAATGCATCGAACAATGCGCAAAGCCCGATTCCCGCTTCCGCACGACCGTTGAAACCTTCCCAAGCTACATGTTCGCCATACTCTCGGCGCGCAGCATTGCAAACGTTTACGGCGAGCGTGATCGGATGGCTCTGTTCATCCAAAAAAACCTGTTTCTTTTGGTCGTCATCAAGGATAAGAACGGCAGCCTCTCGCAGGCGTTTACCGAGGCGGTTACGCGCGTCAACCCCGCGACCACGTCGCTTGAACGCATCATCTGCCTGTTTTTTGATCGGCTCGTGCGGCAGGACAACGCCCATCTCGAAGCGTATGAAAAGATGGTCGAGAAAATGGAGGCTCAGGTCGAGGAGGGTACGACCGGCAAACGCTTCAACGCCGACGTGCTGGCGCTTCGCCGCAAGCTGCTCATCATTCGCAACTATTACGCGCAGTTTGTCGATCTGACCGACGCCCTGGAAGCCAACGAGGACGATCTGTTTCGCGACGACAAGCTGCATCATTTTGCGAATCTCGGGCGCAAGATGGATCGTCTTTCAAGCAACACCCAGCTTTTGCGCGACAACCTGATGCAGGTGCGCGAGGCGTATCAATCCTCTTTGGACTATACGACCAATCAGATCATGAAAGTATTCACCGTGATCACGACGGTCTTTCTGCCGCTGACGCTGATCGTCGGATGGTACGGCATGAATTTTACCTATATGCCCGAGCTCGGCTGGCGGTTTGGCTACGTCGGCGTAATCGTGCTGAGCGTGATCGTCGTTGTCGCGTGCTTCGGGCTGTTCAAAAAGAAAAAGCTCTTATAGTGATTTATGTAAAAACGGCGGATTTCCCGTCGCTTTTGTGTATCCGTTTTATCTGTCTCCGTTCTATTTTAAGGCGTTCTTGATGCGCCAAAGCTCGCCCTCGTCGAGCAGCAGCGTCAGATGCGCGCCGTCGTCCCCATGCGCTTCGGAAAGCACCGTCGCCGTTTTGCGGATGAGCTGCATGGCGTCATACTTCGCGTAAGGCACGGTCAGCTCGATGCGAATCTGCGTTTTGGAAAGCTGCGCCTGTATCCGTTCCAGCAGCTCGGAAACGCCCGTCCCCTCAACCGCGCTGATGCAGACCGCATCCTTCTTATGCGGCAAAGCGCTGCCATGCACCCTGTCGATCTTGTTGAACACCTCGATGCGGGGCGTATCCGCCGCGCCGAGGGAGGCGAGCACCTCGTCCACAACGCGCATCTGCGCGTCGAGCGCCTCGCTCGAAACGTCCGCAACGTGCAGGATGAGATCCGCGTTCCTGACCTCCTCCAACGTGGAACGGAACGCGTTGACGAGATCGTGCGGCAGCTTGTTGATAAACCCGACCGTGTCGGAAAGCAGGCATTCCGTGCCGTTTGGCAGCGTGACGCGCCGCACGATGGGATCCAGCGTCGCAAACAGCTTATCCTCGGCAAGCGCGTCGCTGCCCGAAAGCAGGTTCAAAAGCGTGGACTTGCCCGCGTTCGTATAGCCGACCAGCGCAACGAGCGGCACGGGGTTCTTCTCCCGCCGCTCGCGCCGCAGCGAACGCTGCTTCTCGATTTCGGCAAGCTCCTGCTCCAATTCGAACACGCGTCTGCGGATCCTGCGGCGGTCGATTTCCAGCTTCTTTTCGCCCGGCCCGCGCATCCCGACGCCCGACGAGCCCTGCCGTGAAAGCACGCGCCCCATGCCGAGCAGGCGCGGCAGACGGTATTTGAGCTGCGCCAGTTCGACTTGCAGCTTCCCCTCGCGGGACTGTGCGCGCTGCGCGAAAATATCCAGTATCAGCATCGTTCGGTCGATGATCGGCAGGGAGAGAATCTGCTCCAAATTCCGAAGCTGAACGGCGGTCAGCTCGTCGTCAAACACGAAAATATCCGCTTCCACGGCGGACGCGGTCAGCGCCAGCTCCTCCGCCTTGCCCGTTCCGATATAGGTGGAGGCGTCAACGCTTCTGCGCCGCTGCTGCTCGCGGTAAACGACCTTGACGCCCGCCGTTTCGCAAAGCGCCGCCAGCTCGGAAAGCGTATCGTAACCATCCGAAGACTCGATGCCCGCAAGCACAGCCCGATCGGGCTTGATTTCGACGATGTTGTACCCCACGCTCATGAGGCGCGCGTCCGCCGCCGAAATCTCATCCATCAGGCGCTTTTGCGGCAGATGATGCGCGCGCATGGGCCCGAAGAACACCGTTTGCCGCTCCTCGCCCTCCATCTCGCCGATGAACGCCGCGTAAACGCTTCCCGCCTTGCCGTCCTTCACGCCGATTGCCGCCATCGCGTCCAGCCGAAGCGCGTTGAGCGAGCCGACGTCAACGTCCGAGAGATAGCCCGTGCCGTTCGGATGCGTATGGATGCAGCGCGCGCCCGACAATCGGTCAATGTTGCGCACAAGGCGCATCTCCTCCATATGCACGGAGTGATCGTCCCCGATGCGAACGTCCTCGATCGAGCCCGCGCGAGAGACATAAACGAGCACCTCGCGCCCGATGCGCGACGTAACCGCAACCAAAAAGTCGCATACCTCGTCCGACAAAAACTCGTCCGCCGACATGGTCATGTCGTACAAACCGAGCATCTCGTTTAGCAGGCTGTCGCGCACGCCCGCGGTGTTTCCGTGAATTTCCCTTTTTGCCATAATCCTTCTTTTCCGCATGCCTGCGGCGTTATTTTATGATGCCCATCATATCATCGAAAACGCCGCTTGACAACCGATCGGCGCCCTGCTATATTGATAAACGGTTTATTGTTAAGCGTTTAATTTACAATATGCCATATCCTGTCGGAAAGGAGGTTGATTCCATATGGAGCTGTATCAGCTCGGGCGCGCGATGGTTTTGGTCATGCTCTACCGCAAGAAACATATGCGCCGCGCGACGGAGGGCTTGTCGCTCATGCCCATGCAGATGCCGCTGATCGAAGCGCTCATCCAAAACCCGAACGTCACGCAGCAGGAGCTTGCGGATCTTTTGCATGTAACGCCCGCGTCCGTGGCGCTTTCCACAAAGCGTCTGCAAAAAGCGGGTCTGCTCGAAAAGCGGGAGGATCCCGACAACCGCCGCCGCAACCGTCTCTGCGCGACCGACGCCGCCATACGCGAATACGAGCTGCATCGCAAGGCGCGTCTCGCGGTGGACGAGCTGACGTTTCGCGGGTTTGACGAAAGCGAGAAGGCGGAGCTTGCGCGTTTCCTCGCCCGCATAACGGAGAATCTCGCCGATGGGATCGAACCGCCCTGCCTGTTCATCGAACCAATCGAAAGGAAAGATACATGATTCGAAAACTGAAACCCTTTATCGGAAAATACGCGAAATACGCGCTTCTCTCGCCGCTGATGGTGGCGCTCGAGGTCGTGCTGGAAGTGTTCATCCCGCTTTTGATGGCGCGCATCGTTGACGTCGGCATTCCGAGCGCGGATTATCCTTACATTTTCAAAATAGGCGGCCTCATGGTGCTCATGGCGGCGGGCGCGCTTTTGTTCGGCGCGCTGTGCGCCAAGTTTTCCGTCACGGCGGCGCACGGGTTTGCAAAGAACCTGCGCATGAAGCTGTTTGAGCAGATCGAAGCGTTCTCCTTCAAAAACACGGATCGCTTCACCACGCCCTCGCTCATCACGCGCCTGACCAACGACGTGACCAATTTGCAGCACGCGTTCCAAATGTGCATCCGCATGCTCATGCGCGCGCCGATCATGCTGATTCTTGCAACCGTGATGGCGCTGCGCATCAGCACGCGGCTCTCCGTCATCATACTTTGCGCGATTCCGTTCCTCGCGCTCGTGATGTTCACCCTCTCCAAGCTCGCGTTTCCGCGCTTCGAGATCATGCTCAAAAAGCTGGATCTCATGAACGCCCGCACACAGGAAAACCTGATTGCGATTCGCGTGGTCAAGGCGTTTGTGCGCGGCGATTATGAAGCCGAGCGGTTCGCCGATTCCGCCGCGGCGCTCAAAACGGCGCAGCGGAAAGCGGAAAAGGTACTCGTACTCGGCTCGCCCGTCATGCAGCTCACCATGTATGCCTGCATTTTGGCTGTGCTTTGGCTCGGCGGGCAGGATATCCTCGCGGGCACGCTCAAAACGGGCGAGCTGATGAGCTTTATCAGCTATATTTCGCAGATCCTCATCTCGCTGATGATGATCATGATGGTGTTCGTCAACCTCGTTCTGTCCACCGCGTCCGCGAAGCGCATCGTCGAGGTGTTGGACGAGGTTCCCGCCGTCAACGACGAGAAGGCGGAGCCGTCGCTTACGGTGGCAAACGGCGGCGTGGTCTTTCACGACGTTTGTTTCAGCTATGCGGACGATCCCGAAAACCTGACGCTTTCGCATATCGACCTTGCGATCCGCTCGGGCGAAACGATCGGCGTCATCGGCGGCTCGGGCTCGGCAAAAACGACGCTTGTGCAGCTCATTCCGCGCCTGTACGACGTGCTTTCCGGCTCGG